>NZ_LYSQ01000013.1:0-138714 GCF_001728955.1 Aeromonas sp. DNP9 | reverse complement strand
ACTAAGAAATCGTCTTGGTCACTTCACCAGACATTGAAAATCAAAAATTGTTTTTGATGTTCGATGCTGTGAGTGCCCACACAGATTGCTTGATTCAAATTGTTAAAGAGCGTCACGCTTGTCGCGCTGAGGAGGCGCATATTACGCTTCTCACTTCGAAAGTCAAGCGATTATTTTCGCTTTTCTTTCGGCGCCGACTTCACAAGGAAGCTGGCTCATCAGGTTGGCGTGTTCCGCCGTGCTGGTAGGGGCGCATTATAGGGATCTGGATCACGCTTGCAAGGGTGTTTTCGAATTAAATTCGAATTTCTGGTTCAACCGTTCACTAATCACCCAAAAAGCGCATTTATCCTGCAATAACACACCCGTTTGACGAGTTCGCTATCCTCTAGATGGCGTGGCGGCGGGAGCAGATCAAGGTTGTGGCGATTTGGTCTCTCTACATCTATATGCATGGTGATCGAGGTCACGCCTTCGGGTAACATAGCGCCCCTTTGCGATTCACACACTCTTGGGCTTTGGAGAGTTTAATGCCTTTTGCACTTGGCCAGCGTTGGATTAGTGATACAGAGACGGATCTGGGGTTGGGGACTGTCGTTGCTGTTGAAGGACGCATGGTTACCCTGTTGTTTCCGGCTACCGGTGAAAACCGCATGTATGCCAAAGAAGAGGCGCCGGTCACCCGGGTCAGCTTCAATGTGGGCGATCAGATCACCAGTCACGAAGACTGGACCATGACGGTCGAAGAAGTGCAGGAGAAAAACGGCCTGCTTATATATGTAGGTGTGCGCACCGACAATGATGAGCCCGTTGCCCTCAAAGAAGTGTTTCTCAACAACTTTATCAAGTTCAACAAGCCGCAGGATCGCCTGTTCGCCGGTCAGATCGATCGGATGTCCCGCTTCACCCTGCGCTACGAAGCGCTGATCAACCAGCACCAGCGCCGTCGCAACCCGACTCGTGGTCTGGCCGGTGGCCGGGTCAGCCTGATCCCGCACCAGCTCTATATTGCCCACGAGGTGGGTCACCGCTACGCTCCGCGCGTACTGCTGGCTGACGAGGTGGGTCTGGGCAAGACCATCGAAGCGGGCATGATCATTCATCAGCAACTGCTCTCCGGCCGCGCCCATCGCGTACTCATTCTGCTGCCCGAAACCTTGCAGCACCAATGGCTGGTCGAAATGCTGCGCCGCTTCAACCTGCACTTCTCCCTGTTTGACGAGGAGCGCTGCATCGAGGCATTCGCTGATGCGGAGAATCCCTTCGAGACCGAACAGCTGGTGATCTGCAGCCTCGACTTCCTGCGCAAGAAGCGTCGTCGCTTCGAGCAGGTGCTGGAGGCCGAGTGGGATCTGCTGGTTGTCGATGAAGCGCACCATCTTGAATGGAGCGAAGAAGCGCCGAGCCGTGCCTATGAAATGGTGGAAGCGCTGGCTGAACAGGTGCCGGGCGTACTGCTGCTGACCGCAACCCCGGATCAGCTGGGCCACCAGAGCCACTTTGCCCGTCTGCGCCTGCTCGATCCCGAGCGTTTTTACGACTACGAAGCCTTCCTCGCCGAGGAGCAGGCCTATGGTCAGGTCGCCAGCGCCGCACAAGAGCTGCTGGAAGGCGAGACCCTGAGCGATGAAGCCAGACAGATCCTCGCCAGCCAGCTGGAAGGGCTGAACTTGAGCGATGCTGAGGCCCGCCAGCAGGCAGTCGCCAAGCTGCTGGATCAGCATGGCACCGGCCGGGTGCTGTTCCGCAACAGCCGCGCCAATATTCAAGGCTTCCCCGAGCGTCACCTCAACGTCTACCCCATGCCGCTGCCGGAGCAGTACAAGACAGCCATCAAGGTGATGGGCATGATGGGTGGCAACGGTGGCGATCTGCAGACCCGCGCCCTGTGCTACCTCTATCCCGAGAAGATCTTCCAGCAGTTCGAAGGCGACAACGCAACCTGGACCCAGTTCGACCCCCGTGTCGAATGGTTGCTGGAGCTGCTGCTCTCAGCCCGTCAGCAGAAGGTGCTGGTGATCTGCTCTGAAGCAGCGACCGCCATCGCACTGGAAGAGGCGCTGCGCACCCGTGAAGGGATCCGTGGTGCCGTGTTCCACGAAGGGATGTCGATCCTCGAGCGGGACAAGGCCTCCGCTTATTTCGCCCAGCAAGAGGGTGGCGCCCAGGTGCTGCTCTGCTCCGAGATCGGCTCAGAAGGTCGCAACTTCCAGTTTGCCAGCCATCTGGTGCTGTTCGATCTGCCTCTCAACCCGGATCTGCTGGAACAGCGTATCGGCCGACTGGATCGTATCGGTCAGCAGAACACCGTCGAGATCCACGTTCCCTATCTGGAAGGGACTGCCCAGCGCGCCCTGCAGCTCTGGTATCACGATGGTCTGGACGCGTTCGAGCAGACCTGCCCGACTGCCCGCCCGGTATTCGAAGCGGTACGTGAAGAGCTGTTCGAGCTGCTGGCCGCCAACACCGGCGATCAGGCAGCTCTCGACGCCCTGCTGATCAAGACTCGCGAACTGCACGAGCCGCTCAAGGCTCGACTGGAGCAGGGTCGCGATCGCCTGCTGGAGATCCACTCCAGCGGCGGCGCCGCCGCCCAGCAGCTGGTCGACAAGCTGGCCGCCGAAGATGACGACACCGGCATGATCTCCTTCGCTCTCAAGATGTTCGACGAGATCGGCGTCAATCAGGATGACCGTGGCGAGAACGCGCTGGTGCTGACCCCCGGGGATCACATGCTGGTCTCCAGCTTCCCGGGCCTGCCACAAGATGGCATGACCATCACCTTCGATCGCAACACAGCCCTGTCGCGGGATGACATGGCGCTGCTCTCCTGGGATCACCCCATGATGCGCGGCGGTATCGACCTGATCCTGGGCTCCGAGATCGGTGCCACCTCGGTCGCACTGCTTAAGAACAAGGCGCTGCCCATCGGCTCCATCCTGCTTGAGCTGATCTTCGTTGCCGAGTCTGCGGCCCATCCCCAGCTCTACCGCTTCATGCCGCCGACGCCGATCCGTCTGCTGATGGACAAGAACGGCCAGAATCTGGGTGAGAAAGTGGCGTTCGATGCCTTCAACCGCCAGCTGACTCCGGTCAATCGCCACCTCGGCAGCAAGCTGGTGACTGCGTCCCAACCGGTGATCCACGGTCTGATTGGCAAGGGCCAGGCCATTGCCGAAGAGCTGAAAGCCGGGATTGTCGACAAGGCCCGCGCCCAGATGGCGCAGACCCTGCAGCAGGATCTGGATCGTCTGGAAGCGCTCAAAGCAGTCAACCCGAACGTGCGCGACAGCGAGCTGGATTATCTGCGCAATCTGCAGGCAGAATTGCACCACCTGATCGATCAGACCCAACTCAAGCTGGATGCCATCCGCTTTATCGTGGTCACCCATAACTGACAAGGTACTGACCGACAGCGGCCAGACCCAGCTCAAACTGGATACCCAAGGCCGCTTTGTCGTGGTTACCCATAACTGATGGGGGCTTGCCCCCACCTTCTGATGCGAGACATTTATGTTTGAATACTCACCGCCTCTGGAACCCTGGCTCGATATCCTGTTCAAGGACAAGGACATCATGGTGGTCAACAAGCCCACTGGCCTGCTAAGCGTCCCCGGGCGCGGCCCCGAGAATGAAGACAGCGTCCTGCATCGGGTGAAACAGCAGCACCCTAAGGCGGCGGCAGCTCATCGCCTCGACATGTCCACCACAGGCGTCATTGTCATTCCCCTCAATCCCAACTCTCATCGGGAGCTGAGTCGGCAATTTCGCGAGCGGGAGACCGAGAAGCACTACCTCGCCTGGGTGTGGGGTGAGCCGGAGGCAGAGTCGGGTCAGGTTGACCTGCCGCTCTGCGTCGACTGGCCAAACCGCCCGAAACAGAAGGTGGATCACGAGGAGGGGCGTCACGCTCTGACCCTGTGGCAGAAACTGAAGGTGGAGAACGGCAACAGCCTGATCAAGCTGACTCCCATCACAGGTCGCTCGCACCAGTTGCGCGTCCATATGCTGGAGCTGGGGCACCCGATCCTGGGTGACAACCTCTACGCCCATCCGGATGCGCTGGCGGCGGCGCCCCATCTCTACCTGCATGCGGCCATGCTGACCATCAGCCACCCCCGCAGTGGCGAGCGGATGACCTTCGAGGCGCCGGCTCCTTTCCCGGTCTGATCCCGCAAATCGCAGAGATAAAAAAGCCCCCATCGCGAGATGGGGGCTTTTTCATTAGGGTCAGACGCGAATATCGATCTTGCTTCCCAGAGAAGCGCTGGCCGATGTCGGTGCAACCGGCGCTGATTGCGCTGCGTTTTGCAGCAGCTTCAGCGCAGCTTCGCCCTCTTGGGTCTGCTGTTTCTTGGCCAGACTAGCCGTCATCAGAGCAGAACCAAACGACGCATTTGCAGAACTTGATATATCCATAGGGTTCCTCCTGCACTCAACAGTATCGACCAAGCGGCCCCGAACATAAGCACTGAATGCAAAACAATCTGAAAGTCGCTTTTCTATCAATCAGATAGCAATAGCATTCATGGTCCCTGTTCACCGCTGGATGACGCCTTCAAGCTCCTGTGCCGTCATCGGCCGAAGCACCTTGCAGGGGTTGCCAGCCGCCACCACGTTGGCGGGCACATCTTTGGTCACCACCGAGCCTGCGCCTATAACGCTGTTGTCACCGATAGTAACGCCGGGGCAGATGACGACGCTGCCGCCAATCCAGACGTTGTGACCGATCCGCACCGGCTTGCCGAACTCTACACCCCTGATGCGCGGCGCCACCGCCACCGGATGAGCGGCGGTGTAGATCTGCACCCCGGGCGCCAGCAGCACGTTGTCGCCTATGCGTACCTCGCAGACGTCGAGGATGGTGCAGCCTACGTTGGCGTAGAAGTTCTCGCCGACGAAGATATTGGCGCCATAGTCGCAGAAGAATGGTGGATTGATGGCACACTCCTGGCCGCGGCCACCGAGCAGCTCATGAAGCAAAGCATCCCGCGCTGGTTTCTCCTGCCAGCTGGTGTTGAAGGTGTGATAGAGCTTGCGGCAGCGCTCGCGCGCCGCTTTGAGCTCGGGGTCGCCCGCATCATAAGGCTCCCCCGCCACCATCTTCTGCCACTCGGTACCGCGCACCACCTTCTCCATGACCTACTCCATCAGCCAGATCAGGGATTCATAAGGGCGCAGCATACCCGATTGCGGTCGGGCCGGGCTATCGGGGTAGTTGCCGAGCAGCAGCCGACCTTGCCCGCTTTGCAGCTCGGCAGGCAAGGCAAACTCCACCGGCTCGCCATAGAAGTTGCTCACCACCAGCAGGGTCTGGCCGTTGGCGCGACGGGTGTAGGCCCAGATCTGCGGGTGCCCCGTCAGCAGCTCCTGATAATCCCCCTGAGTGAAGATGGGGTGCGACTTGCGAAGGGCGATGAGATCCCGATAGTGCCAGAACACCGAGTGCTGGTCGGCCAGCGCCGCCTCGGCATTGATCTCGGAATAGTTGGCGGCGGGCTTGAGCCAGGGCGTCCCTTGGGTGAAACCGGCATTGGCCGCAGCGCTCCACTGCATCGGGGTGCGCGAGTTGTCGCGGGACTTGGCACCGAGAATGGCGAGGATCTCGGCCTCGCTCATCCCTTCGGCCTGCTTGATGGCGAAGATGTTGCGGCTCTCCACATCCTGATAGTCATCGATGCGCTGATAGCCGGGGTTGGTCATGCCGATCTCCTCCCCCTGATAGATGTAGGGGGTGCCCTGCAAACCGTGCAGCGTACTGGCCAGCATCTTGGCGGCCACCACCCGATGCGCGCCCTCATCGCCGAAGCGGGAGACGATGCGCGGTTGGTCGTGATTGCACCAGAACAGCGCCGACCACCCCTTGCCATGCATGCCGCTCTGCCAGTGGTTGAAGATGCGCTTCAATTCGAGGAAATCGAACGGCGCCTTGGTCCACTTGTCGCCATTGGGGTAATCCACCTTCAGATGGTGGAAGTTGAACACCATGGAGAGCTCGGAGCCATCGAGGGCGCCGTAGCGCTGGCAGTGCTCCAGACTGGTGGAGGACATCTCCCCCACCGTCATGGCCCCCACCGGGGCGAAGACATCGCGGCTCACATCCTGCAGGAATTCGTGGATGCGCGGCCCGTCGGTGTAGAAACGGCGGCCATCGCCAATCTCGTCGTTCGGGAACGTCTGATCCTTGGAGATAAGGTTGATGACATCGAGCCGGAAACCGTCCACCCCCTTCTTGGCCCAGAAGTGGATGATGTTTTTGACCTCGGCGCGCACTGCAGGATTTTCCCAGTTGAGATCCGCCTGCTCGCGGGCAAACAGGTGCAGGTAGTACTGACCGGTGGCTGAGTCCAGCTCCCAGGCGCTGCCACCAAACTTGGATTGCCAGTTGTTGGGCACGCCGCCATCCACCGGATCGCGCCAGATGTAGTAGTCGCGGTAGGGGCTGTTTTTATCCCCCAGCGCCGACTTGAACCAGGCGTGCTCGGTGGAGGTGTGGTTCACCACGATATCCATCACGATGCGGATGTCGCGCTCATGGGCGGCGGCCAGCAGCGCCTCGAAATCTGCCATGGTGCCGTAGGCGGGGTCGATGGCAAGGTAGTCGGCAATGTCGTAGCCGTTGTCCACCTGCGGGGAGACGTAAACCGGGGTCAGCCAGAGGGCATCGACCCCCAGCGTCTTGAGGTAATCGAGGCGGGCCATGATCCCCTTGAGATCACCGGTGCCACGGGCGCCGGAATCCTGAAAGCTCTTGGGATAGATCTGGTAAATCACGGCGCTCTGCCACCAGGGTGTTTGGCTCATGGCTCTTTCTCTTGTCACAAATTGAAAAGGGAGAGGGCGACCCGTTGGGTCGCCCTGACAATCAGATTCAGGCGCTGGCTTCGGCCAGCTTGCCGGCCGCTTGCTGGCGCTTGTAGACCAGCAGGGTCAGCACCACCGGCACCACGATGGCGACCAGCATGGCGAGGGAGTAAACCGCCCAGTATTGCGGCTGGATGGAGAGGATGCCCGGCAGGCCGCCAACCCCGATGCCGTTGGCCATCACCCCGGCGAAACCGCAGATGAGGGCGGCAAGGCTGGAGCCCACCATGGCGCACAACATGGGGAACTTGTACTTGAGGTTGATACCGTACATGGCCGGTTCGGTCACCCCGAGGTAGGCGGAGATGGCGGCAGGTACCGAGATCTCCCGTTCGTTCTCCTTGCGGCTAATCAGAATGATGCCCACCACGGCAGAAGCCTGAGCAATGTTGGAGAGGGCGATCAGCGGCCAGATTGGCGTGCCGCCCATGCTCTGCATCAGCTGCAGATCCACCGCGTTGGTGGTGTGGTGGATGCCGGTAATAACCAGCGGCGCGTAGAGGAAACCGAACAGGGCAGCACCGATGGGAGCGAAGGAGCCGGTCATGGCAGCCTTGGCAGCGAAACCGACGCCATCACCAATCCAGCGACCAAACGGGCCGATAAAGGCGTGAGCCACGATCACTGCCAGCAGCAGCGAGACAAACGGCACAATCACCAGATAGAGATAGGCCGGAATGATCCGCTTGAGGTTGGTCTCCACCCAGGCGAGGAAGACACCCGCCAGCAGCGCCGGAATGACCTGGGCCTGATAACCCACCTTCTGGATCACGAACAGGCCGAAGTCCCACACCTCGGGAGTCTGCTGACCAATGCCGTAGGCGTTCATCAACTGCGGTGACACCAGCGTCACCCCCAGCACGATACCCAGGATCTCGGAGCCGCCCATCTTCTTCACCGCAGACCAGCAAACACCGACCGGCAGGAAGTGGAAAATCGCCTCGCCCAACAGCCAGAGGAAGGCGTGTACCTGAGCCCAGAACTGGCTGATCTCGGTGAGGGTGTGAGTGCCATCGTCAAACATCTTGATGTCGCCGATGACGTTGCGAAAGCCAAGGATCAGACCGCCGGTGATGATGGCGGGCAGCAGCGGCACGAAGATCTCCGCCAGATGGGAGATGCCCCGCTCCAGCGGGTTCATGTTCTGGCGTGCCGCCTGCTTGGCGGTCTCCTTGCTACCACCGCTGACGCCGAGCTGCTCGGTCAGCGCCTTGTACCACTGCTCTACCTCGTTACCGATCACCACCTGGAACTGACCGCCCTGGGTGAAGCTTCCCTTCACCGCCGGGATGGTTTCGATAGCCTTGCTGTCGGCCTTGGCCGGATCATTCAGGACGAAGCGCAACCGGGTCAGGCAGTGGCTGACGGTGGCGATGTTCTCCTTACCGCCGATCTTGTCGATCAGGGTGGCAAGCTGCTGTGCGTTGATCTTGGACATGGGTCTTCCCTCTGTGACGCCATTGAATAGTGGTCTGTATCGCCCTTTTGAGCCAGTCTGTCGGCCGGAGCGTTTTTGGTATCGTTCCCATTTAGCATGCCGACAATCTGGCCAGATCGAAATGGGAACGTTCCCAATTCGTGGCCAGCATCACAAAAAGCGCACTTTTTGTTCAGTCCGGAGTGATGGGGGTCACAGGGTTCGACAGGGGGCGATAGTCACCAGCGGCGGCTGATCCTGCTCAATCTGGCCAAGCAGCTGACACGCCGCCTGCTCCCCCGCCCCTTTGTAACCGAGATCGAGACTGAGGGCGTTGGGGAAGAGGAAACTGAGCATGGGATTGTTGCCAAGTCCGGTCACCAGCACCTCGCTACGCCCTTGTTCTTGCAGGTATTTTGCCGCACCGATGGCGAGGGTGTCGCTGGCGCAGACCAACGCCTGGGTGGAGGGGGTAAGCAGCTCGGCCGCCAGCCGGTAGCCGCTCTGCAGGCTGAGATCACCGAGGGCGCTACGCGGGCGCAACCCTTGCTCTGCGCAGTAAGCGAGATAGGCGTCGAGGCGGCGCTGGCCGGTGGTGAGATCCGAGGCATCCACCCCCAGATAGGCGATGTCGCGGGCGCCACGGCTTGCCAGTTGCGCCAGCATGGTGCGTACCGCACCAGCGTCATCGAAGCAGACCGAGGAGAAACCGGGATATTCACGAGCGACCAGCACCAGCTTCTCTTTCAGCGGCGCCATAGCGGCATAGTCCAAGTTATTGAAGGCGAACAGGATAATGCCATCCACCCCGCGCCGCTCCAGCACCGCCAGATGCTCCTGTACCTTGGCGGGGGAGAACTTGCTCTCCATCAGCACGGCATCGTAGCCACGCTGGTAGAGGGTCTCCAGCATGCCGCGCACCGCCTGATTTTCCGAGCTGGAGTCGAGCCGCGAGACGATGATCCCCACCACCTGCTGGCTCTGGCTGCGCATGGCCCGCGCCGACTTGCTCGGCACGAAGCCATGTTCGGCGATGATCTGCTCCACCCGCTCGCGGGTCTCCTGCTTCACCTTGGGATCCTGATTGAGCACCCGGGAGACGGTCGACTTGCCGACGCCGCTCAGTCTGGCGATATCGAGGATGGTCAGTTTCTTGTCCATGAATTGGCTCACTGGAGGCTAGGCGGTGGAATTGCCCACATTGTTGTGATTAACCCCTGTGAATACAAGCCCATGGCGTTAGAATGCCCTTTTTGCCCCGCCGTCAGGGTGTGTGGGCACAGCACAGGATGCCCATCATGGATCTGCTGGCCAGTCTGCTCTTCTCCCTCTCCATCACAGGCCCCATCTGCGTGGTACTGCTGCTCGGCATCTTGCTCAAGCGGTTGGGGATGCTGCCGGATCCCTTTACCGAATCCGCCTCGCGACTGGTATTTCAGGTCACCCTGCCCGCCCTGCTCTTTCTCAGTATTCTCGGTACCAACTTCGCCACCATGCCGAGCCTCTGGTTTATCGGCTATGGCCTGCTCGCCACCGTTATCAGCTATCTGGTGCTGGAGCTGCTGGCCGGGCGTTTTATCGGGGAGCAGCGGCTGCGCGGCATCTTCGTGCAGGGGAGCTTTCGCGGCAACAGCGCCATTATCGGGCTCGCCTATGTGCAAAACGCCTACGGCCACGAAGGGTTGGGGGCGGCGGCCTTTTATGTCGGCGCGGTGACCGTACTCTACAACATTCTCGCGGTGATCACCCTCACCCGCAGTCTCGGCGGCGCCACCGGCATTCGCCCCATTCTGCTCGGCATCATCAAGAATCCGTTGATCATCGCCATTGTGGCGGCGCTGCCCTTTACCCTGCTCGGTATCAAGATGCCGCAACTGCTGCTCACCACCGGCAGCTACTTCGCCAACATGACGTTGCCGCTGGCGCTGCTCTGCACCGGCGCCTCTCTCAGCCTCGATGCCCTGCGTGGTGGTGCAGCCATTGCGGGCTGGGCCAGCATCATGCGGCTCTGTCTCATTCCGGCAGCTTTTACCCTGGGGGCGGCTCTGCTCGGCTTCAGCCATCTGGAGCTGGGTATTCTGTTCCTCATCAGCGCTACCCCGACTGCCGCCGCCAGCTATGTGATGACCCGTGCCATGGGGGGCGACAGCGTGCTGGCCGCAAACATCATCGCCACCACCACCCTCGGTTCGCTGGTTACTACCAGCCTCGGGGCGACTCTGATGAATTACCTCGGTCTTATGTACTGACCCTGCCCGAGGAAACTGCCAACCTCATCGCCACCACGAACCTTGGCTCCCATACACCGGCAGGGAGCCATCCTGATGAACTATCTGGGTCTTATGTACTGACGGCTTGACCTTGCCGGAGGCGGCAGCTTTAGGCTGGCGCTCATCAACAGAGGAGATATCCCATGACCATCGAACTCACAGTGTCCGGCATGTCCTGTGGTGGCTGCGCCGCCAGTCTGCAAAAAGTGCTGCTGGCCCAGCCTGCGGTCACCACCGCAACCGTCGATTTCGCCAGCAGCAAGGCCTTCATCGAGAGCGAGCTGAGCAAGGCCGAGCTGATCGCCCTGATCGAAGCCAAGGGTTTCTCTGCGAGTTAAATTATCTCCATAGAGGTATAAAACAGGTTAAAAATCTGTACTCACCTGTCTTTTGGTGAGTTTTATCACAGATATTGATGGTTATCTGGGCAAACTGGCTGCGATTATTCCAACCATAAGGATTTGCAGCATGACCCTACCGATCCGCAAGACCCTGCTCGCCGCCGTCGTCGGCCTGACCCTCTCCCCCATGGCCATGGCGCTGCCCAACGTGCATATCCTGGCGACCGGCGGCACCATCGCCGGGGCAGGCCAGTCCGCTACCCAGTCCAACTACGAGGCTGGCAAGGTGGCCATCGAAACCCTGATCGCCGCCGTGCCCGAGATGAAAAACGTGGCCGACGTGCAGGGTGAGCAGGTGGTGAAGATCGGCTCCCAGGACATGAACGACGAGGTGTGGCTCAAGCTGGCCAAACGGGTCAACGAGCTGCTGGCCAAGGATGACGTGGATGGCATTGTCATCACCCACGGCACCGACACCATGGAAGAGACCGCCTACTTCCTCAATCTGACCGTCAAGAGCGACAAGCCGGTGGTACTGGTTGGCGCCATGCGCCCCTCCACCGCCATGAGTGCCGATGGCCCGCTCAACCTCTACAACGCCGTGGTGACCGCCTCCGACCCCGCCTCCAAAGGCCGTGGCGTGATGGTGGCGATGAACGACACCGTGCTGGATGCCCGTGACGTCACCAAGACCAACACCACAGGCGTGCAGACCTTCGCTTCCCCCAACTTTGGCCCGCTGGGTTACATCCACAACGGTAAGATCGACTATCAGCGCAGCCCGGCCCGTCTGCACACCAGCAAGACGCCGTTTGACGTGAGCAAGCTCGACAAGCTGCCGCAAGTGGGCATCGTCTACAGCTACGCCAACGCCACCGACTTGCCGGCCAAGGCGATGGTGGATGCCAAGTTCGACGGCATCGTCAGCGCCGGGGTGGGTAACGGCAATCTCTACCACACCCTGTTCGATACCCTGGCCAAGGCGAGCAAGGATGGCATCCGCGTGGTGCGCTCCGCCCGCGTACCAACCGGCGCCACCACCCTGGATGCCGAGATCGATGATGCCAAGTACGGCTTCGTGGCCTCCGGCACTCTCAACCCGCAGAAGGCGCGGGTGCTGCTGATGCTCTCCCTGACCCAGAGCAAGGATCCGGCCCAGATCCAGCGCTGGTTCCAGCAGTTCTGATAACGGTTGTCTGAACCATGACAAGCAAGGGCGGGACTTCCCGCCCTTTTCCCTCCTGCAATGCTGCCTCGCCCATTACGCCGTTTGGCGGGGCCATCCCTCCCTTTTCCGGTCATCTTTTTCAGCCATCCCAGAGCGCTGTCATCAAATTAGCGAGCCGGATCACCCGCTTTCACAAGCGCATCGCCGCCAAATTCATTACACTGCCAGCGATCTTATCCACTCAAGGAGTGCTGTTGCTGTATGGAAATATTGATCCTGCTGGGATTGATTTTGCTTAATGGCGTCTTCGCCATGTCAGAAATCGCCATCGTCACCGCACGCAAGGCTCGCCTCGGCAAGCTTGCCTCTGAAGGCAACCGCTCCGCCGCCATTGCCCTCAAACTGGGCGAAGACCCGACCCATTTTCTCTCTGCCGTCCAAATCGGCATTACCAGCATAGGTTTGCTCAACGGTATCTACGGCGAATCCCTGCTGGCCCAGCCCTTCTCGCTCTGGTTGCAGGAGTGGGGACTATCCCCCAAGAGCAGCGGCCTGATCGCCACCGTCATAGTGGTGGTGGTGGTTACTTACCTCTCCATCGTGGTGGGGGAGCTGGTGCCCAAGCGGCTCGGCCAGCTCAATGCCGAACGCATCGCCTGTCTAGTGGCCCGCCCCATGCACTGGCTCGCCACCCTGACCCGCCCCTTCGTCTGGCTGCTGTCGGCCTCTACCAATGCCAGCCTGCGGCTGCTGCGGGTAAACCAGAACGGCAGCGCTAACGTCACCGAGGAGGAGATCCACGCCATGCTGGTGGAAGGATCGGAAGCCGGGGTAATCGAGGATCATGAACACACCATGCTGCGCAACGTCTTCCGTCTCGATGAGCGCAGCCTCTCCTCCCTGATGGTGCCGCGCAGCGATATCCGCTATCTGGATCTGGCGCTGCCGCTGGAGACCAACCTGCAGCGACTGGTGGAGTATCGCCATAGCTATTTTCCGGTCTGCGACGGCAACCTGTCAGAATTGGTGGGTATCATCAATGTCAGCAAGGTGCTGCACGCCTATATCAAGAGGGAGCCCATCGATCTGGCTGCCCTGACCCAGGAGGGCAGCCTGCTGCCCGAGACCCTCAACGGCGTCGAGCTGCTCAACCACTTCCGCACCCACAGCGAACAGATGGCGCTGGTGGTGGATGAATATGGCGAGCTGCAGGGACTGGTCACCCAGCAGGATCTGCTGGAGGCGCTGGCGGGGGATTTCCAGCAGGAGGATGGCGAGGACAACTGGGCCTTCCGGCGCGCCGACGGCAGCTGGCTGCTCGATGGCCTGATCCCGCTGCCGGAGTTGAAGGACTGTCTGGAGCTGGTTCGTCTGCCAGAAGAAGAAAAACATCACTATCACACCCTCGGAGGGCTTATCATGCTGCTCCTTGGTCGTGTTCCACAAACCGGAGACCTGGTGACACTGGAACAGTGGCAACTGGAAATTGTTGACATGGATGGCCTGCGCATCGACAAGGTGCTCGCCATGCCCTTGACCGATCAACCCAGCTAACCTGCGGAGTTTGCAAGTATGGAGCAGTTTTACCAACTGGCTCACGCCTTTATGAATCACGATCTGAACACACTTTCCGATCCCAAGATGGCCTTCATGATCTGTGGTGTGATTCTGACGTTTCTGGTACTGGAAAACGGATTCATCCCTACCGCCTTTCTGCCCGGTGACAGCCTGCTGATCCTCACCGGCGTACTCATCTATCAGGATGTGTTGTCTCTCGGGGTGATCCCGCTGTTGATCATGGCCACCTTTGTCGGCACCTGGCTCGGTTACATGCAGGGGCGCTTTCTCGGCCACACCCAGCTCTACCATCGGCTGATGTCCCATGTGGAAGAGCGACACCAGCAGAAGGTCTACCACCTGCTGGACAAGTACGGGATCATCACCCTGATCACCGCGCGCTATATCGCCTTCGTGCGCACCGCCTACCCCTATATCGTGGGAGCCACCGAGCTGCCGCAGGGGCGCTTTCTCATCGTCAATCTGATCAGCTCCATCATGTGGATCTGCCCGCTGGTCGGGTTTGGCTACTACCTGAGCCACACCAAGCTGGCCGCCGAATACCAGACCCAGTTCTTCAACATCATCATCTATCTGCCGGTGGCCCTGCTGCTGGGTGGCATGGTGGCGCTGGTCTGGCGCTGGATCAGCAAACGCAAGGCCGCGCAGCCGCGGGATTGACCCCCCGCCCAACGCCCGACCCGAAAGCCCTCACCAGAGGGCTTTTTTGATCGCCTATTTTGCGCAAATAGCAGAAATAGTCCCGCTCGGCCCTTGTAAAGCCGGGGTAAAAATGAGTGAATCTAGCGCCTTTTTTTGGATGGGAACGGAGTCGGTTGTATGTGGTGTCGGATTCGCGCAGCAGCGCTGGTTGTCGGGTTGATGGGAATGCTGGGATTGCCTGCGGTCAGCGCGGCCCCCAACCCAGCCAAACTGGAAGTACGCTCGAGCAGCGCCCTGGTCGTGGATGTAAAAACGGGCAAGACGCTCTACCAGAAGAATGCCACCAAGGTACGTCCCATCGCCTCCCTCACCAAGCTGATGACAGCGCTGGTGGTGCTGGATGCCAAGCAGAATCTCAACCAGACCATTACGGTCGACAAGAACGATCTGGATCGGGTCAAACATACCCACTCCCGCATCCGCATGGGCACCAAGGTGACCCGCCGCGACGCCCTGCATCTGGCGCTGATGTCCTCCGAAAACCGGATGGCCTCGGCACTGGCGCGTCACTATCCGGGCGGTCGCAGCGCCTTCGTGCGAGCCATGAACAACAAGGCCAGACAGCTGGGTATGCGTAATACCCACTTCTACGACTCCACCGGCCTCTCCACCCGCAACGTTTCCACCGCCCAGGATCTGGGCAAGCTGGCCGCCGCTGCCTATCGCCAGCCGCTGATCCGTCAGTTCACTCAGGATGAGAACCGGGAGATGCGCTTCAGCGCCCCCGCCTACAGCCTGATGTTCAACAACACCAACCCGCTAGTGAAAAACCCGGATTGGGACGTGCGCCTCTCCAAGACCGGCTTCACTGACGAAGCGGGTCGCTGTCTGGTGATGCGCGCCAAACCGGACAGCCGCGAGCTCGCAATCGTGCTGCTCAACTCGGTGGGCAAACGCACCCCCATCGGCGATGCCAACCGCATTCGCAAATGGCTGAAAAGCTGAGTAAATCTCTCAACACAAAAGGATGCTGCGGCATCCTTTTTTATTGCCTGCAGAACGCCTCAGCAGGCCTTGCAGGATGTTGATAGCCAAACCCTGAGTGATGTGAGCTGCGCGGCATCTGCCGTTGCCACAGCAGGCATACAAGGCGCGTGTAGATAAGGCAAAGGGTGGCAAGGGGTTGCGCCGTTCAGAAGAACGGTGCGCAATCACAGAATGGGGAAGAAATAAGGGCAAGAACAGACTGGATGGCCATCCAGCCGCTATAACGCGAACACGGATCCGCACCAAAGAGTTAAATGTCGCCCATAAAAAAACAGCCCCGACCGAAGTCGAGGCTGTCTGTATGGTGCGCCCGAGAGGATTCGAACCTCTGACCACCTGGTTCGTAGCCAGGTACTCTATCCAGCTGAGCTACGGGCGCTCATAAATTGTTGCACTGCTTGAGATATGGTGCGCCCGAGAGGATTCGAACCTCTGACCACCTGGTTCGTAGCCAGGTACTCTATCCAGCTGAGCTACGGGCGCTCACAAACTTTTGTGTACTTCTTGAAAAATGGTGCGCCCGAGAGGATTCGAACCTCTGACCACCTGGTTCGTAGCCAGGTACTCTATCCAGCTGAGCTACGGGCGCTCATAAATCGTTGAGTCGTTTTAAATGGTGCGCCCGAGAGGATTCGAACCTCTGACCACCTGGTTCGTAGCCAGGTACTCTATCCAGCTGAGCTACGGGCGCCCTGTTTTAAAACGATAAAAAAAGCTTACTTATCAGTAAGCCTTTTCCAAAGTGTCGACTTGCTGATGGTCAACACATGACTCTTGCTTGAGTCGTAATATGGTGCGCCCGAGAGGATTCGAACCTCTGACCACCTGGTTCGTAGCCAGGTACTCTATCCAGCTGAGCTACGGGCGCAAATGGCGGAGAAGGGGGGATTCGAACCCCCGATGCGGGTATAAGCCGCATACTCCCTTAGCAGGGGAGCGCCTTCAGCCTCTCGGCCACCTCTCCGTTTGCGGGGCTGATAATACTTCACAGGGATTTTTAGTCAAACACTTTTTTGGAGAAAAAAGTGCGTTCGCTCAGCATTTGGTCAAGGCGTGGAATATTCAAACAATATCGGCACTTATCCCGCAGTTTCGCGCCCTGCAGGGCAATTTCAGGGGGCCGGAAAAACAAAAGGCGACACATGAGGTGTCGCCTTGTCACAGCCATGAAAGTGGCTTAGAAGCCCGGTTGGCCCGGAACTTTCTCGGCCTGGATGCGCTGGTAGATCTCTTCGCGGTGTACGGAGACCTCTTTCGGTGCGTTAACACCGATACGGACCTGGTTGCCTTTAACGCCCAGTACGGTGACAGTCACTTCATCACCAATCATCAGGGTTTCCCCAACACGACGAGTCAAAATAAGCATTCGCTTGCTCCTGTATCCTGTTTTGTTTTTATATCGATATGCGACATTATCTAACAAAGATACCGATATGGTAAATGGTTGAAACTAAATCAATCAGAGATTGTTAGCCCAAGGGCTGCTCTTGCGGTGCCTGATCCAACCCGAAAGCGGCGTGCAGGGCTCGCACCGCCAGCTCCAGATACTTCTCGTCAATCACCACAGAGATTTTGATTTCAGAGGTCGAGATCAACTGCATGTTGATCCCCTCCTCGCCCAATACCTTGAACATGGTGCGCGCAACACCGGGATGGTTCCACATGCCGACACCGACAATGGAAACCTTGGCAATTTCGCCATTTCCCTGCACGCAGGAGGCGCCAAGTTCGGTGGCGGTCTCCTCCAGCAGTGCCCGGGCGCGGCGATAGTCATCACGATTCACCGTGAAGGTGAAGTCGGCGGTGCCATCTCCCAGGGTGTTCTGCACAATCATGTCGACATCAATGTTGGCGTCGCTGATCGGATTCAGGATCTGCGCGGCAACGGTTGGTCTGTCCGGCACGCCCAGAATGGTCAGGCTGGCCTCGTTGCGGTTAAAAGCGATCCCGGATACCAGGGGAGCTTCCATCCTCTCACCTCCATATGTGATTAAGGTTCCCTCTCCGTCGACAAAACTCGACAGCACCCGCAGCGGGACGCGGTACTTGCCCGCAAACTCCACCGAGCGGATCTGCAGCACCTTGGCGCCGAGACTGGCCATCTCCAGCATCTCCTCGAAGGTGATGGTGTCGAGACGACGAGCCTTGGGCTCGATGCGCGGATCCGTGGTGTATACCCCATCCACATCGGTAAAGATCTGGCACTCATCGGCCTTGATGGCCGCCGCCACGGCAACCGCCGTGGTATCCGAACCGCCGCGACCCAGCGTCGTGATGGCGTTATGCTCGTCACGGCCCTGGAAACCGGCGATCACCACCACCTTGCCCGCAGCCAGTTCGGCATGAACCAGCTCGGTGTCGATGTGGGTGATGCGCGCCTTGCCATAAGCGGAATCGGTATGAATCCGTACCTGATCGCCAGTCATCGAGACCGCCGGGCAACCGCGTTTGTTCAACGCGATGGCCAGCAGCGCTATGGTGACCTGCTCACCGGTGGAGACCAGTACATCCATCTCGCGCCGGTTGGCATCAGGATCCAGCTGCTGGGCCATGCCCAGCAGCCGGTTGGTTTCGCCCGACATGGCGGAGACAACCACCACCACGTCGTGTCCCTGGGCGCGGGTCTGCTCGACCCGCTCAGCTACCGCCTCGATCCGCTCCAGTGTGCCGACCGAGGTGCCGCCGTACTTCTGTACATAGAGTGCCACAGATCACCTCGCCCGATTACAGGCGCTCTTCCAGCCAGGAGTGAACGGATTGCAGCGCTGCCGGCACCGCCTCAGGCTGGGTACCACCCGCCTGTGCCATGTCCGGACGGCCACCGCCCTTGCCACCCACCTGCTGGGCAACCAGATTGACCAGCTCACCGGCCTTGACCTTGCCGGTCAGGTCGTTGGTGACGCCCGCGATCAAGTTGACCTTGCCATCGGCACAGGTGGCCAACAGCACAACACCGGACTTCATCTGGTTCTTCAGCTCGTCCAGCATGCCGCGCAGGGATTTCGGATCGGCCCCTTCCAGCGCTGCAACCAGCACCTTCTGACCGTTGATCTCGATCACCTGACCCAGCAGGTCGTTACCGGCCTGAGCGGCCAGCTTGGCCTTGAGCTGCTCCAGCTCGCGCTCCATCATCTTGGCCTTGTCCAGCATCTGGCGAACCTTGTCGGCGATGCAGAACTGGTCACCTTTCACCAGAGCGGCAGCCTCTTCGATCTGCTCGCCAACCTGATGCATGAAGTCGATGGCAGCTTTGCCGGTCACCGCTTCGATACGGCGCACGCCAGCTGCGATGCCGCTCTCGGCGATGATCTTGAAGAAGCCGATATCACCGGTGCGCTTGGCGTGAGTACCGCCGCACAGCTCGGTGGAGTAGTCACCCATGCGCACTACACGCACGTCGTCTTCATATTTTTCACCAAACAGCGCCATGGCACCGGCGGACTTGGCCGCTTCCAGATCCATCAGCTGGGTGGTGATTTCGTGGTTGGCGCGGATCTGGTTGTTGACCAGCTCCTCGACCCGGCGAATGGTCGCCATGGTCAGCCCCTCGAAGTGGGAGAAGTCGAAACGCATGCGCTCGGCTCCAACCAGAGAACCTTTCTGGGTGACGTGCTCGCCCAGAGCCTGACGCAGGGCAGCGTGCAGCAGGTGAGTCACGGAGTGGTTCAGGGCGATGGCCTGACGACGGTCAGCGTCTACCACTGCCTCAACCTCGGCCCCTTTCTCCAGGGTGCCCAGCTCCATGTAGCCCTTGTGGATGATCGCCTTGCCCGCTTTCAGGGTGTCGGTCACGGCAAAGATGCCGTCGTCCACTTTCAGGGTACCGCTGTCGCCAATCTGACCGCCGGATTCGGCGTAGAAGGGGGTCTCTTCCAGCACGATGACCGCTTCGTCACCGGCGATGAGACCGCTCACCTCTTCCACACCCTTGTAGATGCCGACCACGCGAGTGCGCTCGCTCAGGGTCTTGTAACCGGTGAAGGGGGTCTCGAAGTCGAGCTTGAGCATCTCGTTGTAGTTCACGCCGAAGCTGGACGCTTCCTTGGCACGAGCACGCTGCTTCTCCATCTCGGCCTTGAAGCCCTCTTCGTCGATGCCGATCTCGCGCTCGCGCACCACGTCGGCAGTCAGGTCGGCCGGGAAGCCGTAAGTGTCATAGAGCTTGAACACCACTTCGCCCGGAATAACCTTGGCATCGCCCAGGTTGGCCAGAGCGTCTTCCAGCAGCAGCAGACCGCGATCCAGCGTGCGGACGAACTGCTCCTCTTCGATGCGCAGCACGCGCTCGACCAGCGGCAGCTGGGCGATCAGCTCGGCAGCGACATCCTTCATCTGCACTGCCAGCTCGGCAGCCAGTTTGTAGAAGAAGACGTCGGTAGCGCCCAGCTTGCGACCGTGACGCACGGCGCGGCGGATGATGCGGCGCAGCACATAGCCACGGCCTTCGTTGGACGGCATCACGCCATCTGCCACCAGGAAGGCGCAGGAGCGGATATGGTCAGCGATGACGCGCAGAGACTGGTTGCTCAGATCGGTAGTACCGACAATCTCGGCCGCTTTCTTGATCAGCGCCTGGAAGATGTCGATTTCGTAGTTGGAGTGGACACCCTGCATGATGGCGGAGATACGCTCCAGACCCATGCCGGTATCCACGGACGGACGCGGCAGCGGCTCCATGGTGCCGTCAGCCTGACGGTTGAACTGCATGAACACCACGTTCCAGATCTCGATGAAACGGTCGCCATCCTCTTCCGGTGAGCCGGGACGGCCACCCCAGATGTGATCGCCGTGGTCATAGAAGATCTCGGTGCAGGGACCGCACGGGCCGGTATCGCCCATCGCCCAGAAGTTGTCGGAAGCGTAAGGGGCACCCTTGTTGTCACCGATGCGCACGATGCGATCGGCCGGGACACCGACCTCTTTTTCCCAGATGTCGAAAGCTTCATCATCAGTCGCGTAGACGGTCACCAGCAGGCGATCTTTCGGCAGCTGCAGCACCTCGGTCAGGAAGCCCCATGCAAACTTGATGGCATCCTGTTTGAAGTAGTCACCGAAGCTGAAGTTGCCCAGCATTTCGAAGAAGGTGTGGTGACGAGCGGTATAGCCGACGTTTTCCAGATCGTTGTGCTTACCACCGGCACGCACGCAACGCTGGGAAGTCGTCGCGCGATTGTAGGCACGCTTGTCTGCGCCAAGGAACACGTCCTTGAACTGGTTCATACCCGCGTTGGTAAACAACAGGGTCGGGTCGTTATGCGGTACCAGCGAGCTGGAGGAGACAACCTGGTGCCCCTGGGAACGGAAATACTCGAGAAACGCAGCGCGAATCTCTGACGTGGACATATACATGGAAAATCCTGCTTGATTCGAATACGGACTTTTAACCGCATTAATGTAAGTTTTCTGCGGGGTAAAGTAAAACGGACAGGGCCGCCACGGGCGAAAAAGCGCACATAAACGGGCCAGAAAAGAGCGCCACTGCTCACAGTGGCTTTTTTCACTATCGAGAGGCAAAAAAGCAGCGCAGAAAGAGGGATGAGATGAACAAAAGGCGGCATTTTCGGAATTGCGCTCGCAACCTACTGAGCCGGCAGGAAAAACCTGCCACAAGGAGAGGTGAAACGACGTTTGCTACGCAGTGGCGTTACTCCTCCCGCTCCTGCAGGGCAGAGATAGCGTAACGTGCCTGATCCTGGGTAAAGCCGCGCCCCAGCAGATATTTGAGCCACTTCATCCGCAGCTTGAAATCCGCCAGCTCGGCCACCCGGGCGCGCCTTTCGAGCAGGGCAAACGCCAGTTCGAACCAGTCCAGCTCCGGCTGATCGAATGCGGCATCAATCTGCATATCGTCGAACCCCTTGCGGCGTAGATCGAAGCGGATCTTGATGGGGCCATGGCCCTTGGCGGCTCCGGCACGTACAACCATACCGCCGTAACGTTCGTCATTGACCCAGTTGTAACCGCGGCAGTAGTCGACCACCGCCTCGATCACCTCTTCATTGAAGCCCTGCTGGCGCAGCCGGTTGGCCAGCTCCGACTCGGCACTCTCGCGACGGGCCAGACTGCGCATGGCAAAGGCGCGGGCGGCGGTAAGCAGCTCTTCAAAGGTCGGCTCGGCAGGTTCGACCGGTTCGGTAACGGATTCATCAACCATCATAAATAACAAGGCCGGGTATCTACCCGGCCTTCCTTTGTTCCTTATTCGAACTCTTGTTCGCTTTCGGCATCGAACTCTTCTGCCTCAACCGGTGCAGCCTTGTCATCGACAGGCACTGCGCCGGAGAGCAGCAGCTCGCGCAGACGAGCCTCCACTTCACCAGCCATCACCTTATTCTCGGCGAACAGCTTCATGACGTTGGCCTTGCCCTGACCGATCTTCTCACCGTTGTAGCTGTACCAGGCACCCGCCTTGTCGATCAGCTTGTGCTTGACGCCGAGATCCACCAGCTCACCCTCTTTGGAGATACCGGCACCGTAGAAGATCTGGAATTCAGCCTGCTTGAAGGGCGGAGCCACCTTGTTCTTGACCACTTTAACGCGGGTCTCGTTACCGACCACTTCGTCACCTTCCTTGATGGCGCCGATACGACGGATATCCAGACGCACGGAGGCGTAGAACTTGAGCGCGTTACCACCTGTAGTGGTCTCAGGGCTACCGAACATGACGCCGATCTTCATCCGGATCTGGTTGATGAAGATGCACAGGCAGTTGGCGTTCTTGATGTTGGCGGTCAGCTTGCGCAGCGCCTGGGACATCAGACGGGCCTGCAGACCAACGTGGGAGTCACCCATCTCCCCTTCGATTTCCGCTTTCGGCGTCAGGGCCGCCACGGAGTCGACGATGATGACGTCAACCGCGTTGGAGCGAACCAGCATGTCGCAGATTTCCAGCGCCTGTTCGCCGGTATCCGGCTGGGAGATGAGCAGGTCGTCGACGTTGACGCCCAGCTTGGCAGCGTAGATAGGGTCGAGAGCGTGTTCCGCATCGACGAAGGCACAGGTCTTGCCCTTCTTCTGGGCTTCGGCGATCACCTGCAGGGTGAGGGTGGTTTTACCGGAAGATTCCGGGCCGTAGATTTCGACGATACGACCACACGGCAGACCACCGATCCCCAGCGCCACGTCCAGCGAGAGGGAACCGGTAGAGATGGCTTCGATATCCATGGTCTTGCTGTCGCCCAGACGCATGATGGAACCTTTGCCGAACTGCTTTTCAATCTGACCCAGCGCAGCCGCCAGTGCCTTCTGTTTGTTCTGATCCATGCCAATCTCCGCTGGAAATCGTGAGTAAGAAGTGAAGTTGGGCTAAGTATACTGTCTATTCATACAGTATCAAGCCCAATTTATCTGAGCAGGGCCAACAGACCCGACAAGGCCTGTCTCACCGCCTGCTGGCGTACCTGTCGGCGATCTCCGTCGAAGCGGGCCAGCAGGGAGTGGTGACGGCCATTGCGGTCGGCCCAGGCGAACCAGACGGTGCCGACCGGCTTGTCCCCGGTAGCGCCGCCGGGACCGGCAATGCCGCTGATGGCCACACTGATGGCGGCCGACGAGTGGGCCAGCGCACCACGAGCCATCTCCAGCACCACGGCTTCGCTCACTGCACCGTGCTGTTCAAGGCTATCGCTGCTCACCCCCAACATCTGCTGCTTGGCCTCGTTGGTGTAGGTGACAAAACCGCGATCGAACCAGCCGGAGCTGCCCGCGATGTCGGTGATGGCCGTGGCCACCCCGCCGCCGGTACAGGATTCAGCGGTCGCAGCCAGCCAGCCCCGCTGACCGAGGGCCCGTCCCAGCTCGATGGCAAGGTGCTCTATCTCTGCATCCAGTTTCATCACGACTCCTTCTGATCCGCTCAAGAGGCACATTATGCGATCCCGATACCAACCCCCGCAACCACGGCAGACCGCCCTTGCCTGCCGCAATGTGAGGTGCCGCACCGGAGTCATGTCTTCAATAATGCAGAGCAACCGCGCCCGGAACACCCGCTCCCCCGTCGCGGCGCTTATGTGTAGAATGGCGCCATCAAGCTCAAGGCACATCACCGCAGACACTGGCCCGCAGAGGCCCCTTCTGGAACAGAACATGACCGCACAACACCAAGCCAGCGGCGCCACAGGCTCCGCTCCCGGCGCCAATCTGAGCGCCCACACGCCCATGATGCAGCAGTACCTTGGCCTCAAGGCCGAGAACCCGGAGATCCTGCTGTTCTACCGGATGGGCGACTTCTACGAGCTGTTCTATGACGATGCCCGCAAGGCCTCCCAGCTGCTCGATATCTCCCTGACCAAGCGCGGCCAGTCGGCCGGCAGCCCCATCCCGATGGCGGGTGTTCCCTATCACGCCATCGAGGGTTATCTGGCCAAGCTGGTACAGCTCGGCGAGTCGGCCGCCATCTGCGAACAGGTGGGGGATCCCACCACCAGCAAGGGGCCGGTGGAGCGCAAGGTCATTCGCATCATCACCCCGGGCACCGTCTCCGACGAGGCGCTGCTCAGCGAGCGGCAGGACAACCTGATCGCCGCCGTTTACCACGATGGCCGCCGCTTCGGCTACGGCACAATGGATATCGGCTCCGGTCGCTTCTTCATCAACCAGTTCGAGAAAGAAGAGACCCTGCTGGCTGAGCTGCAGCGCACCAATCCGGCGGAGCTGCTCTATCCCGAATCGTTCGAATTCCTGCACCATATCGAGGGTCGCCGCGGCCTGCGTCGCCGCCCGGAGTGGGAGTTTGAGCTGGGCACAGCTCGCAAGCTGCTCTGCCAACAATTCGGCACCCAGGATCTGGTGGGATTTGGCGTCGACAAGAGCGAGACCGCCCTGTGCGCCGCCGGTTGCCTGATGCAGTACGTCAAGGATACCCAGCGCACCGCCCTGCCCCACATCCGCAACGTGCGCCTCGAGCAGCCGGATCATGCGGTCATCATGGATGCCGCCACCCGCCGCAATCTGGAGCTGACCCAGAATCTGGCCGGTGGCTATGAAAATACCCTGGCCGAGGTGCTGGATCGCACTGCCACTCCCATGGGCAGCCGCCTGCTCAAGCGCTGGATCCACCAGCCGATCCGCGATCGGGTGATCCTGAAAGGTCGCCAGAGCACCATCAAGGAGCTCATTGAGCAGAACCTCTACGACGAGTTGGGCAACCTGCTGCGTCAGGTCGGCGATGTGGAACGGGTGCTGGCGCGCCTCGCCCTGCGCTCGGCCCGCCCGCGCGATCTCACCCGCCTGCGGCAGGCTTTCGCCCAGTTGCCCGAGTTGCAGCGCCTGCTGGCGGACAACGAGCACGAAGCGGTGCAACAGCTGGCCGAGCGCGCCAGCACCTTCCCCGAGCTGCTCGACCTGCTGGAGCGCGCGGTGATGGAAGTGCCGCCGGTGCTGATCCGCGATGGTGGCGTCATCCGTGACGGCTTCAATCAGGAGCTGGACGAGCTGCGGGATCTGGCCAACGGCGCCACCGCCAGCCTCGCCCGCATCGAGGAGCGGGAGAAGCTGCTGACCGGCATCAACACCCTCAAGGTGGGTTACAACAAGGTGCACGGCTTCTATATCGAGGTGAGCCGCGCCAACAGCCATCTGGTGCCGGCCCACTACATCCGCCGCCAGACCCTCAAGAACAACGAACGCTACATCATCGATGAGCTGAAGAAGTACGAGGACAAGGTTCTCACCGCCCAGTCCCAGGCGCTGGCGCTGGAGAAACGGCTCTACGAAGAGCTGCTCGATGCCCTGCTACCGCACCTCGGCGATCTGCAGGATTCCGCAGCCGCACTGGCGGAGCTGGACGTGCTGGCTAATCTGGCCGAGCGGGCCGAGACCCTCGACTACTGCTGCCCGACCCTCATCGATGAGGATCAGATCCTGATCGAGGCGGGCCGCCATCCGGTGGTGGAGCAGGTAATGACCGACCCCTTTATCGCCAACCCGATCCGGCTGGAGCGGGAACGGCGGATGCTGATCATCACAGGCCCCAACATGGGCGGTAAATCCACTTACATGCGCCAGACCGCGCTGATCGTGCTGCTGGCCCATATAGGTGCCTTCGTGCCCGCCGACAGCGCCCGCATCGGCCCCATCGACCGCATCTTCACCCGCATCGGGGCATCGGACGATCTCGCCTCCGGCCGCTCCACCTTTATGGTGGAGATGACCGAGACCGCCAATATCCTCAACAACGCCACCGCCCGCAGTCTGGTGTTGATGGACGAGATTGGCCGCGGCACCAGCACCTACGACGGCCTCTCGCTGGCGTGGGCCTGCGCCGAGCAACTGGCGAGCAAGATTGGCGCCTACACCCTGTTCGCCACCCACTACTTCGAGCTGACCCGCTTGCCGGAGCTGATGAGCGGGCTGGCCAACGTCCACCTCGATGCGGTGGAGCACGGCGACACCATCGCCTTTATGCACGCGGTACAGGAAGGCGCAGCCAGCCGCTCCTACGGTCTGCAAGTGGCAGCGTTGGCCGGGGTGCCGAAATCGGTGATCCAGCAGGCCCGTCACAAACTGCACGAACTGGAAAGCGCCACTCCGGTCGCAGCCGGTGAAAGCCGCCCGGCTCCGGTGACTCTCGCCCCGCAGCCCCATCCGGTGCTGGAAGAGCTGGCAGCGGTGCGCCCGGACGAGCTCACTCCCCGCCAGGCACTGGATCTGCTCTATCGCCTCAAGCAGATGCTGTAATCAGCAACTACCGCACAAGCATGCAAAAGGGGAACCGCGAGGTTCCCCTTTTTATATTCAGCACCCGGCAAACCAGTCAGGCCACCGCTCGCGCCTCTCCACGGGCCCGCAGCAGGCTCTGGCGCCCCTGCCAGTAACCCTGCAGATAGCCGGACTCCAGCTTGACCGGGTCCTGGGTAAAACGGGAGACCATGAAATCGGCCGGTGGCGCGATCACCTCGATCTCGCAATCGGCAGGGGGATTGGCAATGAAATCGAGTGCCCGGTTGTAGGCGAGATCCCGCTCCAGCATGGCTTGCGCCAGTGCAGGCTGGGTTTTCAGCAAGGCTTTGACCATCCAGCAGAAACGGGCCGGCTTCTTGCGATATCCCCAGGGCTCCGACAGCACCACCGTCATCCGCCGCGCCCCGCGACGATAGGCCTCGATCACCGGAATGGAGTCGCTGATCCCGCCATCGGCCATCGGGCGACCATCGACGCAGGGGGTATCGTGCTGCACCACCGGCAGGGCGCAGGTGGCGGTCAGCACCTCATCCATGTTGTCGGGCCGCACCGGCAGATAGATGGCCTTGCCGCGCGCCACATCGGTCGCCACCGCATAGAAGGGAATGTCGCGGGCGCAGAAAGTCTCGAGATCGAGCGGGAAGCGATGGCGACTGGCTTGCCACAGCCAGCCGATGTCCACCAAATCGCCCCCTTTGACAAAGCGCAGGGGATCGAGAAACCGGGAACTGCAAGCCAGCTCGGTGATGATGTGGTGGCTGCGGCGCGGCTGCTCGCTCAGATAAGAGACCAGATTGGTGGCACCGGCCGAGACGCCCATGACGAAATCGAACGGGTAGTGGTGACTTTCGACAAACGCATCGAGCACGCCGCTGGCAAAGATGCCGCGCATCGCGCCCCCTTCGACAATCAGGGCGCAAGAGTGGGGACTAAACATAACAAGGCTCCGTCAGCTGTAATACCTGCCGGGATCGATCCCGGCCCAGTGATGGACGCCTTCATGCAGAACATCAAGACGCCGCAGCAGGACGATTCAGGCTCACTCGCACAAGCCAGAAGCGGGCAGGAGCAAACCTGAACCGTGAAGCGACACCCAGTATATGCAGCGCACCAACCTTCAAAAAATGAATTTAAATAATAAAAAACATGCTTTTTGTGCATGGTTTAGCACATCAGCAGAGACGGCCCTTTATCCGGGAACAGCCCCATCAGGATCAAGGCAGCCCGGGCCCGAACGTCCCGTCGACGGGGTTGTAGTGGTAGGCCCGATAGTCAAAGTCCACCTTATCAAGGCGCGGATTGGCCAACTCGAACAACAGGCGCCTGTGGAGCTGCGCCTGCTCGAGGGAAGGTTTGAAGTGGCGCAGCCAGAGCTGTTGCAGCGAGCCATCCCGCCACGCCAGCTTGAGGCCGACCGAGAGGCGGCGGATGGCGACCTGATTATCCTTGTGGGTGTAGAAGAGGTGGAGAAAGGGATAGTGCAGCGCCACTCGCCGGTCCACGGTGAGGCCGGGCAGGTCACTGTGCTGCTCCTGCTCGATAAAGAGCTCGTTGGCCCCGCGGCAGAAAAGATCGATACGACCGCGAGCCACCAGCTTGAACAGCCGCTCGTAACCATCGATCTCCTGCACCTTGAATCCCCCATGACGCAGGATCTCCGCATCCTGCCAGCCACGCCCCTGCCCGTGCAGAAATTGCTGCAGCTCGGCCAGGGTATTGACCCTTGCCACCGCATCGGCCTGCTGCGGACTGACAAAGCAGATGCGATAACCGAGGATGCCCAGCTCCACCGGAAAGCGGACGTAATCCAGCGCTTCGCTCTCTGCGGCCGGGCGCAGACTGTCGGCCACAAACAGATTGGGGTATTGCTGAGTCTGCACAATCTGTCGCATCCGGATACGGTTCATCGGCGGCGCGGTTCGCAGCTCGTAGTCACCGAAGCTATCGCGGGTCTTCTCCAGCGCCAGCTGCAACAGATCGCGAAAATAGAGGGTACGCAAGTCCCGATCGCTCTCGGGGCTGATATGAGTGATGACGTCGCTCGCCCGTAGTGGGCTGGCAAGGAGGAAGATGCTGCACAGCAGCAAGCAGGAAGCGAGGCGATGAAAGGTCATACTGCTCATCCCGGAAATACACGCTCACTAGAGTGTAGCGCCGGGACGAGCAGCCTTGTAAAGGGAAGCTCAGCCTACCAGAACAGCTGGCCCAGCAGGGGTGCCAGCAGCACGGTTACCATGCCGGCGATCATCATCACCATGCTGGAGACCACGCCCTCTTCGTTGCCCATCTGATAGGCCCTAGCGGTGCCGGCGCCGTGGGCCGAGGCTCCAAACCCCGCCCCCTTGCCGAGACGGCTGCGAATGGCCAGCACGGTGAGCACGCTCTCCCCCACCGCCATACCGATGACACCGGTGAGCACCACAAACAGCGCAGTGAGATCGCTCTGACCGCCGATGGCGCGGGTCGCCTCCACCGCAAACGGCGTAGTGATGGATCGCATCGCCAGACTGCGTTGCAGCATGTCGGAGAGATCCAGCCAGCGGGCCAGCAGCACGGTACTCCCCACCGCCATGATGACCGAGGCGACCACCCCCACCGACAGCGACAACCAGTGGCGGCGGATGAGCTGGCGGTTCTCGTAGACCGGCACCGCGAAGGCAACTGTCGCGGGGCCCAGCAGCCAGAGCAGCCAGTGGGATTCCGCCATGTAATCCTGATAGGGGATGTGGAACAGCAGCACCACGGCCACCAGCAGGGTCGGCGCCAGCAGCAGCGGCATCAGCGGCAGGATCCGCTTTTTGCCGTAGAGCCATTTGCTGGCGTAATAGAAGAGCAGGGTGAGGGCGAAACAGATCAGCCCGAGCAGGGTATCAGACATGACGGCGACTCCTGCGGGCCAGTTTCAGTTCGAGGCGGTAGACCCGGTCCACCACCAGCGCCGTGGTACCGAGCACCAGCGTGGTGCTCACCAGCAGCACCACCATGATGCGCCACCCCTCCTGCAACAGCAGATCCTGATAGTTGACCACCGCAACCACGGCGGGCACGAAGAAGAGCAGCATCTCCGCCAGCAGCCAGCGCGCACCGGCACTGAACCATTCGGCCTTGACCACTCCGAGCAGGATGCAGGCCAGCAGCAACAGCATGCCGGTGAGGTTGGCGGGCAGCGGCAGATGGAGGGTTCGAACCGCGGTATCGGCCAGCAGCCAGATGGCCGCCAGCAACACAATCTGGAAGGGAGTCTGTAACCAGCGCAAGCAGAGGGCTTTCATGATCATCGTCTTTCTGTGAACCGGCTCACAGTATAGAGTTGAGCAAAACCTGCCAGAAATGAATTAAAATTATCAAATTCATGCCGCATAGGCATACTTCATCCCGTACCCGCCAACACGAGTCGAGAGAGTCCATGGATATTCGCGCCCTGCGCTATTTTGTCGAACTGGTGCGGGAAAAAAGCTTCACCCGCGCCTCCGAAAAGCTGTTCGTCACCCAGCCCACCATCAGCAAGATGATCCGCAATATCGAAGAGGAGCTGGGCCAACCCCTGCTCAACCGGGAGGGACGCCGCTTCACCCTGACCGACAGCGGCCAGGTGCTGTTCAACCGGGCCCAGACCATCTTGGCGGAGATGCAGCAGCTGGAGGCCGAACTGGCGGATCTGCAGAGTCTGCAACATGGTCGCCTCACCCTCGGCATTCCCCCCATGGTGGGGCACGTCTATGCGGATCTAATCCGCGCCTACCGCACCCGCTATCCCAAGGTGGAGCTGACCCTGGTGGAGTACGGCGGTCGCCGCATCGAACAGGCGGTGCTGGAGGGGGAGCTGGATCTCGCTATCACCATGCTGCCGACCAAAGAGGGGGGCGCCCTCAGCGCGCTGGAGCTGGATCAATACCCGATCCGGGTAGTGTTGCCTGATCAACCCCGCTGGCATGGCGAGGCGCCGCTGCGGCTGGAGTCCCTGCAGGAGGAGCCCTTCCTGCTCTATACCCAGGCGTTTACCCTGAGCGAGCGGTTGGAGCAGGCGTGTCAGGAGGCGGGCTTTGTGCCGCAGGTGGCGGCGCGCAGCAGCCAGTGGGATTTTCTCACCGCCATGGTACGCAGCGGCATGGGGGTCGCCTTCTTGCCGGAGCCGGTCTGCAACCGGCTGACCCCGGATAGTCTGGTGCTGCGGCCGCTGGAGCCCGAATTGAGCTGGCGACTCGGGGTGATCTGGCCGAGCGAGCGCTATCTGTCGCGCACCGCAGAGGCCTGGCTGGCCCTCTGCCGCCAGCGGCAGGCACCTCAGTAATCGCCGAAGCGATTGGTCTGCGGATTGTAGAAGTAGGGGCGGTAATCGAAGCTGATCCCGTCGAGGAAGGGATTATCCAGTCGCAACAGTCGGCGCTGGGAGAGCTTGGCAAAGGCGATGGCCGGGCCAAAGCTCTTGCGCCACAGCGCCTGTAGCGAACCATCCTGCCACGCCAGCTGCAACCCCCGCTCGACCCGCTTGAGCGCCTCGCGATTGTTGGGATTGGTGTAGAAAACCCGGGGCAGCGGGTAGTAGATCAACAGTGCGTCATCCACCAGCAGATCCGTCATCTCCTTGTGGGTCAGCTGCTCGCTGCGCAGCTCGCTCACCCCGCGGCAGAAGAGATCGAAGCGGCCCCGCGCCACCATCTTGAACAGCTTCTCGTACCCCTCCACTTCCACCACCTCCATCCCGGCGTAACGCAGGATATCCACATCCAGCCACCCCTTGCCCTGACCGAAGGTGAACTGGCGCAACCCCTTGAGGTCGGTCACTTTGCTCACCGCCCCTTGGCGCTGTGGGCTGACAAAACAGATGCGGTAGCTGACGATGCCCAGATGGATGGGAAAACGGACATAGGTGAGCCCCAGCCCCTCGCGGGTGCTGCTGTAGCTGTCCATTACAAAGAGGTTGGGATAGCTGTCGAGCTGCATGCTGAGCCGCTCACGCGCCTTGGTCATGGGCGGCGCAGGCTCCAGCAGATAGTCGCCAAACTGGTCGCGAGTCTTGTCGAGGGCGAGCCGCAGCAGCTCCCGATCATAAGTGGTGCGCGGATCTCGCTCGCTCTCCGGGCTGATATAGGTAAACCGGGTGGCCGCCTGTCCGGTCAGCGACAACATGCAGAACAGAGCGGCAGCCAGCAGATGCAGGGGTGACATAAACCGCGCCTTGGTTGAAGGGTTACTTTCAGTGTAGCCCTGAGCGTGGGCCCCCCACCTTGGCGCGGCCTATGACGAGGATAAGCAACACGACAAACAGGAGGATGCGGGCAGATATCCTCACGGGTCACATCGCCTCCGGACCACCACAGGCCCGGAGGGCAGGTTCACACCGTGCCCGGCACTACTCTTCGCCGATAGGTGCGGCGATCCACTTCATCAGCGTCAGCATATCCTGCGGCGCCACACCGACCGAGAGGCCGCGCTTGCCGCCGCTCACCAGGATCTCGTCAAACTGCAGCGCCGACTCGTCGAGCACGGTGGGCAGCAATTTCTTCTGGGCCAGCGGGCTGATGCCGCCGACCTTATAGCCGGTCAGCTTCTCCGCTTCCGCCGGTTTCATCATCTCCACCTTCTTGAGACCGGTCGCCTTGGCCAGCTGTTTCAGGCTGCACATGCCGGATGAGGGAACGATGGCCACCACCGCCTGCTTGTCGTGATGGGCGACCAGAGTCTTGAACACCTGCGCCTCCGGCAGCCCGAGCTGGGTCGCGGCATGCTTGCCGAAATCGTCGTGGGCTTCGCACTCGTAGGGGTAGAGCTTGTGGGGAATTTTGAGCTTCTTCAGCAGGTTGATGGCAGGAGTCATGATGGTTGCCTTGAATCGAATCGCATAAAAACAAGGCCAAACAGTCTGCGCCTCACTCTGGGGTGATGCAAGGGGGATGGAAGTTGCAAGGGCCATTGACTGGCCGCCATACCATGCACGCTTGGTGGCGAGCGACCAGAACACTTGACCAAACAGAGTCCAAACGGGTATTGCTTTAACCCTTTGACGCCGCCACAACCCATACCGCAGGAGCCCATATGCAACTCACCCCACCCCAAGCGCCGCAGGACGATGATGTTGAAGCGCTGCGCATTGGCCTGACGGGCTACAACGTAAGCCAGGCAGGCCCTCAACTGTACGAACTTCGGCGCGAGCGGATCGCCAGCTTTATCAAGGATAAAGAGGGCAAGGTACACGGCGGCATCATCGCCGACATCAAGTGGGGCTGGCTGCACGTCGACTGGCTCTGGATCGACGAAAGCATTCGTCGTGATGGCTGGGGCGGCCGCCTGCTCGGCGCCATGGAGCAGTACGCCCAAAGCCAGGGCATCAGCAACTACCATCTGGAAACCACCAGTTTTCAGGCCCTCCCCTTCTACCAGAAGCAGGGTTACGAAGTCTTTGGCCAGCTGCCCGATATGCCGCCGGGGCATATCAGTTACTTTCTGAAAAAGCAGGATAAGTGATGACACTCCCGCACCTTGCCAACACTCAGCTCGTGATCCGCCCGTTCGAACCGGTCGATGCCGACGAGTTTGTCCGCGCGGCCCACGAATCCATCGAGACGGTCGGCAAATGGATGAACTGGTGCTCCCCTTCATTTACCCGGGAGAGCGCGCTGGCGTGGTTTGCCAGCTGCGAGCAGGATTGTGCGGCGGGACGCGCCTTTGACATGGGCATCTTCTGCGCCACCACCGGCCAACTGCTGGGTGGCGCCGGTATCAACCAGCTGTCGCCTCATCATCGCTACGGCAATATCGGCTATTGGGTACGCCAATCCCGCCAAGGCTGCGGCATCGCCCGACAGGCGGTCGCTCTGCTGCGTGAATTTGGCTTTGAACGCTTGGGTCTATTTCGGCTGGAGCTCGTGATGGGGGTCGGCAATAGTGCCAGCGAAGCCGTTGCCATCGCCGCAGGGGCCACCTTTGAGTGTTTGGCAAGAAATCGCATATTCCTACATGACCAGCCCCTTGATGCGCATATTTATGCCCTTGTTACCGCAGACTGATTTATATCGCAGAGCGAAATATGTAGGCTTATCTGACGTGAGTGGGTGATAGCTATAGCTCACTTCCAAATAATGACCTCTCAATTTCGCCTCAATAAAAAAGTAGGAATACCAGAATCTCCGCAATGACCAACGACAGCCACAACCTAACCAACAACTGCAACACCGGCTTCGAAGGAGCAATCGAGGAGCAACTAGAAGTAGAGTAACTTTTCATTTCCGCCCCTTCAGTGTATTGTTGCTCTGTTACAAAAAAGAGCCTAAAGATGGTGTTGGGCGAATAATTTCAACATCAGAGGTTGGTTGTAATTTCATGATTTAACATGAACTTTTTGTTTAACAAAAAATTAAGCAGGCATTATATATGAAAAGTAAGCGAATTTTTTACAAGGTAAGTGGCCACGATAACGAGTCATTCATTTTTCTTGATAAATTAGAAAATGGCACATACCAAGTAAGAGAAGGAACATCTAAGCCAGTAAGTCATTTTAATTGGGAAGAAGAAAGTACAACGATGCCCCTTGATCATTTTCTTGCCAACAATGGGCAATACCGCCAACGAGTAGAAGAATTGATTGCTGAATTCGAAGCCGAATAAAAATAGCAAACAATTCATAAGAGATAGACAACGCATGGCATTCGCAACACAAATTATATTTTACTACTAAAGCTAGTATATTTTTGTTCAATGCTTGCGTTGTCTACTACTTAATCTGGCGTTATATGAGACCGAGTAAGGTATAGACAATATGAAGTGCCCAAACACATTGGCAGTTAAAACACTTGGTTCATCCATGGATCGCTTAAATGAAGCTCAATGGTATGTTGAGTTAATGCAGGAGCATTATCATTGTGCTGCCAAATTCCGCTGGGCTTTATCTTCATTTCTCCGAGCCATAAAAGAAGTTAGCCAGATCATTTCCATGGAAGTGCAAGTAAATAATGACCTTAAAGAATGGTATAAAGAAAAAAGAAAAGAAATATCTAAAGACCCAATAATATCATATCTATCAAAACAGAGAGATATTGTTGTTCATCAAAAGGCATTAGAAACCGCGAGTAAAGGTACAATCGGCTTTACCCGCAATAAGAAATTGAAGCTAGGGCTGGGCATATCAATTGATCCTAGTCACGATAGTGAAGAGGCGATACTCACATATATTAATTTTGCTGCTAAAGAATCAGACTTTTTGGGCATTCTTTATACTGAACATGATGATAGTGGAGAATTTACAGCAGTTGTTCGTGAGTGGTGCCTTGATGAACACCTCGATACTGAAGTTACTTTGCTATGCAAGCATGCGTGGGAGATGTTAATAAAAGTAGTCGTTGACTTAGGTTGCATGCTTGGCGCTGATTTATTTGCTCCAGAGCTAAAAATGAAGCCTATCGAGGATGTTACAATTCAACTGTATAATCCTGAATGGATAAAAAAACAGTATGATATTGCTATGCAAGCACATAAAAATTAAGTGTGGATGATTGATGGCAAGTATTTCACCGAGGTGCTTAGTACTGCAGGGTGCAATGAACGAAGTGAATTGCACTTCTCGTCACTATCGCGGTGCAATGCGCTCCGCTTATTGCCCCCTACACATGCTACATAGCCATCCTCGGCACAACTCTTACTCCAAATCGGCCATTGCTAATGGCCGCAGTGACCTATGCGATAGCTGACCAGTAGCTACGATTTTTGCACTGGCGAAACGATATCAAGAAACATCGTTACACCAAAGAAACAATCCCATATCAGCACACAAAGCGAAGCGGCAAGCAGTGGCGGGGATCTGCCCCTCCGATCTGCTTGCCGCGATCTGTTACCGCAGGTGTAAACGTCGTTAGCGACCCAAAAACGGCTCCCAATCCTTAAACACCGGCTGCAAACCCGCCTGCCGCACGGCGGCGGCCACTTCCCCCACCGGGCGGTCGTCGTGGATGGCAAACTGCTCCAGCTCCTCTTTATCCCCCTCGGCATAGCCCCCTGGCTGGGTGCGCGACTCGGCCGACATCTGGGTGATGCCAAGGCGCACCGCGCCGTTGCGAAAGGTGGCAGACTCGCGGGTCGAGAGGGACAAGTCCAGCGTGGGCGAGAAAAGACGCCAGGCGCAGATAAGCTGGGCCAGCTGGCGATCCGACATGATGACGGCAGGCTCCAGCCCACCGGTGCAGGGGCGCAGGCGCGGGAAGGAGAGGGAATAGCGGCTCTGCCAGTGGTGGCGCTCAAGCCAGCTCAGATGCTCGGCGACAAAGTAGCTGTCGGCGCGCCAGTCCGAGGATAGGCCGATCAGCGCCCCCAAGCCGATTTTGTCTATACCGGCGCGGCCGAGCCGATCCGGCGTGGCGAGGCGCCATGCAATGTCCCGCTTGTTGCCGCGCAGATGGTGGCGGGCGTAGGTGGGGGCGTAGTAGGTCTCCTGATAGACCATGACGGCGTCGAGGCCGAGGCTCTTCAGTTCGGCATATTCGGCCTGCGAGAGGGGCTGCACCTCCATCCCCACCGTGCTGAAGTGGCGGCGGATGATGGGCATCACCTCGCGAAAATAGGTGAGCCCCACCTTGTGCTCGTGCTCACCGGTCACCAGCAGCACGCTGTCAAAACCGCGCGCCTTGATGGCCAGACACTCGCGCTCAATCTCCTCTGCATTCAAGGTCTTGCGCTTGAGGCGGTTGCTCATGGAGAAGCCGCAATAGGAGCAGTCGTTGGCGCAGAGGTTCGACAGATAGAGCGGCACATAGAAGCCGATGGTGTTGCCAAAGCGCTGGCGGGTCAGCCGCTCGGCCTCGACTGCCATCTGCGGCAGATACGCTTCGGCGGCTGGGGAGATCAGCGCCATAAAATCGGCCAGAGTGCGGCGGGGTGAACCCAGCGCCCGTTCGACATCGGCGGCCGTCTTGGCGCGGATCTGCATGCCGATATCGTCCCAGTCAAGCTCCTGCCATCGGTCGAGAAAGGTAGGATCCTTAGCCCTCACCCCCAGCCCCTCTCCCTTATTTTGTGAAGAGCCGAGAGGGGGGCTATCACTCAGGCGCACTTGGGGTTGTGCAAAAGGCTCGAAGTCACTCATCGCGCCAGCATCATGACTCATAACGCCCCCAGAAAATCGGTGAGCGGGCTGGAGGCTTGCGCCTGCAGGGCGCGGGCGCCGAGACCTGCCTCATAGGCGCTGCGACCGGCGGTGCAGGCCAGCGCAAAGGCGCGGCCCATGGCGACCGGGTCGCCGCTCACCGCGATGGCGGTGTTGACCAGCACGGCATCGGCCCCCAGCTCAAAGGCGGCGGCCGCGTGGCTCGGCGCACCGATGCCCGCATCAACTACCACAGGCACATTGGCCTGCTCGACGATGATGGAGAGAAACTCCCGGGTCACCAACCCCTGATTGGAGCCGATGGGCGCGCCGAGCGGCATCACGGCTGCGCAGCCCACCTCTTCGAGCCGCTTGCAGAGCACGGGGTCAGCGCCGCAGTAGGGCAGCACCACAAAGCCCTCTTTCACCAGCTGCTCGGCGGCTTTCAGCGTCTCGATGGGATCGGGCAAGAGGTAACGAGGATCGGGGTGGATCTCCAGCTTCAGCCAGTTCGTCCCCAGCGCCTCGCGGGCGAGGTGGGCGGCAAACACCGCCTCGGCGGCAGTCTTGGCGCCGGAGGTGTTGGGCAAGAGCTTGACCCCGAGTTGCAGCAAGGGGCTCAGGATATCGTCGTGGGCTTTGCCCGGTTCGAGCCGCTTGATGGCCATGGTGACCAGTTGAGAGCCGCTCGCCTCGATGGCGGCGGCCATCAGATCCGGGCGGGCAAACTTGCCGGTGCCGGTAAAGAGGCGCGATGAGAAGGTGTGATCGGCAATTTTGAGCATGTCAGCCCCCCGCAATAGCGGTGAAGAGGTGAAGTTCATCCCCATCATTGAGACGGGTCTCGGCCCAGCGGCCACGGGGCAGCACGGCGCCGTTGAGGGCTACCGCCACTCCCTGTGGATTAACGTCTTGCGCCGCCAGCAGGTCGGCCACGCTCTGCCCTGCCGTCAGAGGTTGCGCTTTATCGTTGAGTCGGATGGTGAGGGTCATGGGGTGATCTCCTTATCGTGTGTCGGGCATCGGCGCTGTCCGCAAACCGGGCAATCGGGATCGGGGGCCAGAGTGAAGGTCTGCCACTGATGGGCCAACGCATCGAAACGGCGCAATGTGCCGGCCACCGGGCTTGGCATCCCTAACAGCAGTTTCAGTGCCTCCAGCGCCTGCAAAGAGCCCATCACCCCGACCAGCGGGCCGGTGACGCCGCTGGTCTCGCAGCGCTGGCTCACCTTGGTATCCAGCGGATAGAGGCAGGCGTAGCAGGCGTGATCGCTGCTGGTTCGCGCCATCAGCTGCCCCTGCCAACCCACTGCGGCGGCACAGACCCAGGGCTTGCCCTGAGCCACGCAGGCGGCGTTGATGGCCTGGCGGGTGGCGAGGTTGTCGCAGCAGTCGATCACCAGATCCACCTCGGCCACAAACTCCGGCAGGCTGGCGGCATCGAGCCGCTGGTTAATGGCAATCAGCTCCACCAACGGGTTGTGGGCGGCCAAGCGCTCGCGGGCCAGCTCCGCCTTGGAGTGGTTGACTGCCTCGCTATCGAACAGGATCTGGCGCGGCAGATTGCTGGAATCCACCGTATCGCCATCGGCCAGCCACAAGGTGCCCACACCGGCCCCGGCGAGATAGAGGGCGAGCGGCGAGCCAAGCCCGCCAAGGCCGATGATCAGCACGGACTTATCTTTCAGCCGTGCCTGCCCTTCTTCACCCACTTCCGCCAGCATCAGCTGGCGGCCGTATCGCAAATACTCTTTGTCACTAAGAGAAGCGGCATCAGAGCGCATGTTCTGCCTCCCGTATAACAGTGGCCGAGCGCGGCTCATCCCCCGCCCCCACGGCAGCAAGCAGCCGTTCGGTCGCCCCCTGCCAGTCATCGCTGGCCGTGATGGCCGAGACCAGCGCGATGCTGCCGACCCCGCTTGCCTTGACCGCCGCCACCCGCTCCTCACTGATGCCACCGATGGCGACCGTCGGCCAGTCGCACATCAGGGCGCGGTAGCGGTGCAGCCGCACCAGCCCCTGCGGGCGCGAAGGCATCGCCTTGGTGTTGGTCGGGAAGATATGGCCCAGCGCGATATAGGAGGGGGCCAGCTCGCGGGCTCGCATCAGCTCGAAGTAGCCGTGGGTGGAGATGCCAAGGCGCAGCCCGGCCGCCTGAATGGCGGCGAGATCGGCGGTCTCCATATCCTCTTGCCCCAGATGGACGCCCCAGGCGCCTGCCTCGATGGCCTGCTGCCAGTAGTCGTTGATAAAGAGCCGCGCCCCATGGCGGCGACCAAGCGCCACAGCATCACGAATGGCCGGCGCCACCTCTGCGGCGGGCAGATTCTTGATCCGTAGCTGGATGGTTTTGACCCCCTGCCCCAGCAGGCGGCGCAGCCACTTGACCGAATCCACCACCGGATAGAGGCCGAGGTTGTGTTCGGTCGGCGCGAAGGGGCCCTGCGGCAGGCGGGCGCTGCTTGTCTCATAGAGTCCGAAGCGGCGATCGAGGGTTGAGCCCGCCAACACGGCGCGGGGGAAGTGGGCAAGACAGGTCGGCCAGCCGAGATGGGCGATGGGGCCGGGGCCTGCCCCCACTCCCTGCGCCGCCGCCAATCCCTGTTGCAGGTAGGCCCGCGCCAGGGTGATGGCGTCCTCCACCGGATAGTCCTGCGCCACCACGGCGGCGATGGCGCTGGCGTAGCAACAGCCGGTGCCGTGGCCGTGGCGGGTGTCGAGGCGCGGCGCCGCCAACCAGAACTCGCGGGTCTCGTCCTGGTAGTAGTCGAGGCAGAGATCGCCGCTCCACTCCAGATGACCGCCCTTGACCAGCACGGCGCGGGCACCGAGTTCGCGCAGACGGCGGGCGGCGAGGCGCACCAGCTCTGGGCTGCTGACCGGCAAGCCGGTCAGGGCTTCCAGTTCGGGGCCGTTGGGGGTGATGAGCGACAGACGTGGCAACAGCTGCTCGCGCACCGCCTCCAGCATATTGGGCTCCGCCATCGGGGTGCCGGTGCTGGCGATGGCCACCGGGTCGTAGACTACGAAGGGAGCCTCAATGGCCGCCAGTCGACGGGCCAGCACCTCGACGTGAAGCCGGGTCGGCAGCAGACCGATCTTGATGGCGGCGGGCGGCAGATCGACGCCGAGGGCATCGATCTGGGCGGTGAAGGTCTGCATCAGCACGGGGTCAACCATCTTCACCGCCACCGAGTTCTGGGCGGTGATGGCGGAAATGACCGAGCAGCCGTGCACGCCAAGGTCGTGCAATGTGTGCAAGTCGGCCTGAATGCCGGCACCGCCACCGGAGTCGGAACCGGCGATGGTCCAGACAACTGGGCGGGAGTCCGTCACTGGCGGCAGATCGGCGGGGCTGACAGCCCCGCTTGTGCTGCTCACGCCTCCTCCCCTGCGGCCTGTTTCAGCGCCGCCGCCTGATGGTAGATCTCGCCACCGGTCTCCTTGAAGGTCTCTGCCATGCGGGCCATGCCGCTCTCCACCTGAGCCACCACCTGCTCCTGCTGGCCATCCATACCGACCAGCTTGATCTCCACAGCCTCCAGCTTGGCGGCATTCAGTTCAGCGGTGTAGGCACGCACATCCTGGGTGATCTTCATGGAGCAGAACTTGGGCCCGCACATGGAGCAGAAGTGGGCCACCTTGCCGGACTCCTGCGGCAGGGTCTCGTCGTGGTAGGCGCGAGCGGTGTCGGGATCCAGCGCCAGATTGAACTGATCCTCCCAGCGGAACTCGAAGCGCGCCTTGGACATGGCGTTGTCGCGGATCTGAGCGCCCGGGTGCCCCTTGGCCAGATCGGCAGCGTGAGCGGCGATCTTGTAGGTAATCAGCCCCTGCTTCACATCCTCCTTGTTGGGCAGCCCCAGATGCTCCTTGGGGGTCACGTAGCAGAGCATGGCGCAGCCGTACCAGCCGATGAGCGCGGCGCCGATGCCGGAGGTGAAGTGATCGTACCCCGGGGCAATGTCGGTGGTGAGCGGGCCCAGGGTATAGAAGGGCGCCTCGTGGCAGTGCTCGAGCTGCTCGGTCATGTTGCGCTCGATCATGTGCATGGGCACGTGACCAGGCCCCTCGATCATCACCTGCACGTCGTATTCCCAGGCAATTTTGGTGAGCTCGCCCAGGGTGCGCAGCTCGGCGAACTGGGCCTCGTCGTTGGCGTCATAGACGGAGCCCGGACGCAGACCGTCACCCAGCGACAAGCTCACGTCGTAGGCGGCGCAGATCTCGCAGATCTCGCGGAAGTGCTCGTAGAGGAAGTTCTCCTTGTGGTGCGACAGGCACCACTTGGCCATGATGCTGCCACCGCGCGAAACGATGCCGGTGAGGCGCTTGGCGGTCATGGGCACGAAGCGCAGCAAGACGCCTGCGTGGATGGTGAAGTAGTCCACCCCCTGCTCGGCCTGCTCCAGCAGGGTGTCGCGGAACAGCTCCCAGGTGAGATCCTCGGCGATGCCGTTGGTCTTCTCCAGCGCCTGATAGATGGGCACGGTACCGATGGGCACCGGGCTGTTGCGCAGGATCCACTCGCGGGTCTCGTGGATGTAGCGGCCGGTGGAGAGATCCATCACGGTGTCGGCGCCCCAGCGGGTGGACCAGACCAGCTTCTCCACTTCCTCTTCGATGCTGGAAGTGACCGCCGAGTTGCCGATGTTGGCGTTGATCTTCACCAGGAAGTTGCGGCCGATGATCATGGGCTCCGCTTCCGGGTGGTTGATGTTGCTGGGGATGATGGCGCGACCGGCGGCCACCTCATCGCGCACGAACTCGGGGGTGATGTTCTGGGGCAGTCTGGCGCCAAAGCCCTGACCCGGATGCTGGGTGCGCAGGAGCTCGGAGCGCACCCGCTCGCGCCCCATGTTCTCGCGAATGGCGATAAATTCCATCTCGGGAGTGACGATACCAGCGCGGGCGTAGTGGAGCTGGGTGACCCGGCGACCCGGCTTGGCACGGCGCGGCTTTGGCAGATGCTCGAAGCGCAGGTGATCCAGCCCCTCATCGGCCAGCCGCTCCTGAGTGAAGGTGGAGCTGAGCCCCGGCAGTTCATCGGTGTCATCGCGCTCCAGCACCCAGTTCTCCCGCAGGCGCGGCAGGCCACGGCGCACGTCGATGGCAACCCCCTCCTCCCCGTAACGGCCAGAGGTGTCGTAGACCGGCACCGGCTCGTTGGGCTCGAATTTGGGATCCTCTTTGGTGCCGCCGACGAAGGTGTCGGCCAGCTGGATCTCCCGCAGGGGTACCTGGATATCGGCGCGGGAGCCTTCGATAAAGATGCGGCGGGAGTTGGGATGAGCCATCCCCTTGAGGCTGTCGATAAAAGCTTGGGCGCTGGAGCGCTGCTCGCGGCGGCTGGATTTGGCGGTATCAGATACAGAAGTAGACATAGCAAAACTCACATTAACTGGTTGAAGTTATGGGTATTTGCTTGTCTGGAGTTCGAGGAGAAGATGAACTTGCGGCGGGGTGTTTATCTCGGGAGGGAGTGCGCGCGGGATGGATCTCCGCGCCGCTGTTCTGCCGCTTCCCGCTCTCTGCATGCTGTGGGCAAGGCGCCCCACGTGCTGGACAACCGGACGGGACAGACTCCCTCCTGTGCGCCCTGACCCATCAAGGGTGATCCCTTCGATGAGCGGCAGAGGCTTGTTCCTCCCCCGGCGCGGTAACCCGCAAGTTACCCTTGTTCCCTTCGCAGGTTTTAACCTGATCAGGTTCCACGGATCCCGAATTAACGGTCTCAGCTTCGCGTCGTTCGACGGTCAGCACTCCGACAAGATGGCGCCAGTATAAGGGGGAAAATCTAAAGCACAAGCCGTTAACAATCTGGCCAACACGCCTCGTTTAACAAATGAGTGAACGATGCCTCGCTCACGGGGCCACCCCAAGTACAGGTCAAACCTGCGTTGGCATCACCTTGGCAAGCCACAAGTTCCCACTGTGATCATTCAGGGAGAAGAGGAGAAAAAGAGGGAAAATCGAGGGGCGCAGGACAAGTGCATCGTCTTGCGCAGAACAGAAACAGGCCCCTATGAAAGGAGCCTGCGAGGGAGGTTATTGAACAGGAACTATGGTCAGGGATACATTGCCAAACCCTTCGTTGGCAAGGGCCTCCTGATCCAGATCCACGCCGGTCAGTGCCACACCTTCAGCAGAGGCGTTACGCAACTGCGCAGCCTTCGCGGAACGGGTCTGGGGCTGACCGATTTCGATATCACCGGCAAACTGGCTCTCGGCATAGAAGTCACCGGTCACCGCCGAACGGATCGGGCGCAGCACACGACCCAGGTTATTCTGCATGGTCGACAAACCATACTCGCTGATGGCCCAGTTCCAGTCCCACCACTTCACTTCACCCGGGATATAACGCTTGTCCCACTGGTAGCGGATGCTGCTCGCCTTATCGCGGAACGGGCCGACGGCAAAGGTGTGCTCCCAGGTCGGACGATTCTCAGGATGGGTATACCAGGCATTGCCGCCCCAACGCAGGAAGCCCTTCATGGTCAGGTCATAATTGACCTCGGCCTTGAACTCGTAGGGGTAGGAGATGTTGGACTTGTAGAGGGCAACCCGCACCGGCAGGCTGGAGTGAGGCGGCACCGTGGGGCGCGCTTCAACCGAGACGGTCTCGGTGGTCGAGCCCCCATGTTGGGAAGCCCAGCTCTGGCTCGCTGCGATCTCGATGGCCAGTTCGGTTTCCCCCACCAGCGGCCATTGAAACTTGTTCTTGGTGGTCACCTTCTCGCTCAGGCTGTAGGTATCGGTCTTCGACCAGTTGGTGGCCTTGTCGTACTTCAGGGTCACCACCACCTGCTGGGGCAGGTCGGTGTAGTTGGTCGCATTGGCCGTGATGGTCTTGACCAGCTGCTTGCCGCTCTCGGTGACCTGACCATGGCTGAAGGAGTCGGGTTCCAGAGTATATGAGAAGTTGCTTACCTTGATGGAGCTCTTCTCCCCGCAACGATATCCGGAGCAGCCGCCGTCATTATTTCCCTTTATCAGCCAGCCATCGCCAACCCGGGTAACATCCATATCTTCCCCGACATAGGGGCTATGATTCCCACCCACCCAGGCGTATCCCAAATAATGGGCGAGATAGCTAACAGGCTTGATAAAATAATTATTATCATGGACAAGCCGCCATTGCACATCGACCTCATCACCCGCCGGAATATTCCAGTCAGAGAGTGTTGGTATTTCTCCAGAAACCGGTGAGTTGGGATAACACCAGGTTTCTCCGGCAGTGCCCTGTTTGATTTCGCCATTATATCCCGGCCCCATAATCACCCAGCGTTCCGCCAGCCCGGTGATCTGCCACTGCCCCATGCGGCTGACCAGATTACCCTTGATACTCATGGCTTCATCGCGGGTCAGTGGACGGTAGCCACTGGCACAGACGCCCGTCCCAAGACCCGCCCACTTGACCTGATCAGGGTAGACAGGTTCAGCCGCCTGCACCTGAGCGAGCATCAATGAAGACGCCAAAAACGCCAGATTGGCGGTAATTATTCTATTCATCATTTATCCCTCTTTCAGACATACGATAATTGTTATTGTGTAGAAATATCCTTTTTCATTTGACAGGTATGGACTCCGACAAAACCTGACACAAATAAAATAAACCACCAAAAAACATCCATGACAAACAAAATAATGGTGGTATAAGAAAATAATTAGAGTGATGACTTTATTGAGGAATAAATCATAAATATTGTGGCAGCCATTATTTAATGGCTGCCACAATATGGTGAACCTATATTAAATAAGAAGATGCTGAATTACTCTTCCGAATTGATCACTTCAATTCCCTGCAATATTCCATCCGCCGAACGGATCAATACCAGCTCGCTCCCGGCATGCAGATCGGCGGCCGAACCGTTGACCCAGCGCACCTGCGGATTGAGTGGCACTGTGCCCAAGGTTGCCAGCGTGAGCTGCCGGTCATCGAAGGATTGCAGGCGATCTTGCGCCCGCTGCCAGGGCTGATTGGCCAGCGGGGCTCTGGCGGCCAGCAGCTCAATCCGGGTGGCAACGCCATTAGCCACCAGCAGAGCGAGCTGGTCGCCGGGTTTGAGTGGCTGCGGCCAAATCTCCCCCTGCCGCCAGACGGCGGCACTGCCCTGCTCCACCTCGGCCCCCTGAAATTGCAGGCGGATGCCGTCGCTGTGCTCCAGCTCCACCAGCCACAATTCGTCGACTCCCGCCTGCGCCGCCCAGAGCGGCACTCCCAGCATCCATGCACACCACTTTCTCGATTGTTCCATCTTCGTTCGTCCCTGAACAAAAAGCCCATGCTGGACAAGCATGGGCTTCATTCGGGAGCATTTCTAATCGGAACGCAGAGATCGGATCAGTCATCCTCGCGGCAGCGGCTCAGGCGCATGCCGTCAAACTTGCACTCCAGCTCGAGCCAGCGCCCTTCAAACGGCGCCAGACTGTTATCCGAGGTGGTGTAGCCCCAGATCCGCCCCCCTTCGACCGGCCCCTCCAGATCCATTTCGTCCTTGTCATCTTCGTCGAGGGCTTCGACCTTGCGCACATAGCGCACGCCGTTCTCCACCACCCCCTTCATCTCGACCCAGGTACCGCCGAGATCATCCTCGTTGAGCCAATCCTTGAAGCGGGTCTGGTCGTCGATCACGAACGGCATGCCGTTGACCATCAACTGGCCAAGCTGCCAGGTGGTGCGGCCGGTCAGTTTGAATTCGGTCGCCTGTGCGGTGCCAAGTGGCAACAAGATCAACAGCAGGAGGGCGCAGAGAGACTTCTTCATCAGGGATCCTCGGGGTTACACTGGCAGACAGGATGCCGAATCCGGTGTGAAAAGAGCGTGAAACGCTCGCCAACCAGGAGAGCAAAGCATGAAGATTTTGGTAGTGGAAGACAATCCTCAGGTGGCGGAAACCATCATGGATTATCTGGAGCTGGCCGGTCACCGCCTCGATTGTGCCTATCACGGTCAGGCGGCGCTGCAACTGCTGGAGGATCAGCGTTTCGACGTCATCATCATGGATGTGATGATGCCGCGCCTCGATGGCCTCAGCACGGTAGCGCGCCTGCGCGAGCAGGGGATTGCCACTCCCGTGCTGTTTCTCACCGCCCGCGACAGCCTGGAAGACAAGCTGGCAGGCTTCAAGGCGGGAGGGGATGACTATCTGGTCAAGCCGTTCGCCATGGAGGAGCTGGAGGTACGGCTGCAAGCCCTCAGTCTGCGTGGCCCGCGCGGCGATGTGGGGGCCATCAGCGTTGGCGATCTGACGGTCGATGTCGCCAGCGGCCGCGCCACCCGCGCCGGTGAGCCCCTCAAGCTCGGCAAGATCCCGTTCCAAATCCTCGCGCTGCTGGCCCGCCGCGCCCCCGCCATCGTCAGCCGTCAGGAGGTGCTCGACACCGTCTGGGGGGATGAGGAGCCCGACTCCGATGCCCTGCGCAGCCATATCTACGCCCTGCGCAACGCGCTGGACAAACCCTTCCCCACTCCCATGCTGGAGACCCTGCACGGTCAGGGCTATCGACTGGTGAGCGCATGAGCCTGCCGAGCCTGCGCCGCCGCCTGATCATGGCGCTCGGCGGCGCCGGGGTGGTGCTGCTGATCCTGCTCTCCGGCTTGATGCTGGTGGCCGAGGACAAGATGGAGGAGCTGAGCCTGCGCCACTGGCTGGAGGCGGAAGTGACTCGCTACAGCGATGACTGGCTACGACTCGGCCCGGCTGCCGCTGCCCCGAGCCCCAGACAGTTCTCCAGCTACTGGACCGAGGCGGGCCGCTTGCCGAAATGGCTGAAGCCCTACCAGACCCCCGGCTTTTTCGAGCACCAGCTGGGCAAGGAGGACAAACACTTTCTGGTGGCCCGTCACCCCTCCGGCGAGGGACTGCTCTATCTGGTCTTCAACGACGACGCAGACGACTACCTCGACCCCTACGAGGACAAGCTGCATCTGGCGACCCGGCTGATCGGGGTGACCCTGCTGCTGGGCTGCCTCGGCTTCGGCATCTGGCTGGTGCGCCATATCACGGGGCCGCTGCAACGGCTGCAACAGAGGGTCGCCCACCTCACCCCGGATCAGGCGGATTTCGAGCCCGACGCCCCCTGGCAGGAGCTCAGGGATATCGAGCTGGCGCTGCTGGCCGGCAAGCAGGAGGTGAGCGCCGTGTTCGCCCGCGAGCAGGAGTTCAGTCGCTTCGCCAGCCACGAGCTGCGCACCCCCAACATGGTGATTCAGGGCTCGGCGGCCCTGCTCGGCAAGGTAACGGATCTGCCCGCACCGGCCGCCCGCGCCACCACCCGCATCCGCGCCGCCGCCGACGAGATGGCGCTGCTCACCGAGACCTTCCTGCTGCTGGGCCGCAAGGAGGCGGTGGAGCGGCCACTGCAACAGGTGACCCCGCTGATCCGTCAGGAGCTGGCCCGCCTCGCTCCGCTGTTGCAGCGGGAAGCACTTGATATCCGGCTTAATCTGGACGAGAGCAGCGAAGTAAACGCCCCCCTCTCCCTGCTCGCCATCGCCCTCGGCAACCTGCTGAAAAATGCCCTGAGCTATGCCGAGGGACATATCGACATCGAGCTGTGTGGCCCGGTGCTCACCATCAGCAACCCGACGGCGGCGGCGCCGGATCAGATCCTCGGCTACGGCTGTGGCCTCACCATCATTCAGCGCATCTGCGAGAAGCTGGGCTGGCAGATCGACACCCGGCTCGAGGATGGCGTATTCAGCGCAAGGCTGGCAATGATCACTGCCGAACAGTTCCCTCTCCCTTTGGGAGAGGGTTAGGGTGAGGGCGCAGTGGCACCGCCAACCCACCAGCCAGATAGCAACAAGGCGCCCGAGGGCGCCCTGTTTCTATCTGACGGATGCAAGCCCGCGGCTCACTCCGCCGGTTTGTTCTTGCGGCTCGCCTTGAGTTCGAGGAACTCGATGATCTTGCCGGCCACATCCTTGCCCGAGGCGGCTTCCACCCCTTGCAGGCCGGGGGAAGAGTTGACCTCCAGCACCAGCGGGCCACGGGCGCTGCGCAGGATATCCACCCCCGCCACATCCAGTCCCATGATCTTGGCGGCCTGCACCGCGGTGGCGCGCTCTTCCGGGGTGATCTTGATCGCCTCGGCGGTGCCGCCACGGTGCAGGTTGGAGCGAAACTCCCCCGGCTGGGCTTGGCGGCGCATGGCGGCAACCACCTTGCCGTTGACCACCAGACAGCGGATATCGGCGCCATTGGCCTCGCGGATATACTCCTGCACCAGAATGTTGTTGTTGGTCTGGATAAAGGCCTCGATCACGCTCTCGGCGGCTTTCTGAGTCTCGCAGAGCACCACGCCAATCCCTTGGGTTCCCTCCAGCAGCTTCACCACCAACGGCGCCCCGCCCACCATGGTGATGAGGTCGGGCACGTCGTGGGTGCTGTGGGCATAGCCGGTGATGGGCAGGCCGATGCCGTGGCGGGAGAGCAGTTGCATCGCCCGCAGCTTGTCGCGGGAGCGGCTGATGGCCACCGAGCTGTTGAGGGCCATGGTGTTCATCATCTCGAACTGGCGCAGCACGGCGGTACCGTAAGCGGTAATGCTGGCCCCGATCCGCGGGATCACGGCGTCATAACTTCCCAGCTCCCCACCCTCGTAGTGAATGGAGGGGTTGTGGGACGCGATATTCATATAGCAGCGCAGGGTGTCGAGCACCTCTACCTGATGACCGCGCGCCTGTGCCACCTCGACCAGACGGCGGGTGGAGTAGTTTTTCGGCTCACGGGATAAAATGGCGATATTCATGACAATTCCGCTAGAAGGCTGTGCCTGGGCAGGATGGGGCGGGAGAGTATAAGGTGCCACAGCGCCAAGACAACGCCAATTGTTTATCCTGACAACAAGACAAACCACACCAAACAGCACTCTAACCTGTCACTATGACCAACAGGTTAAACGGCGGCTCTGCGCAGGTTGTTCAACCCGTGCAAGGATGCCGCCGTTTCTCGTTAAAGATCAACCGGTGTCACACGGGAGTCAGTTCAGGTTTGGCCCCAACCAGCGTTCGGCCTCTGCCAGCGTCATCCCCTTGCGAACGGCGTAATCTTCCACCTGATCGTGCTGGATCTGCGCCACCGCAAAGTATTTGCTCTCGGGATGGGAGAAGTACCAGCCCGACACCGCCGCCCCCGGCCACATGGCGTAGGACTCGGTGAGCTGCATGCCGATGGCCTGCTCGACATCCAGCAGCTCCCAGATGCTCCCCTTCTCGGTGTGCTCCGGACAGGCCGGATAACCGGGCGCCGGGCGGATGCCCTGATAGTTCTCGCGAATAAGCTCCTCGTTGCTGAGGGCTTCATCAGGGGCATAACCCCAATGCACCTTGCGCACCTGCTCGTGCAGGTACTCGGCAAACGCTTCGGCCAGACGGTCGCACACCGCCTGAATGAGGATGGCGTTGTAGTCATCGTGATCCGCCTTGTAAGCCTTGGCGATGGCCTCCTCACCGATACCACCGGTCACCGCAAAGGCGCCGATCCAGTCAGGCTTGCCGCTCTCTTTCGGCGCCACATAGTCCGCCAGACAGTTGTTGGGGAAGCCCTGCTTCTCGCTCTGCTGGCGCAGGTGGTGCAGCACCTTGATGACCTCGGTGCGGGACTCGTCGCTGTAGACCTCGATGCTGTCTCCCACCGCATTGGCCGGGAACAGGCCGATAATACCGGCGCAGCGCACGCTCTGATCCTTTTCCAGCTGGTCGAGCATGACGTTGGCGTCGGCAAACAGTTTGGTTGCCTCCTCGCCAATGATCTCGTCCTCGAGGATGCGCGGATACTTGCCCGCCAGCTCCCAGCTGAGGAAGAACGGCGTCCAGTCGATGTAGGGGCGCAGCACCGAAATGGCCACATCTTCGAACTTCTGCACCCCGAGCTCGCGGGGCTTCGGCGGCTGGTAGCCAACCCAGTCCAGCTGGTGCCGGTTGGCGCGGGCATGAGCCAGACTGACCGGACGGGAGCGCGGCTGCTTGTGGGCATGCTGATCCCGGGCGATCTCGTACTCCTTGTCGATGCGGGCGACAAACGCCTCCTTCAGGTCCGGGCTGAGCAGGCTCTGGGCCACCCCTACCGCGCGGGAGGCGTTGGAGACATAGACTACAGGCTCCGAGTAGTTCTGCTCGATCTTCACCGCAGTGTGCGCCTTGGAGGTGGTAGCGCCGCCGATCAGCAACGGCAGCTTGAAGCCCTGACGCTCCATCTCTTTGGCCACGTGCACCATCTCGTCCAGTGACGGGGTGATGAGACCCGACAACCCGATGATATCGGCGCCGACCTCCCGCGCCGTCTTGAGAATGGTCTCGCAGGAGACCATGACTCCGAGGTCAACAATCTCGAAGTTGTTGCACTGCAGCACCACCCCGACGATGTTCTTGCCGATGTCGTGCACGTCCCCTTTCACGGTCGCCAGCACGATTTTGCCGTTGCTGGAGCCGCCCGATTTTTCCGCCTCGATATAGGGCTGCAGATAGGCCACCGCCCGCTTCATCACCCGGGCCGATTTCACCACCTGCGGCAGGAACATCTTGCCCGCGCCGAACAGGTCGCCGACCACGTTCATGCCATCCATCAGCGGCCCTTCGATGACGTGCAGCGGCTTCTCCGCGCCAGCGCGCGCCTCTTCGGTATCCTCTTCGATAAAGTCGGTGATCCCCTTGACCAGTGCGTGCTCCAGCCGCTTGCCCACAGGCCAGCTGCGCCACTCCTGATCCCGCGGATCCTCAGCCTGGGCTCCGGCACCGCGATACTTCTCGGCGATGGCCAGCAACTCCTCGGTGGCGTTGTCATTGAGGTTGAGCACCACCGCCTCGACCTTCTCTTTCAGCTCGGCCGGAATGTCTTCATAGATGGCGAGCTGACCGGCGTTGACGATCCCCATGTCCATGCCGTTCTTGATGGCGTGGTAGAGGAAGACGGCGTGAATGGCTTCGCGCACCGGCTCGTTGCCGCGAAACGAAAACGAGACGTTGGAGACGCCGCCGGAGATCATGGCGTGAGGCAGGTGCGTTTTGATGTCCTTCACCGCCTCGATGAAGTCCACCGCGTAGTTGTTGTGCTCGTCGATGCCGGTCGCTACCGCGAAGATGTTGGGATCGAAGATGATGTCTTCCGGCGGGAAACCGACCTGATCCACCAGGATCCGGTAGGCGCGCTGGCAGATCTCGAACTTGCGGGCGCGGGTGTCGGCCTGACCCGCTTCATCGAACGCCATCACGATGACGGCGGCGCCGTAGCGGCGCAGCAATCTGGCCTGCTGGATGAACTTCTCCTCCCCCTCTTTCATGGAGATGGAGTTGACCACCGGCTTGCCCTGCACGCACTTGAGGCCCGCCTCCAGCACCTCCCACTTGGAGGAGTCGATCATCACCGGCACCCGGGCGATGTCCGGCTCACCAGCGATAAGGTTCAGGAAGCGCACCATGGCCGCTTCGGCGTCCAGCATCCCCTCATCCATGTTGATGTCGATGATCTGGGCGCCGTTCTCTACCTGCTGCTTGGCAACATCGAGCGCCTCGTCGTAAAGCCCCTCCTTGATCAGCCGCTTGAACTTGGCCGAACCGGTGACGTTGGTGCGCTCCCCCACGTTCACGAACATGGATTCAGGGGTAATGATCAGCGGCTCGAGGCCCGACAGACGACAGGCCACAGGCAGCTCGGGCAGCACGCGCGGCTTGATGCCCGCCACGGCGTCGGCCATGGCGCGAATATGGGTCGGGGTGGTGCCACAGCAGCCACCGACCATGTTGAGGAAGCCGCTTTGGGCCCACTCGCGGATATGCTCTGCCATCTCACCCGCATCGAGGTCGTACTCGCCGAACGCATTGGGCAGACCGGCGTTGGGGTGGGCACTGACATGGGTCTCGCTGATGCGAGACAACTCCTCCACATACTGGCGAAGCTCGTCCGGCCCCAACGCACAGTTGAGGCCGAACGATACCGGTTTGACGTGGCGCAGCGAGTGGTAGAAGGCTTCGGTGGTCTGGCCGGAGAGGGTACGACCGGAGGCGTCGGTAATGGTGCCGGAGATCATCACCGGCAGGCTGTAACCCAGCGCCTCGAACACCCCTTCCACCGCGAAAGCCGCGGCCTTGGCGTTGAGGGTATCGAAGATGGTTTCGATCAGGATGATGTCGGCGCCGCCCTCGATCAGGGCGTGGGTCGATTCGGTGTAGGCGGCCACCAGCTGGTCATAGGTGACGTTGCGCTTGCCGGGATCGTTCACATCCGGCGAGATGGAGGCGGTGCGGTTGGTGGGGCCCAATACCCCTGCCACGAAACGCGGCTTGGCGGGATCTTTTGCCGTCCACTCGTCTGCCACGGCGCGGGCCAGACGGGCGGCTTCCCGGTTGATCTCGGCCGAGAATTCTTCCATCTCGTAATCGGCCATGGCGATGCGAGTGGCGTTGAAGGTGTTGGTCTCGAGAATGTCGGCCCCGGCAGCGCAATACTGCTCGTGGATCTCACGGATCACCGCCGGACGGGTCAGCACCAGCAGATCGTTGTTGCCCTTGATGTCGGTATGCCAGTCGGCAAACCGCTCACCCCGATAATCCGCCTCCCCCAGCTTGTAGCCCTGGATCATGGTGCCCATGGCCCCGTCGATGATCAGGATCCGCTCCCTGAGGCAGGCTTCCAGCTTCTTTGTTACGTCCGACTGCTTGCTCGGCTCTCTGCTCGACATTACGTTCGACACCGCGTGTTCCTCTTACATCCATGCAACTGCGTAAACAGCATCCTAACAGCAAACAAATAAAATGGAAATCTAGCCGTCTATCAGTCCAAATGCGCCACCATATACTCATTTATGGGTAATGAGTAACATAGGGCCCGAGAGTAACCTATGCCCGTCCTGCATAGGGATACGTGCTTGCTGTCTACCAACGAGAAAAAAATAACTATGAGCGTCTACTACACACTCTGTTTTCTGGCAGCGTTGGCGATTTTTATCGCCTTTGCCAACCAGTATGTTGTGAAGATCCAGACCACCATCGCCATTACTGCGGGCTCCATGCTGATCTCCGCACTGCTGGTGCTGTTTGGCAAACTGGGCTGGTTCAACCTGGAACCTCTTGCCGTCAAGACCATGGAGAGCATCGACTTCCAGAACTTCCTGCTGAAGGGGATTCTGGGCTTCCTGCTGTTCGCCGGTGGCCTTGGCATCAACCTAAAGGCGCTGCGTAGCCAGAAGTGGGAGATCACCATTCTGGCCATCATTGCCACCCTGCTCTCCACCTTCCTCATCGGCTACGGCTTCTGGTTTATCGCCAAGCTGCTGGGCTGGGAGTTGCCGCTGGTCTACTGCATGCTGTTCGGCGCGCTGATCTCCCCCACTGACCCGATTGCCGTACTGGCCATCGTCAAGAAGATGAAAGCGCCACCCCAGATCGCCATCCAGATCGAAGGGGAATCCCTGTTCAACGACGGTGTTGGCCTCGTCATCTTCGCTACCGTGTTTGCCGTCGCCTTTGGCGGTGTCGAGCCCACCTTCGGTAGCGTGGCCGGTCTGTTCCTGCACGAAGCCCTCGGCGGCATCCTGTTCGGTGCCGTGCTGGGCCTCATCGCCCACGTGATGATCAGCGCCACCGATGACGGTTCATTGGAGCTGCTACTGACCCTCTGCATCCCGACCGCCGGCTTTGCTTTTGCCAACATGATCGGCGTCTCCGGCGCACTGGCCATGGTGGTCACCGGCATCATGATCGGCAACTGGACCCGTCACTCCGGCTTCTCCGAGCAGAGCAGCCATCACCTGGATCACTTCTGGGAGTTGATGGATCAGTTCCTCAACGCCCTGCTGTTCCTGCTGATCGGTCTGGCGCTGGTACTGCTGGATCTCGCCTGGCGTGACTGGATCCTGCTGGTCATTGCGGTGCCGCTCTGCCTGGGTGCCCGCTTTATCAGCGTGTCGCTGCCCTATGTGGCTTTCCGCCGATTCCGCAATTACAACACCTTCTCGGTGCGGATCCTCACCTGGGGTGGCCTGCGCGGTGGCCTGGCCATGGCGATGGCACTGGCACTCCCCTCCGGCGTCATGATGATCCCGGAACATGGCGTCGACCTGCGTCAGGTCATCCTGGTGATGACCTACTCGGTGGTGATGTTCTCCATCGTGGTGCAAGGCATGACCATCACCCCGATGATCACGGCCGCCAAGAAGGCCTGTGGCGACTACTGAGTCGGCCCGCTGTGCTGCTTGCAGAATGAGAGAGGGCTCCCGTCGGGAGCCCTCTTTTTATGGCGAATAGTTGCGAATATTTGCTGCTGATAGCCCCTTGATTACACAGCGGAAAAGCGTACTGACTTCAACATCGAGAAATTATTGTTTGCTTTTTATTCATTTCGAGGAGAGAATGCGCGCCGGCTAGTTAATCAGCCCTGTTTATGTTTATCCTGCAATGCTTCACCTCACGATGAATCCTGCCAGTACCCGCATAACCTTCTTCTGATTTACTCGCCTTGAGAACCGTCAGGCTGTCTGCCTGCGTTGCCCGGCTCTCACGGTGCAGACCCGATCTGCCCACCCAATTTGATTTATGCATCAGCATATTCCTTGAAAGTGCAGACGCCCCTTAACCGGGCTGGGTATTCCTGCGCGCTTGTCGTTCACCCAATCGACCGCGCCCATTGACCTGACATTTGCCAATACAAGGAGCAAACACCTAATTTATATAGAGAAATACCATGATGAAAGCAGTACAAACACACAAGCCCCTGCGTCGCAGCAAACCCATCAACCTGCCTGTGCAAGAGCACGACAATGATGCGTTCCTGATCCAGTTCAGCACCCGCTTCAGCGGCGGTTTCGCCATCTCCTGTGATGGTATCGCTGGCGAGTTCTCCATCGAAGACCTCAACTGATCCTGCCTGCCCTCCGGCAGCGCCCGATGCAGACAGGCCGCAACTCACGGCGGCCTCTTTGCTTCTCTCACGCCTTTAGCCAGACCCGGCCTCTTGCTTGTCACTCAGCCTGACAGCCACCTCGCCATTCGCTTCCCCGCTCTCTGACCTTGATCACTGCTCCAGCAGCAGGCACTCATCGGCATCTTCGCTCAATTTGACCAGTCGACTGCGCACCAGCCCCAGCTTGGCCAGCAGGCCGATGGATCGCTCGTTACCCGGGGTGACGATGGCGACCACCTGCCCGATCCCCAGCCGGCTTTTGCCATCGGCAAGGGCGGCCTGCGCCGCTTCAATGGCGTAGCCCTGACCGCGATATTGCGGCAGGAAGGCATAACCGATATCGACCTGCTCCAGGGTATCGCGCTTGATCAAACCGCAGATACCGAGGCTGACACCGTCCTCTTTGCGCTCCACCAGATAGAGTCCGTGACCATAGCGGGCATAGCTGACCGCCGGCCCCTGCTGGATATACTCCTGCGCCTGCTCCAGGGTGCGAATGCCCCGATCGCCGATGTAGCGATAAAAGTCGCCGTCATTGAGCAGCTCAAGGATGAAGGGGGCATCGGTGGCGATCATTTCGCGCAGGATCAGGCGGGAGGAGGCAATCATGGCAAGGGCTCTCAAACGGCAAGTGAAGGGCAAAGAGTGCCCCGTCACTCCCGAGCTGGCAAGCCTGTGGCTCCATCGGCCATGAAAAAGGGGCCGCGTTGGCCCCTGATGAGATGGGATAAACGGGCTCAGGCAGCCAGCAATCCGGCATAGCCATTTCCCTGCTCGCGCAGTGCAGTGAACTGGGCGGCGCAATCGGCCCAGCTCAGCCCCAGCGCATCTGCCACCTTGTGGGGCCACTCGGGCGGCGCCTCTTCCCCCACATCGGATTGCGCTGCCAGCACGATCGCCAGATGGATCAACCCGGCCTCGGGAGAGAACTCCTTGGCCAGCATGGGGTTGTAGTGATACTCCACCGCGTTGCTGATGGTCTCGGGGAACTTCCAGTATCGCGCCATGGCGGCACCGACCTGGGCATAGTTGAAGCCAACCACCAGCTCTTCCGCCTTGGCCCGCCCCTTGTGCAACTCCAGATCGTGAATGTGGTGAACTGTGTTTTCCGGCAGGCCCACATGCATCACCAGTCGGCCGAGATCGTAGAGCAGGGCGCAGGTAAAAACCTCATCCCCCTTCATCCCCTTCTTCACCGCCAGACGACGCGCCAGCTCCGCCACGTTGAAGACGCAGCCCCAGAAATGTTTGAGGTCAATGCCGGGCACCGCAGTGACCGATTCGGTGAGCCCGCAGGCCAGCACCATGTTGCGCACCATCGCCAACCCCAGCCGCACCGCGGCTTCATTGACGGTGCCGATCTGACGACTGCTGCCGAATTTGGCCGAGTTGGCCAGCCGCAGCAACTTGGCGGAGATGACAGGGTCCTTGTTGATCAACTTGCTGATCTTCAGCAGATCCGGATCCTTTTCATTGAAGGTCTGGATCAAATCGCGCATCACTTCCGGGATCTGGGGCAGTAGCTTGGGCTCGGCCAGCAGGGAATCTATCGTGGGCATAGGCGTGTCCATCCATGTTATCTGTGTTCCAACCTGTTTGCCTTGGCAAACTCCTCCTAATTATGGGTAACAAATGACCTCCCCATCGGATTGTTTATTCGCTGGCCATTCAAGGTGTTAGTCACATTCAGGCTATACTGGCCGCCACATTCACTGTTGCGGATATCCCATGAACGACACTCAGGAATTTTTTGACGAAGACGCGCTGCTGGAGATGGTGGAGAACCAGCTCAACGACGGTCACCCGCCCCATGTGAAGGCGACCCTGATGCGGCTGGTGATGAAGGGCACCCCGCGGGAAGAGGCACTGCAATATATCGCCTGCGCCCTCGGGGCCGAGCTGATGGCAATGGAAGCTGATCAGGGCCCCTTCAATCTGACCCGCTATGGCGAGTTCCTCGACAGCCTGCCCGAGATGCCGTGGGCAGACGACTGACCCGATCTGGATAACGGATGCAAAAGGGCGGGTGCCAATGGCCCCGCCCTTTTGCATAGATCCGCTCCGGATCAGAACTGGGAGTTGATGATCACCTCTTCCCCCAGCGCCCCTGCCAACGGCAGTGGCCGATAGCTGGAGTTGGCGGCCCGCAGCAGACGAATGCCGCGAATGCCGACCTCCTGCGCCGCCTTGATATCCCCATCGGCGTCGCCGTAGAAGAGCTTCATCTGCTTATCCTTGAGCCACTGCACCTTGGTGTTCTGACCCGGCTGATCACCGGCGAAGATCACCGGATTGAGCTTGTCGGCCGGAATATTCATGGTCTGCTGCAAGGTCTGGCTCACAGTTTCGGTCTTGGTGGCCGAGCGGCCGGTGACAAAATAGATGTGGTCACCGCGCTTGAGATGCATGGCGATGAGCGCCTTGCCCACCTCTTTCGGCATGCTGAACGCATCCCAGCCGTTATTCATCTTCTCCCAGAAGGCGGGGTTCTTCAGATAGCTCTCGTCGTTGGGCGAGAACTCCTGTTTGCCGCGATAAAAACCCGGGCTGGAGAAGAGCAGGGTATCGTCGATATCAAACCCGACCGCCATTGGGGGCTGGCCATCCAGACTCTTGGCAATCTGCTCCACCGATACCCAGTGGATTGGCGCCTGCTGGGCCAGAGTGACGGTAGTGACACCGGCAGGGATAGGCTGAACGGTAGCGGCTTGACCCGCCACAACAGGCAGAGCTAGAGCGGCAGCCAGCAAGGAGGCAAGCAGCGCCGGACGAGAGAAATGTTTCATAAGGCAGGTTGTCATCTTGAATCAAAAGAGGGGGCCAATAGTGCCCCCATCCCGCCTATCAAATCTGTGAATGCTCCTGCAAAAGGGAGCATTTGACGCCCGATAATTAATCCTTGATTGGCAGCAGATCGGTAAAGACAAAGCCGTCGCGCACCACTGTCTCGCCGACCCGAATGCCGAGCGGACGGGAGAACATGGGGCCATCATAGGCCAGGGTGTGAAACTCGCCGTTCTCGCCGCACGGATCGACCCCCTCCGGCAGCGCCGCCAGCAGTGCCTCGTCAAACTCATGGCCCCCCAGCGCACCATCCAGCTTTTTCGGATCCAGGGTGCTGATCTTCGCCTTCAACCCCACCGTCATCATCTGCTGCGCCAGCTCCCTGGTGTTGCTGCCCCAGAGCGGGAAGAGCGGCTCGATGCCAGTACCGGCCAACTGTTTCTCCCGGTAGGCGCGCACATCCTCGAGGAACAAGTCGCCAAAGGCCATATGGCGGATCCCCTGTGCCACCACATCAGCGATAAAGCCGGTCATGATGCGGGCGTAATCCTCGTTGCTGCAGGGCCAGGGCAGATCGATGGTGATGAGGGGCAGCCCGACGCAGGCGGCCTGCTCGGTCAACAGCTGCTTGCGCACCCCGTGCATCGCCACCCGCTCGAATGCCTGATTGAGGGTGGTAAACAGCCCCACCACCTCGATGGCGGGATCTTGCCGCAACTGATGCAGTGCCCATGCGCAATCCTTGCCGCTGCTCCAGGAGAGCAGTACCCGTTTCTTTTCCATCATTCCTCCGCCAGCGGGGCACTCGGATTGCCCCAAAAAGATGCAAGACAGTGTTGCGAATTGCGCGATTTACACACAAGAGGCAGGCAGCATACTCTCGATCACCTGTATATGCCCCTTGCACGGGGTGACAATAACTAAAAAAAACGATGGGAAACATACGGATATGACCACGACCACACAACAGCACGATCACGCCCGCCCCCTCAATCGACAGGATTACAAAACCCTGAGTCTGGCTGCCCTCGGCGGCGCGCTGGAGTTTTACGACTTCATCATCTTCGTCTTCTTCGCCGTGGTCATCGGCGAGCTGTTCTTCCCGGCCGATATTCCCGAGTGGCTGCGCCAGTTCCAGACCTTCGGCATCTTCGCAGCCGGTTATCTGGCCCGCCCGCTTGGCGGCATCATCATGGCCCACTTTGGCGATCTCATCGGTCGCAAGCGGATGTTCACCCTCAGCATCATCATGATGGCGCTGCCAACCCTGTTGATCGGTCTGCTGCCCACCTATGCAGTGCTCGGCATCGGTGCTCCCATCGCTCTGCTGGGACTGCGGATCCTGCAAGGCGCCGCCATCGGCGGTGAAGTGCCGGGCGCCTGGGTGTTTGTCGCCGAGCACGTCCCTGCCCGTCGGGTCGGGGTCGCCTGTGGCACGCTCACGGCGGGATTGACGGCCGGCATTCTGCTCGGCTCCCTGATCGCCACTGCGGTCAACAAGAGCCTGACACCGGCCGAAGTGAGCGAGTGGGGCTGGCGAGTGCCCTTCCTGCTGGGCGGTATCTTCGGCATCGTCGCCATGTATCTGCGTCGCTGGTTGCACGAGACCCCGGTCTTCGCCGAGATGAAAGCCAACAAGACCCTGGCCGATGAACTCCCCCTCAAGTCGGTGCTGCGCAACCACAAGAGCAGCGTGGTGGTCTCCATGCTGCTCACCTGGCTGCTCTCCGCCGGTATCGTGGTGGTGATCCTGATGACCCCCACCTATCTGCAGAAGGTCTATGGCATCAGCCCGGCTGACGCCCTGACCGCCAACTCGCTGGCGATCGTTGCCCTGACCCTCGGCTGCATCGTCTATGGCCGACTGATCGACCTGCTGGGCAGCGGTCTCACCTTCATGTTCGGCTCCCTGCTGCTGGCGGGCTCCAGCTACGCCTTCTATCACGGTCTGGCGGCCGGTACGAGCCAGCTGGTGCCGCTCTACATGCTGGCAGGCTTTGCGGTCGGGATTGTCGGCGCCGTGCCTTACGTGATGGTCAACGCCTTCCCGCCGGTGGTGCGCTTCTCCGGCCTGTCGTTCTCCTACAACGTGGCCTACGCCATCTTCGGCGGCCTCACCCCGATGGCGGTGACCCTCTGGATGAAGAGCGACATGCTGGCCCCCTCCCACTATGTGGTGAGCCTGTCGGTGCTGGGTTTCGCCATCGGTCTCTGGCTCTGGTTCCAGCAACGGGCCATCCGGCAGCAGCAAGCGCCGCAAGCGGCCTGACCCGAACAACAAGCCCTGGTATCTGCCGGGGCTTTTTTGTACTGCTTATGTTCAGTTTCGCCAGCATAAGATAGCCTCCCTCTGGGGCCTGCCACCCGCGTTGCCCCATGACGTCCAACTCTTTATCCGAGGCTCAAGATGTTCTTTCAGGTCGTATTACTCACCTTGCTGGCGCTGCTGCCCATGGTCAACCCGCCCACCACGGCCACCCTGCTGCTGGGACTAAGCAAGGGGATGTCGCGCGAACACGTGCGCCGTCAGGTCAATCTGGCCGCCATCTATCTGTTCTGCACCCTCTGCATCACCTTCTTTATCGGATCCTCGATCCTGGATCTGTTCGGGATCTCCATTCCGGGCTTGCGCCTGGCCGGTGGCCTCATCATCGGCTTTATCGGCTTTCGCATGCTGTTCCCCGCCCCCAGCCAGCAGAGCGGGGTCGATATAAACCAGAGCATTGCCTTCGTACCGCTCACCATGCCCAGCATGTGCGGACCGGGCACCATGGCGCTGGTAATAAGCGGGGCAGCCCAGATTGCCGAGCTGCCTGACGAGTACAACCGCCTCACCATCTACGCCGGTGTAGTAACGGCGTTTGCCCTGATGAGCCTGATCAGCTGGGGAGTGTTGAAGCTGGCGGATCCGGTCTGCAAGATCCTGGGCGCCACCGGCATCGATGCCATGACCCGCATCATGGGCTTCCTGCTGGTCTGCATGGGTATGCAGTTTTGCATCAACGGCATCAAGGAAGTGGCGCAGGATCCGGTCTTCCACAACGGCCAGGCCGTGCAAACCGCACCGGCGCTACCGCAGGCTTCCGGCACGTTTGATCAGTTGCCGCAGAAGCCCACCGGCTCTGATTGAAAACGGTATCAAAAAGTCCCTGACGATCTGCACTGATCTTGTCCCTGATCATGTTATTGACACACAAATGAGTTAGTTTGTTTTTCATACAGACTGTATTCAGATGGACGCTGATAGGTTTGTTGATGAATACCCACTCAACTTCAGGAGAGTATGCAGATGGACAAGATGCTGACCGAAATAGGGAGCCATAGCCTGTTTCACGAGTACCTGAACGTGGTTGGGATTGCGAGCCCATCCCTCGCCAAGATCGAGCAACACTGGGAATATAAAGATCAAGAGCAACTGGTTGCCAAAATCCAGATCGACAAACAGGGTAACGCTCGCTATTTCATCGACGCCCGCGCCATATCCGTCAACTGATACCGAATAACTCGCCAGCCCCGGTCCAACGACCGGGGCTTTTTGTTGCCTGTGGTTCCCTGAATAGCAAAACCCCGGCAAGAGCCGGGGTTTGAATGCGTCGGGTTACGCTGCTGCGCGGCTAACCCAAACCTACGAAGTGCCACCCACGGTGAGTTGATCCAGTTTAAGGGTGGGCTGGCCGACACCGACCGGCACGCTCTGCCCCTCCTTGCCGCAGATGCCGACCCCGCGATCCAGCGCCAAGTCGCTCCCCACCATGGAGACCTGGCTCATCGCCTCGGGGCCGTTGCCGATCAGGGTCGCCCCCTTGATGGGGGCGGTGATCTTGCCATCCTCGATGAGGTAGGCCTCGGAGGCGGAGAAGACGAACTTGCCGGAGGTGATGTCCACCTGGCCGCCACCGAAGTTGGGGGCATAGATGCCCTTCTTCACCGAGGCGATGATCTCCGCCGGATCATACTGGCCCGCCAGCATGTAGGTGTTGGTCATGCGCGGCATCGGCATGGCGGCGTAGGATTCGCGGCGCCCGTTGCCGGTGAGCGGTACACCCATCAGGCGAGCGTTCTGCTTGTCTTGCAGATAACCCTTGAGGATACCGTTCTCGATCAACACGTTATAACCACCCGGCGTCCCCTCGTCATCAATGGAGACGGAACCACGGCGACCAGGCAGGGTGCCATCATCGACGATGGTACAGTGTTTGGAAGCCACCTGCTCGCCGATGCGACCGGCAAACGCGGAAGATCCCTTGCGGTTGAAATCCCCCTCCAGACCGTGCCCCACTGCCTCGTGTAGCAGCACGCCGGGCCAGCCGGCGCCGAGCACCACCGGCATGGTGCCGGCCGGCGCATCGATGGCGTCGAGGTTGACCAGCGCCTGACGCACCGCTTCGCGCACATAGCCAAAGGCACGGCTCTCCAGCCCGTCCAGTTCGAGGAACCAGTCGTAACCAAAGCGGCCACCACCACCGGCACTGCCGCGCTCGCGACGATCGCCCTTCTCGGCAATGACGGTCACAGACAGCCGCACCAGCGGGCGAATATCGGCAGCCAGGGTACCGTCGGTCGCGGCCACCAGCACCTCTTCGTAAACACCGCTGATGGAAGCCATCACCTGATTGATAGCGGGATCCAGACTTCTGGCGAACTTGTCCATCTGCTCCAGCAGGGCAATCTTCTGGTGCTTGTCGAGGGTCTGCAGCGGATCCATAGCCGGATAGAGCAGGTTCGCTTCGGTGCGCGCCCACGCCTTCACCTTGCCGTGAGCACCGGCTGCGGCGATGCCGCGAGCGGCAGTCACCGACTGTTGCAGCGCCAGCAGGCTCAGCTCGTCCGAGTAGGCGAAGCCGGTCTTCTCGCCGCTGACGGCACGTACCCCGACCCCCTGATCGATGTTGTAGCTGCCATCCTTGACGATGCCATCTTCCAGCATCCAGGACTCGTGCCAGCTGCGCTGGAAATAGAGATCGCCGAACTCCACCTGATGGCTCATCAGGCTGCCGAGCAGCTGCTGCAGGCGCCCTTCGTCGAGGTCATTCGGGGCCAACAGGGAGGCACTAACCTGGCTCAATAGACTCAATCTTCTTCTCCACTCTCGTAACGAGCTGTTTTAAATCGTCTTGCCGACGGGTTGGCGACAAGCCACACCATCACAACAAACGGGTATGCTCCAGCACGGGCAAACGGCTGCGTTTCAATTTTTCACCACACCATCAGAGCAAACGGGCGTGTTGCAGCACTGGCATGGTGCGATGCAATTCGTCGATAAGCCCGGGCTCCATCTTCGCCAGCACTGTGCCGCGCCCGGACTCTTTACTCGCCAGCACCCGACCCCAGGGATCGATCACCATGCTGTGGCCCCAGGTCTGGCGCCCTGTCTCGTGAGTGCCGCCTTGGTTAGCAGCGACTACGTAGCACTGGTTTTCGATGGCGCGAGCCCGCAGCAGCGGCTCCCAGTGCGCCTCGCCGGTCACGGCGGTAAAGGCGGCAGGCACCAGCAGCACGCGGGCACCGGCACGGGCCAACTGGCGGTAGAGCTCGGGAAAGCGCAAATCATAACAGATCGAGAGGCCGAGGGGACCAAAGGGAGAGTCCACCAACACAGGCGCCTCCCCCGGGCTGAAGGTCTCCGACTCACGGTAGCGGCCGTGATTATCCGCCACATCCACATCGAACAGGTGGATCTTGTGGTAGTGGCCCCTGAGCTCACCGCTTGGGTCAAACACCAGCGAGCTGGTGTGGATATGGTCGGAATCTGCGATGGTGGTCGGCATTCTTGTCGGCATAGCACCGGCCACCAGCCAGATGCCGTAATCACGGGCCCATTTGGCCAGCTGCTGCTGGATCGGGCCCTCACCTATGGCCTCGGCGCCATCCAGATAGCCCTGCCGTTCGCCAAACAGGGCAAAGTTTTCCGGCAGCAGCACCAGCAGCGGCCGCTCTTTGGGCAAGGCCGCCAGTTCGGCGGCGATCTGCTCCCGGTTATCCTGCCAGTGACGGCCAGATACCAGCTGTATTGCGGCTAACCACATGACGTTCTCCTTGTCGCTTGGGCCATCAGACGGTGACAGCATCCCCCGCCTGCAGGGTGTAATCCAGCACTATGATGCGCTCCAGCACAGGGCGGAAGATGGCCTTGAGGGCATCGTGATCAGGATGGGGCAGATAGCGCTGGCGGGCTGCTTCGTCGGCGAAGGTCATCAGCACGCTGTGGGTAAAGCCATCATCCCTCCCCTCCGGGCTGTCATTCTCCCCCCACTCCACGGCGGTCACGCCGCTGACCTGATGGGGAATGGCGAGAAAGGCGGTACGCACCGCATCTATCCGGGCAGGCTGGGTGCCCGGCTTGAAGGCGATCAGCAGGATATGTCGGATCATGGCTCACTCCTTGTGATGGTGCCGGGCCGCTCGTTCAGCGCTGAGCGGGCCCTGCGTGTTTGGGGCTCAGCAGGAAAGGGGTCACCTCTTGGGTCGGCAGGCTGGGGGCAACGGCATCAACCGCCTCTTTCTGCTGCTGGTTGAGCTTGATGCGCGCGCGATCGCGCCCCGCCTCGATCAGCTTGGGTGCGTCGAGCGGGCCCGAGATGCGAAAATCGATACGGGTCACCACATCCACCACCGGCTCCAGCAGTTTGGAGAGGGCCAGCACATAGAGACCCGTGACCGGCGTGATGGAGAAGGCCGCCACCACCGGCAGGGTGCCCCCCAGATTGGGAGAGAAGCTCAGCTCGTAGTCGAGCCGCCAGCGCACCAGATCGGCGATCCCCTCGCCGCGCAGGTTGCCTGCCGCCCCCTTCATATAGAAATCATCGTTGCTGACCTGCCCCTGCTTGATGGTGGCAGAGGCGGACATGGATTCGAAGTAGAAGCCCTTGTCGAACACATCGCGAAAATCGAGTCGCAGCTTGCGCAGCAGGGAGTCGAGGCTGAGCAGGGAGAGCAGTCGCGCCCCCTTATCGTTGACCTCCCGCAGGGTGCCGCCCTCCAGCTGATAGTTGGCACTTCCCCCCAGAGTCGGCAGGTTCGGACGATAGGGCACATCCTGCCAGTTCAGATCAAAAGCGAGGGAGCCGGGGGCATCGCCGATGGGCGAGGTGTAGCCGAGCCGCTTGAGCAGCAGCTCGCTGTTGTTGCTGGTCAGCTTGCCACGAGCGCGGGTCTGCATCCGGTTGCCATTGGCCAGCCAGTCGACGCTGCCGGTGAGCTGACTCCCAGCCAGCCGCACATCCAGCCCCTTGAGGGTCACCTTGTTGGCGCCGGGCACCAGCTCCCCTTTCACTTCACCGAGCGGCAACGCGCCAAAGCGGCAATCGACACAGCTCACCTTCAACCAGGGGATGGATGCCATGATGGCGTTGTCCTGCTTGGCATCGGGATCCGGGCTGAGATCCGAACTCTTGCCGGACCAGTAGATACGGGCAAACTTGGCATCCACCGGACGATTGGCTACTGCAGGCAGGCGGATCACCCCCATAACATCGGGACTGTCGATCATCACCTCGGTCGCCTGATTGGTCGGCCCCACGGTGAAACGCGCCGCCTTGAGGGTGGCACTGCCGATATAGGCGCGAGCCAGCTGTCCATCCACCCACCACTCCTGCGGCAGGAAGGCCGGGCCAACCACCGCATTGCCAGTCTGGTTCTGCGCTGGCAACCACTGCTTGAGTCTGGCCAGCCAGCCACCGACATCGGCCTCCTGCTGGTTGATAGCGAGCAGCATGGGGGCATCGCGCATTACCCGGGCGCCCGGCTGACCCACATCGACCCGCACCCGGCTGAGATAAGGTACCCCTTCGCCGTAGACCAGTCGGGTCTGCATATCCACATCGGCCCCCAGTACGGCACGAATGTCGGCGCTGCCATCCCGGCCACGGGCGATCACCTTGAGCGGCAGCCGGCTGGCGCTGCTCTTGGCCAGCGGCAGCGGCAGATCCAGCCCCATCCCCTGCAAGTTGGAGTCGAGCGCCAGCTGGAAGCTGAACGGCTTGCTGTCGGGCAGGGTCAACCCTAGCTTGCCGCCCCAGTTGCTGCGGCCGTTGAGAATGCCGAATGAAGAGATGGCGGCGGGTTGGCGGCGGCTATCCCACTGCCCCTTGAAATCGAGGTCGACCTGATAGTGATCCGGATGCTGGCGCCCCTGATAGTCGAGGGTCAGCGGCTGGTTCCACAGGCTCGCCTTGAGGTTGCTGAAACGGGTCTGTTCGTTGTCATATTCGAGGCGCCCCTGCACCTTCTCCAGCGGCAGGTCCAGACTGGCGACCCGCACCTTGTTGTTGCTGAAGGTGGCATCGCCGCTCGCCTTGACCTCGCTCTCGCCATCAAGAGGAATATCGAGCTTGACCGAACCGGCCATCGGGCCGCGGATCTCGATCTCCCGCAGCGCCTGACCTACCGAACTGCCCAGCGGGGAGTCCTGCAGATAGTCGCTGATGGCCTTGCCCTCCCCCTGCACCTTGGCATCCACATAGAGGTGGGCGCCAGGAGAAAGATCCGGGATCCAGGCATGCACCGAGTCGGAGCTCGCCTTGCCGAGTTTGGTGGATCGGCTGCGCATATCGAGACCGGCATTCTGGAACAAGAGATCGATCTGCAGGTCGGTGAGCGGTTGCCAACCGGGGAAAAACTCGTAGGTGGCCTGCTCCAGCGGCACCGCCACCTGGAAGATGCCCTTGCCGTTGTCGTAGGGGAAATCCCTGAACTCGCCATACCAGAGCAGGTCGGCCCCCTTGGCCTTGCCTCCCTTGATGGCGCCGCTCAGGTAATCCACCAGCCCCTTGTCCATCGCCTGCAGCGGGAAGTAGCGATCCGCATGGCCCGCATTCTTCACATCGATGCGGCCGGTCAGGGCCAAGAAAGGGTGCTCGAACAGATCGAGGCGGAAACGGCTGGCCAGGGTCAGATCCGGGTTATCCAGCGCGATATCCTGCCCGTAAAACACCCAGCCCTGTTCCTCGCGCCACCAGTCGAGGCGGGCCGAGAAGTGGTCGACCGGGATTGGCTCCTTGAAGTGACGGGCGGGATCCACCTTGTCGTTCGCCAGCGCCAATCTGGCACTACCGCCGGTCGGGGTAAGCCAGAACTCGCCGTTGAGATCCTGCATCCCGGGTATATCCTGCCAGGCCTTGAGACGCACCTTGCTGAAGCGGCCACTGAGGGAGAGATCCTGCCAGTCGGCATTGGCCAGCAGCGTCAGATCCTGCACCGACCCCTGCGGATTGGTCTGGCGCAGGGTCTCGCAGAGTGTGGGGTAGAGCGCCGAAACCAGCTGACTAATCTGGGTGATCTTGTCGAACTCTATGCTGGGCAGATAGCCCTGCACCCGCTCCCCGATCCGCTCCAGCTGCAAGCGGCTCTGCAACCAGGGTTTGCCATCCAGCTTGAAGGTGACGTTGTGGCTGGCCAGTTGCCAGTCGGTGCCCTCACGGCGCAGCTGGATCTTGCCGCCATCGAGACCGAAACGGTGCATCTCCCCTTTCTTGGGATCCTTCCAGATCAGGTAGTTGTTGCCAAACGCCAGCAGGGTATTGCCCAGCTTGCCACTGTCAAACTCGCTCCAGAGCTGGAAGTCGAGCTGACCGGCAACCTTGGGTTCGCCCGCATGGATTTTGGCCAGGGTCGGGGTGATATCGAGCTGGCGGGCCCCCAGATAGAGTTGCCCCTTGAGGCGATCGAGCCGGGCAGTCGGGGCGTCCACATCCAGAATCAGATCTATGGTGCTCTCGCCCACCCCGTTGATGAGATAAGCCTTGCCGACCCCCTGATGGCGCTTGCCACGGTTCTGCCAGCGCAGTTGGGCGATGTCGAGGGCGCGCAGATCACCGAGGGAGGTGGTGACGCTGAGGCGGGTATTGTGCACATCGAAGGTAGATAGCTGGGTCAGTAGAAAGCGCAGCAGGGCGCCCTGCTGGGGATCGCCGGAGGGGCTGTCGTCAGCCGGTTGGCGCAAGTCGATGGTGATATCGCCATCGCTCAGGATCAGCTCGCCAAACACCGGCTTTAGCTCGTTAATGGTGCGCCAGAAGTCGAGATGCACCCAGGCTTTGCCGAGCTGTACGGCAAAACGCCCCGAATCCGGGGCGATGGCGAGTTGCTGCAGTTCGAGAGCGGGCCCGGATTGTGTCCAGTCCAGCCCCACTTGCTCCACGCTGACCTTGAGTTGTGAATCACCCAGCAGAGTGTGGATCAGACTCTCTCGGTATTGATTCAGCAAAGGGCCCCCGACCCGTACCAAGGTGACCAGCATGGCCATCAGTACGAACAGGACCCCCAGGGCCAACCAGCCCCGACTCAGCCAGCGATAGACCAATTACATCATCACCACGTCGAACTGCTCCTGACCGCAGAGGGGTTCGCTCACGACCCGCACCTGCTTGCCGATGAACACTTCCAGCTCAGCCAGACTGTGGGACTCCTCGCCATGGAGGTAGTCGGCCACGGCAGGGGCCGCGTAGACGGTGAACTGATCCGCATCGTAGGCACGATTGACCCGAATGATCTCTCGCAGGATCTCGAAGCAGACCGACTCCACCGTCTTGACCCGGCCGCGCCCTTTGCACTCGGGGCACTCGGAGCAGAGCACATGCTCCAGACTCTCGCGGGTGCGCTTGCGGGTCATCTCCACCAGACCGAGCTGGGAGAAGCCGTTGACGTTGGTCTTGGCACGATCCTTTGACAGCGCCTGCTCCAGACTGTGCAGCACCCGACGGCGGTGATCTTCCGACTGCATGTCGATGAAGTCGATGATGATGATGCCGCCGAGATTGCGCAGGCGCAGGTGACGGGCGATGGCCGCCGTCGCCTCGACGTTGGTGTTGAAGATGGTCTCTTCCAGATTGCGATGGCCAACGAAGGCACCGGTGTTGATATCCACCGTGGTCATGGCTTCGGTCTGGTCGATGATGAGGTAGCCGCCGGATTTCAGCTCCACCTTGCGCTCCAGCGCCCGCTGGATCTCGTTCTCCACGTCGTAGAGATCGAAGATGGGCGACTCGCCGGGGTAGTACTCCAGCTTGCTGGCCAGCTCCGGCACATACTCCTCGGTGAAGCGCTTGAGCTGATCGAAGCTCTGGCGCGAGTCGACGCGGATCTTGTCGAGCTCGGCACCGACGAAGTCGCGCACCACCCGAAAGGCCAGACTGGGATCCTCGTAGAGGATCTTGCAGGGGGGATACTTCTGCTTGCGCTCGAGGATCTTGCGCCACAGACGCTTCAGGAAGGCAGCATCCTGCTCCAGCTCCTGCTCCCCCACCCCTTCGGCGGCGGTGCGGATGATGTAGCCACCCAGCTCGTCCACATAGCCAGCTACGGTACGCTTGAGGCGCTCCCGCTCTGCTTCGGACTCGATGCGCTGGGAGACGCCGACATGGGCGCTGCCCGGCATAAAGACCAGATAGCGGGATGGCAGGGTGATATCGGTAGTGAGACGGGCACCCTTGGTACCCAGCGGATCTTTCACCACCTGCACCATGATGTCCTGCCCCTGACGCACCAGCTCGGCGATGTTACCGACCTGGAACTGCTCCTTCTCCTTCACCGCCACACACTCGGTGTGGGGGACGATATCAGAGGCGTGCAAAAAGGCTGCCTTGTCCATGCCGATATCGACGAAGGCCGCCTGCATGCCGGGCAGCACCCGGCTGATCTTGCCTTTGTAGATATTGCCGACAATGCCGCGCTTGGCCTGACGTTCTACATGCACTTCCTGCAGCAGACCGTTTTCGACCAGAGCGACCCGGGTTTCGGAGGGGGTAACGTTAACCAGCAGTTCTACCGACATAAGTAACCTTGCCTGTTCCAGTTTTGAATTCTATAGAGCCAATCCGGTACAACGCGCGCAAGGGAAAAACGCAGCAGAGCACAGCTGACGGGAAATTATTTGAGCTGTTCCAGATGATGCTTGATCAGCAGGTCTGTCTCCAGCAGGGGCAGGCCGACCACGGCGCTATAGCTCCCCTCGATGCGGCTGACAAACTTGCCGGCAATACCCTGAATGCCATAAGCCCCGGCCTTGTCACAGGGCTCACCGGTCTGCCAGTAGGCCTCGATCTCGGCCTCGTCCAGCTTGCGAAACGCCACGTTGGTGGTGACCAGACGCACGTCACAACGATCCTTGCTGGCCAGCGCCACCGCCGTCATCACCTGATGCACCTTGCCGGAGAGGGACTCCAGCATATCTTTGGCATCCAGCAGATCGGACGGTTTCTCCAGCACCCGGTCGCCCAGCACCACTATGGTGTCGGCACCCAGCACCGGCAACGCCGTCGGCGCACACGCCACGCCCGCCATCGCCTTGTCACGGGCGAGGCGGCAGACGTAATCCTGCGCCTTTTCACCCTCTTCCCGCTGCTCGGGCACATCCAGTTTCAGCACCTCGAAGCGGTAGCCAATCTGGGTCAGCAGTTCACGGCGACGGGGAGAAGCCGAGGCGAGATAGAGTTGTGGTTCGTTGTTTTTGTTCATATTTACCTGATATTGAAGCGGCGCCGCACCTTGCGCAGCACCAGAAACACCCAGGGCCATATTAGCATCGTCGTCAACGTCGACCAAAAGTAGGAGAAGTTGAGACTGGCCTGGCTGAACAGATGCTCGGCCCAGAATACCGTCATTTTACCCACCAGCGAGAGGCCACCGATGATCAGTGCCTGCTGCCAGAGGGAGAAGTTGCGGATCTTCTGGAACTGGAAGGCCGCCAGATAGGTGGTGATGGCCATCGCCATCGCCCGCACGCCGAGGGTGCTGCCAAGCAGCACATCCAGCAGCAGACCGGCCACCCAGGCGGTGCCGACGTTGGTCCGATGCGGCAAGGCCAGCGACCAGTAGATGAGCACCATGGCCAGCCAGTCCGGGCGGAAGGGGTCAAATTCAAAAGGAAGCGGCAGGATCGACAGGCTCAAGGCCAGCAGGATCGAGATCCAGATCCAGATCCTGCCGCTGGCGGGTTCTAGCATCAGCGAGTGGCTCCTGCGGCGGACGCAGCGGGAGCAGCCCGTTCGCCATCCTCATCATGTACTTCAGGCTTCTTGTCGGTCCACAGCAGCAGCAGATAGCGCAGTCTGTCCAGCTCCACCAGCGGCTTGGCCTCGACCTGGGCGAAGGGCTTGCCCTCCACATACTCGGAGCGGGTCACGGTCGCCACCGGATAACCTTCCGGGAAACGGCCACCCAGACCGGAGGTGACCAGCAGATCACCCACCTGAATATCGGTATTGCGCGGCAGGTTGCGCAGCTCAAGCTTGTCGAGCTCGCCACTGCCGGAGGCAATGGCGCGCAAGTCGTTGCGCAGCACCCGCACCGGAATGCCGTGGCTGGAGTCGGTGATCAGCAGCACGCGACTGGTAGTGGAGCCCACGTGGAGCACCTGACCAATCACACCCTGATCGTTGATCACCGCCTGACCGTTGTAGACGCCATCCAGCGCCCCCTTGTTGATCAGCACCTGATGGCTGAAGGGGTCGGAGTCCACTGACAGCAGCTCGGCCACCATCTTGCGGGACTCTTTGTGTACCGGCGAACCGAGCAACTCACGCAGCCGCTGGTTCTCGTGCTCCAGCTGATCCATTTTGAGCAGGCGGGCGCGCAGGGTGAACAGCTGCTGCTCCTGCTGCTTGGTCTGCTCGATGAGATCGGCGCGGGTCTGCACCTGGGTCGACATGGTATCGAGCAGGGTACCGGGCGCATTGGCCATGTATTGCAGGGGACTGACTAACGAACTGAGGTAGACGCGGACATGGGTAAACACACCGAAGCGGGAATCCGCGACGATGGCAGCGATGGAGATGATGACGGCGAGAAACAACCGTAACTGAAGCGAAGGGCCTCTACCAAAAATGGGTTTCATGGGTCGTCAAAAAAGAGCCGGCACGCTGGCCGGCTTTGGGTCTTATTCGTAGTGGAACAGATCGCCACCGTGCATATCGATCAACTCCAGCGCCTTGCCGCCGCCACGGGCCACACAGGTGAGGGGATCTTCGGCCACGACGACAGGAATGCCGGTCTCTTCCATCAGCAGACGGTCGATATCTTTCAGCAGTGCGCCACCACCGGTCAGCACCATGCCGCGCTCGGAGATGTCGGAAGCCAGCTCGGGCGGAGACTGCTCCAGCGCCACCATGACGGCAGCCACGATACCGGACAGCGGCTCTTGCAGCGCTTCCAGGATTTCGTTGGAGTTGAGAGTGAAGCTGCGCGGTACACCTTCAGCCAGGTTGCGGCCACGGACTTCAATCTCGCGCACCTCTTCGCCCGGATAGGCGGAGCCGATCTCGTGTTTGATGCGCTCGGCAGTCGCTTCACCGATCAGGCTGCCGTAGTTGCGACGGACGTAGCTGATGATGGCTTCGTCAAACTTGTCGCCACCGATACGGACGGACTGGGAGTAGACCACACCGTTCAGAGAGATGATGGCCACTTCAGTGGTACCACCACCGATATCAACCACCATGGAACCGGTCGCTTCGGACACCGGCAGCCCGGCACCGATGGCAGCAGCCATAGGCTCGTCGATCAGGTAGACCTCACGGGCACCGGCGCCCAGTGCGGACTCCTTGATGGCGCGACGCTCAACCTGGGTTGAACCGCACGGTACACACACCAGCACACGCGGGCTGGGGCGGAAATAGTTGTTGTCGTGAACCTGCTTGATGAAGTGCTGCAGCATCTTCTCGGTCACGTAGAAATCGGCGATCACGCCGTCTTTCATCGGGCGGATTGCGGAAATGTTGCCCGGGGTACGGCCCAGCATCTGCTTGGCGGCATGACCGACAGCAGCGACCGATTTGGCGTTCCCGCGCTCTTGGCGAATGGCGACAACTGAGGGTTCGTTAAGGACGATCCCTTGATCTTTTACATAGATCAGGGTGTTGGCAGTTCCCAAATCGATCGACAGATCGTTGGAAAAGACGCCTCTGAGCTTTTTGAACATGGCTACGGGAAATCCTAAGAATTTGGAGGTGCAGAAAACCGGCTAACTTTACCAATGCCCACCCCAATGGGCAAGCGCTCAAACTGTCACCAATCAATCAGGCGCGACAAAAATGCGAGTCATCACTCACTCGCACACGCTTGCAAACACTAATAAACAAGGATTTAGGGGGATGCTGTTGAGCCATCCCCCCTTACACATCAATTACTGCAATACTTCGCGCCGATAAATAATTCTGTCATTACCCCGGCTGGAGCCGAAAATGGCCTCACCTTGCAGGTTGCCGTCATTGGCACTCGTGGGGTCAGACAACCATAGCGGCTGCGACGGCTGTTTTGCCAAATCGACCTTGTAGGGAATGCGCACCGAGATATCCGGCTTGTCAAAGTGGAACAGGATCTCCCCATCTTTCGCCAGTGCAGCATCCCCACCCGGTGCCGAACTGCCCAACCCCAACTTTATCTTGCGACCCGCCCCCAGATTCAGCTCGCGAGTCGTCGCATCAAAGGTGTGACTCGGATTGAGGAAAATGAACCCCTGATTGGCCAAAGAGAGCTGGGTACATTTATCTTCCTTGTTATCTTCCTTGTTTTGCAGCCAGTTGCCCGCTTCGTAATATTGCATCTGCAGTGGAATGGCCAGCGGCGCCGAGGCCAGGCCCGCCGCCGTACCAACCTGCAGGCGGCCGTACAACAGCTTTTGAGTACCCAGCAGCACCGCATTACACCCCGATCCGGAACATGTCCCAGCGACAGCAGTATTCATATTTGGATTAGCCAACAGTGTATTGCCGCCATCCTTATCATCGACTTTGAGACCAAAGCTCAACGTGGCGAAAGGTGCTTCTGGACTCGCTGCACGATCAAAGCGGGTATTCAGCCCCAAAGGTGACTGCTGATTAACGCTCGCAATACCACTTGCCCAGCTGAGCGAGGGAGATAGTGTAATACGCTTGTCACGCGCAACCCCATCCAGAGCATTGGCAGCCACCATCTCAGCAACCCCTTTAGCGAACGCCCCCTTATAGTTTTCTGTCGTCCCTTTCTGCAGATTGCGTGCAGTGAGGACAAAACCGCTGGCAAAGGGCTGGCTCATATATGTAAAGGCATTGCAGGCAGGCGTGATAAAACCATTACTCAAACTGTAATCCCAGGGTACGAAGCGTCCCACCGGCAGGCTGCTGGCGGGAGGGATGGTATAGCCGAAATAGCCCGTAGATACAGTGCTTCCTTCTGGCGGCTTTGCCGCCGGTGGCGTCGCCGTCATCCGGAACACTCCCACCTCGCTCACGGTCTGGCTAACGTTATTGGCACTGTTGGCCGCAGCCACATGGCTATAGGCGGTAGTACCCAGCGTTGCATTGGTGCCCGGATTGGGTGCCACCAGCGTACTGCCCAGAGCAATATTGGGCAGGGCAAAGTTGGGCGTAGTCTGATTCCCTACGCAGATATCCCCATCATTGGCGGATTCCCAGGCCATCGCCTTGATATCTACCTGGAACGTTTCCCCCGCTTTTTTGAATACCGGGCAGCTGCTATCACCTGCCGCACAGACCCCTTGCGGGGGCGTAATGCACAAACCGACCGGGCGCGCCACAAACGTGTCGGACCCCGTCATCACCAGACCCGCCGTCTCACCACTGCCATTATGACTGGCTGAAAGCTGCATCTGACCCGCATCCGGGTAGGTCACTTTTTTCAAGGTCGCCTTACCCTGATTATCGAAAGTCAGGTTAAGGGTGGTTGGCGTTGGAGAAGGAACACTGGCGGCATAGGTAGCGATGGCATTGCCATCGATGGCGATCTTGCTACCAAAGCTATTGGTATTTGGATTGTTGTACGTTCCCCAAAAGCCGACAGACCTCACGCCGGTAAATCCGGGCACACATTGCTTGGTAATATCGTCTTTTTTGACCGCACTGATAGTCACATCCTGAGGCTGGTTGGAATAAGTATCAGGCACATCAAAGAAGAAGCCGCTATCGGCAAAGTTCAGGGTACAGGCTGCCGCACTGGGCGTACCGGCCCCAGCCTTGCACAAGGTGGAACTGAATGGCTTGGTCGTTGGAGTCGAACCGGAAACGCCTATGGTCACCGCGGTCGGCGTATTGTTGCGCAACTGCACCGTGGTCGAACCGCCGCTAAAGGTCACCGTATTGCCGCCAATCCAACCATTGCTGGCAGAAGTAGGGGTAAGACTCAGGGTTGCAGTAACCGGGTCTGTGATAAGCGTGGTACATGCTGCATCGGCGCACGCCTTGACCGTCACTGTCTCGGGATTGCAAGTCAGTGGCTGACCGGAGTGATCAAGTTGGAAATGATCAATCTGCACCCCGATCGGGTTGGAGCGCAGTGCGCAGATCTGGATATCATCCAGCTCATGGTTATTATTGGCGCCTCCGGTTGACCCTGTAAGCGACAGCAAAAAATCTGCAGGAACCTGCTCCTGCCCAGCGCTCGCCATCGCATCGAATGGCGCAACCAGGGTACTAAATCCGGAGCCAGTATTTCTATCTAGCGAGACCATGGAGCGGCCAGCCACACGTGAATCAATCCTTAACCGATATAGATGGCCGGGCTGGGCCGAAGAAGTACCACGTACATCGACTCGGGGGCTAAGATTGGCCGTCGTACCCGCCAAATAGCGATAGCTGGAACCAACCCCCCCTCTTATGGCAATGGCCTGCGCACGAGCACCGGGGCCACCCACTTTGCCCTCATTGGGGTTGGAAAAGTTTCCATATTCATCAAGCCCTACACCAAGCCAGCCACCGGCAAAACCGGGAGTACCGTTGTCACGCTGCGCATATCCCAATGCGCCACCAAAACTGCCGGGTTGAGGTGTAACGGTCGCATCGGAAAGAATCACCGCCAAGCCATCCCCTCCTGTTCCGGTTTGAGGTGACCAAGCGTAATAGCGGAAAGTAACTTCAACCAAGTTGCTAGCTGCGGGAAATAAACGCTGATAAGTCGCGGAGGTGGCCTGGTTACCGATATTGCGGGTCATCCGTAAACGACCACTCTGAATAGACGGTAACTCACTGTTATTTCTCTGAGATACAACCCAGTTATCACCCAACCCGGTTCTCGAGAAATCATCATTAAAGCAAGTAAGAGAGGGAGCGAAAGCTTGGTCATTAATAGCGCTATTACTCGCCATTGTCAGGGAACGGCTGGTAGTACGGCCGTTAATGACGGAGGTATTGTTCAACACCAGCGTCTGATCGGAATAAACATACCCATTCAATAAGGTATCGTTGTTCAGGGTGATATCCTGATATCCAAATAGCAGCAGAGAACCCGTACCGGAACGATTCAATACAGCACCGTTGAGCTGGGTTGCCTGTTTCACAAAAATCCTCACTTCTCCCTGAATTTCAATCTCGGCCCCCTGATTAAGGGTCAACTGATCGATCCAGTAGTCTCCACTAGGCAAAATCAGCTTGGCACCACTGCCAGCCTCTATCTTCTGGATCCGATATTCGGTGCGAGCTGAGGAGAAGGTCACGGTGCAACTGCTATACAAAGAGAGGCTGGAGAACTGATACTGACTTGCACTGCCTAAACTGATAGCCTGCCCTGCACTACAGAAAGGGACTCCGCCACTACTACCATTCCCAGCTAAAAATGCGTTACCCCCACTAGTGGATAGACCCTGAATCGTATCGGGTGTAATCGTACATAGTCTTCTACTGCCATTGCTGTTATCACAGCTATCAACAGGCATTCCCGCATTTTGGTTGGAATAACAGAAATTTAGGGTTCGCCCCTCTGTGCCGGTTATCTTGGCGCTGCCATTCATGGTGAGAGTGGAGTAGTTATTTCCCCACCACCCACACCAGCCATTACTCGTGCCACCATGGCCTTGTACAACAGCAGGAAACGTTGTCCCATTATTGATAGTTTGAAAGGCCCCTGCTGCGCCACTAAATAGCCACACGGCTGCGACGATCCATAAATTGCGCATCAGGGAGTTCCTCCATCATAAGCTTCGACCATCAGGGTTCGGCTCACGGCAAAATCCGGGTTGGCACTGTTAAGGTCCGAGCTGCCGCAGGTTCCGACACTCTCGAGCCGGTAGCCCGTGCTGCTCTGGTTGTTATAGGTCACCGGTATCTCCTGGCAACTGACCTCCACCTTGCAGTCTACCAAGCCAGGATTGCTAAACTGACGCCCCCCCTCCTGCACCAAGCTGCATCGATCCGAAGGTGGCGCGGTCGGTCGGTTGGGAAAAAGCTGATACAGGGCAATCTCCAGCCCGCTCTGGGCGGCCAGCAGGGCACGCACGCTGCGCACCTCCACGGTATTTTTCTCGCCGCTATCGACCAGAAAACGCCCCATGGCAGCCGCCAGCAGCGCCATCACCACAATCACAAACAGGGCGATCATCAAGGCACTGCCTCGCATCCGTCCGAAAGCCTGTGGATCAGGGCACATTGAACACCTCTATCTTGTGGTTGAAGGTGACCGACTCCCCCTTGCGCTCGAACACAAAGCGCATGCCAAATTCCCCTTCGGCGTTAAACGCCGAGGTTTCCCGATAGAAGGTGCCAATACGAAGGGAATCCGCCATCAACACGCCCTGTGCAGGTAAGGATGCTCCAATGGGGGCTGTGGCACGGGTCAGCGTGTTTCCTTCCACACAGTAGCGAACCTGCTGGTTGGCAAAGTAGACCCGGCTGCCTGGAGAGAGTCCCGTCAGACTCTCGGCACTGGTATAGCGGATGGTTTGCGCTCCGGATACGGGCGTCAGCACATCCGTAACCTTGGCTACGCAGCGGCCATAATCGCAGCCTGCCGTAAGCGAACCGACATTTTTGTCCGGCACGGGGAATACTATCAGCTGATCGTCTTTTTTAACGGCGGTGGCATCCACATCCAGCGGATTGGCAGCAGAAGCCGGGGTCGCCATCACCAGCTCAAGGGTGGCCGTGCTCCCCGACATGGCGCGGTTAAGTGCCAGATAGCGGCTCGAGGTGCTGATGGGCCAGAACCGCAAACAGGCACCGGTGTCGTCCCATGTCCCGCCAGTCGTCTCGATCCGCTCCGATCCCGGCACCGCATCGCGCAGTTCGCGGTTAAGCCGCTCCATGGCGAATCGGGCATCGCTCATCAGCTGCTCACGGCTGCTGGCATCGCCATAAATCTGGGTGCCGATACCGATAAACTGGCTGGTAAAGGTCGCCATTATCCCGAGCAGCAGGATAACCATCACCAGCTCGACCAGGGTAAAGCCACGATTACCCTGAGGTTTACGGTAGGTTCGATTAGCAGCCAGGCGTAATCGGACGTCGGAAGTAGCAGCAGGAGCAGACATTCGGACAGACAAACAGGAGCGTTCCATCAGTAGTTCCCCCGATAGAAGGAGAAGTCGAGCACACTCCCATCCGGCAGCTTCACCTGCAACAGAACTCGCTTGCCGATAGACTCTGCCTTAAGACCCGGGCTGCCAAACAGGTCATCCGGCGTCACGGCGATCCTGACCTGGTAGTTGCGATACTCATCGCTTGCGACCTTGGAATCGGCTTGAGTAAAGAATGCCGCCTCAATCCAGTCACTGTTCAAGCAGTTAACCTCAGCCCATCCCTTGGCACAAATGACGCTGGTCTGATAATCATCCACATCATTAAAGGTATAGGGCTCCCGTTCACCACCATCCGGGCCATACTGGCTGGGCTGCCAACCCGCAATCGCCGGAGCAGGAGGATTCTGGGTACAGGTCACACCGACAGGGCAACTGCAATCCCCATAAAATTGGCCATTGAAGGTCTCGCCACAACGATAACGACCACCGTTATGATCCGAATGTTCATCAAACGACTTTTGCAAGATCTCGCCGGAGAGGCGCTGGGCCAGCTGGGCGGCGCGTACCTGCTGCACCGGGTCTACCGCCTGCGGCGCCTGATTGATAAGCAACCCCAAAATGCCAGTCAAGGCCACCGCCAGCAGCACTATGCCAACGATCAGCTCAATCAGGGTGAAACCACGCTTAAGGGATCTCATGGATATATCCCTCTGACTCAATCTGGATACGGCTGGTTTCGCGACCATCACTCACCAGCAAGGTACAACCGGTGACGCAGCTGCCTAGCGGTCTGCCCATCGGATCGAAGCGCAGCACGAAGTTGTTGCTGTTATTGAGGGAGATAGACATACCGGCAGAGGGCGTAACCAGCCGACCACGGGTCTCCAACTGGGGAGTCCAGCCACTATTGGTATCCAGATCATCGCTGGCGGGACACGCAGCATAAGTACGGTGGGCAAAACGGGGAGAGGCAACCACCAGCTGGGTACAGCGGTTGGCTGGCTCATGCATATTGACGGTCTGCACCAGCCGCAGGCGGGTCAGCAACTCGTCACGTACGGTTTGAGTTTCAAAGCCGCCTTTGCCCAGCCATTTGGGCACGGCAAAGGCGGCCAGAATCCCGAGTAACAGGATCACCAGTACCAGTTCAATCAGGGTAAAGCCCTTGGTTGCAGGCATGGGATTTCTCATCAGGGAAAAGAGAAAGCGAGGCCGAAGCCTCGCTTTCATGGCAATTACGAACAGTTAGCACCGCTCAGAGATACAGAGAATGTAGCCCCTGCAACAGAAGGCGCTGTGTATATAACTTGGCAACTATTGTTCTGATTAGACTTATAGATACCATCATTATTTTGTGCCCAACCACCATCAACAGTAATGGTTTTACCGATACCCGCATCATCAGCAGTAGGGTAACCAAATTTAGTGGTTACTCGTTCGGTACCAACAGCCACTGAAGAAGCGCCGCTTGTCTCAGTCCCATCAATAGCTGAACGACTATATACCAATTGAGCTCCACTTTTGATTGCAGCAGCAACACCCTGTGCTGCAGCCTCATTTGCATCATTCTGCAGATTCAGGAACTTGGGTGCAGCGGTAACCGCCAGAATACCCAGAATAATGATCACGATAACCAGTTCGATCAGGGTAAAACCCGCCTGTTTTTTCATTTCACTTTCCTCTGTCAGTTAATATTGGTGGTTACCTGACCGGACGCCGGACGGTAACTGAAACTCATAAATGCATCAGTCTTGCCTTGCGGATCCTGATACTTGCCATCACTGCCCTTACTCAAACTATTGACCAAATAGTAACGGCAGACCGAATCCAGTCCATTACTGCTCACTGTGGCATAGTATTTCAGGTCATTGCCGCTACCGCGTACTTCATTGAAGTTGGCCGTAGCCTTGGGCGGGTTTTGCAGTAACCCCTCCCAAATATTGAGACAACGTTCGGCGGTCAGATTAGCCGGATCCACATCGGGATTACCGCTGGCAACGGTATCCATGGGATAGCCGGGCGACAGCTCGCCGTTAGTGATCTGGGTATCGGTCGGGGTGGTCAGATAGAAGCGACTACCGTCATAGAGCACAGTATTGAGGCTGTCCTGTTTGGCGCGACCTTCCGCCTCCCATTGCGCCCGCACCAGTGAAACGCCGGTAGCAAAACCGCCAGAGACCCCTTCCACGCTGGCCTTTTTCGCTTCGTCAGTCACATCGAGAAAGCGCGGCAGTGCAGTCACCGCCAAGATCCCCAGGATCACGATAACGATCACCAGCTCAATGAGGGAAAAGCCGGCAGACCGTCTTCTCATCCCGTTTTCCGGCATTGTTGGTGCCATTGGTTTCATTGTCATGCTCCCTCCGTAATGCCCCACATTATTTCATGCAGGCCCAAAAAAATCATGTAGTTGGGTCATATGATTAGTTTCATTCAAGGCTTTTTCATCACCCGCCCGTCAGAAAACTGATAAACCAGCCAATAACCATCCCACCCCATCTCGCAACCACTGCCATCGGGGAGGGCCAGAACCTGCAGGGGAGGCACGCCCCCCTTCGTCTCACCCATCAGTGCCAGCCACAACTGACGGCAATTTTCCGAAGGAGATTGCAGCGGCACCAGCCCCAGGGGCCACCCTCGGGCATCAAACTGCCACCCCTTGCCGGCGACATGCAGTGTCTGCGGGCGCCGCTCATCGAGCCAAATGCCGTGCAAACGCTGTGCCCGCTCGGCAAATTGCTCCCCCAGCAAGGTGAGAGTGAGCTGCTGCGCCTCTTCCCGGTGGCCCTGATAGCTACGCACCAGGGTCGCCACAATCACCATCAGCAGGATGATCACGGCGATCCGCCGATATCCGGTCAGCCAGCGATCATCCTGCTGCGTCTGTCTGCTCATCCAGCCCTCGACTCCACCGATCACTTGCCTCTTACGGCTCGCATCATGTCCCACCACTCAAGCGTGAAGATGCCGAGTTACTTGCCGCGAACTGCGCGCATCATGTCCCACATAGGCGTGAAGATACCCAGCGCCAGGATCAACACCATTACTGCCACGATCCCGATCAGGATCGGCTCGATGCGGGCGGTGAGACTCTTGAGGTCATAATCCACCTCGCGCTCGTAATACTCGGCCGCTTCGTGCAGCAGGTCATCGACCTGACCGGTCTCCTCACCCACGGCGATCATCTGCATCACCAGCGGGGTGAACAGGCCGCTGCTGCTGGCAGTGCGAAGCAGGCTCTCGCCCCGCTCGATACCGGCGCGCATATCCCGCACTCGCCCCGCCATCCAGGCGTTATCCACCGCATCGGCCACCAGGGTCAGCGCCGTGTTCAGCGGCACCCCGGCCTTGAGCATCATGGAAAAACTGCGGGCAAAACGGGCCAGCAGGGAGCGCTCTATGATGGTGCCGACGATCGGCAACTTGAGCTGCCAGCGGTGCCAGGTCAGCTTGCCCTTGGTGGTGGCGACCCAGCGGCGCCAACCGAACACCATCCCAGCCAGAATGGCGAGCAGCAGCCACCAATAGTTGACAAAAAAGTGCGAGGTGGCGAGCAGAATGCGGGTAGCCAGCGGCAATTCCACCCCGAATTTGGCGAACATGCCGGCAAATACCGGGATCACCATGATATTGAGGATCACCATGGCGATACCGATGGCGATCATCACGAAGCTGGGGTAGCGCATGGCGGTCTTGATCCGCTTGCGGGTCTCCAGCTCCAGCTCGAAATAGTTGGCGAGCTGCAAAAAGGACTCTTCCAGCTGACCTGTGTTCTCACCCACATGGATGATGGCGACAAACAGGCTGCTGAATACCTTGGGGTGCGCCTGCATCGAGCTCGACAGCGGGCGACCGTTGCCAAGATCTTCCCCCAGCGAGTGAAGCGCCCGCTTGAGCGGCTTGCTGTGGGTACTCTCCTCCAACCCGGCGATGGCACGCAGGATCGGGATCCCGGCCCGGGTCAGGGCATACATCTGGCGGCTGAAGATCACCAGCTCGTCCAGCTTGACACCCCCTTCCAGCAACAGTGACCAGTCGATAGCGGCGGACTTGGCCTTGCCCGGTTTGAGTTCGGTGGGCATCACCCCGCGGCGCATCAGCTGCTCGGCGGCCGCCATCTCGTTGGCCGCTTCTACCACGCCACTGATGGCGTTGCCCTGGCTGTCACGCCCCTTGTAGGCAAAGTTAGCCATCGCTTACCCCAAATCCTCGGCCAGTCGCAGCACCTCATCCACCGAGGTGATCCCCTGACGGGCATAATCGAGGGCAGTGAGGGCCAGCGGCCGGTAGTGTTCATGTTGCCGGGCCGCTTTGGCGAACCCTTCCGCATCGTTGCGGCGCAGGGCATCCATCATCGGCTGATCCAGCTCCAGCAGCTCGTAGACCCCGATCCGGCCGGAATAACCGGTAAAGTTGCAGCTCTGGCAACCCCGGCCCTTGTGATAGATGTGCTGGCCAGGCGCTTCGCCGGAGAGCACGGTCAGCCAGGTCGTCTGTCCTTCATCCGGCACCTTCTCCTCGACGCAGTGTTCGCAGATCCGTCTCACCAGTCGCTGGGCGACAACCGCACGCAGGGCACTGGCCACCAGATAGCCCGGAGCCCCCATATCGATCAGGCGCAGGGCACTGGTCACCGCATCGTTGGTATGCAAGGTAGTCAACACCAGGTGACCGGTGATGGCGCCGCGCAGGCCGATCTCCACCGTCTCGTTGTCGCGCATCTCGCCTACCAGCAGGATGTCCGGGTCCTGACGCAAGGTAGAACGCAGCACGTGGGAGAAGGTGAGACCAATCTTGGGGTTGACCTGCACCTGGCTGATGCGAGGCAAACGGTACTCCACCGGGTCTTCAACCGTGATAATCTTCTGGCTCGCCTGATTGAGCTCGGAGAGCGCGCCATAGAGGGTCGTAGTCTTGCCGCTACCAGTTGGCCCCGTTACCAGGATCATGCCGTGTGGCCGTTTGAGCTGACGGCGGAAACGGGTCAGGATATCGGGCGGCATCCCAGTTTCGGTCAGCGAGAGGATGCCCGAGGATTGATCCAGCAGACGCATCACCACCGACTCGCCATACTGTACCGGCATGGTGGACATCCGCACATCCACATCACGGCCGCGCACCTTCATGTTGAAACGGCCATCCTGCGGCAAGCGCTTCTCGGAGATATCGAGCCCCGCCACCAGCTTGAGACGCAGCACCAGCGCTTGGGCGATACGCACCTCGTTGAGGATATTCTCGTGGAGGATGCCGTCGATCCGCTGGCGAATGCGCAGCACCTTCTCGTCCGGCTCGATATGAATATCCGAAGCGCCAACCTGCACCGCGTCTTCAAACAGGGAGCGCAGCAGCTTGGCCACCGTCGCCTCCCCCTCATCATTAGCTCCCAGATTGCTGGAGCCCAGCTCGAAGCCGGAGTCCTGATACTCCTCCTGCAGCTGTTCGGCGAAACTCTCGATTTCGCGGGTACGGCGGTAGAGCCGGTCGAAATACTCCAGCAGCTGCCCTTCTCGGGCAACCGCCAGCACCATGATGCGCGGGCTGAGCAGAGCAGCGATGGCATCCAGTGCACTCAGATCGGCCGGGTCCGACATGGCCACCGTCACCCGATCGTCGGTGAGATTGACCGCCAGCGCCCGGTAACGGCGCGCCTGTACCTCGGGCAACAGCGGCACGGCGGCAGCATCTATGGTGAGGTTGTTGAGATCGAAGAAGGGCACATCCAGCTGACGGGCGAGGAATTGCAGCAGCTGCACCTCGCTGATGAAACCGAGATCAATGAGGGTGGTGCCCAGCTTGCGGCCGGTCTGACGCTGCTGCTGCAGCGCGAGCTGCAGCTGATCATCGGAGATGATCTGTTCCTGTACCAGCAGGTCGCCGAGGCGCATTTTCAGTCTGGGTTGTGCCATTGCTACTCCGATTCCTGTTGTTATCTTCCCCCTTGCTCCATCTGATCCGGTGATCGTCAGGGAGCAAGCTGGGCAATCCGTTGTTCCAGCCAGTTGGTGGATGCTTCGCCCAGGTTGCCGTGCAGCTGGGCATTGCGATAGGCATCGAGGGCACGCTGGCTGTGGCCCTGACCATCCTCGGCCACACCGAGCCCAAGCCACCAGCGCCCCTGATCAGGCTGCTGACGCAGCAGCTTCACATAGAGATTGGCCGCCTCGACATTCTGTCCCAGCTCCTGTGCCAGTCCAGCCCAGGTGGCGTAATAGTCCAGATTGCTGGCGAGATCGGGCTGATAACCAGCCAACCAGCCCAGCGCCTGCTGCTGCAACCCCTCGCTAATGGCAAGACGGGCCAGTAGCAGGCGAAAATCGGCCTGTTGCGGATCGAGCCGGATCCCCTCCTCCAGCAGCTGACGCGCCTCGGTCAGGCGGCCCTCGCCGTAGAGCAGCCCCGCCAGCTGCTCGCGCGCCCCCTGATTGTAGGGATCGTGGGCCAGCACCTGATAGTAGTTGTCCTGCGCATCCCGCAGGCTTCCCTTGGCCATGGCGGTTGTCGCCTTGCGCTCAGCCAGTGCCGCCAGCTCCTTGGCCGACAGCTCGACCGTCTCGATCTTCAATACGCTCGGTTTGCGCGGTGCGTTGACAGCTGCCTGCTGCTCTGCCGCCAGTTCGGCGTAAAGCTCAGGCTGCAGCTCTTCATCGGTCGGCTCGGACTCGTCAACATCGCTGGAGGCATCAAAGGGCGCACCGTCGGCCACGTCGGCCGAGTCACTCTCGCCTGCCTCATCATTCACCTCGTCCTGACTTGGCAGCGGCAGCGCAGCCGCCACCTCGACCGGCTCGAGCTGGCTGACTGGCGCGGCGGCCCTTGCCACCACATCGGGGGCGATCACTTCGCTGGCAGCCATCACGGTATGGGTCTGCTGCCAGTAGATCCAGGTTCGCCAACCAAGGATCCCCAGTGCCAGACCGCAGATCAGGGTCAACAGCAACATCCACCATCCCTGCTGGCGCGCAGGGGCAATATAGACGGCGGCACCTTCGGATCCTTGCTGGCGCCGGTCCAGATCTTTCAGCATCTGGTTGATGACACTCATGGCCAGACTCCATAAGCCAGGGCGCACCCCAGCAACAGTAACAGGGGCCACCAGCGCCGTGGCGCAAAGCGGCGGGCATCGTCGGTATCGCGAATGGCGAGCCGTACCAGACGGCTATCGATCTGGCGCACACCCTGACCATAGGCCAGCATCAGGCACTTCTGCGCCAAGATATTGATCAGTCTCGGGATCCCTCGCGATGCGCGCCACAACAGACGCATGGCTCGACCTGCAAACAGCGGTGCCCCGCGGTAACCGGAGACCTGCAATCTGTGCTCCAAATAAGCGCGAGTCTCATCAAAACGCAGCGGCCGCAGGCAGTAGGAGAAGCCAATCCGCTGGCGCAGTTGGCGCAGATGCGGCTTGGCCAGTCTGGCATCCAGCTCCGGCTGGCCGAACAGCACGATCTGCAGCAGCTTGCTCGATTCGGTCTCAAGATTGCCAAACAGGCGGATCGCCTCCAGCGTCTCGTCCGGCAGCGCTTGCGCCTCGTCGATCAGCACCACCACCCGACTGCCCTGCTGGTGCAGACTGATCAGGTGACGATGGATGCGATCGGTCAGATCCAGTTCGCTCTGATCCCGTACCGCCAACCCCAGCTCCAGCGCCAGCGCGATGCGCAGCTCGGCCGGAGTGAGGTGGGGATTGGGCAACCAGGCAAGCCGCACCGGACGCGATTCCGAGCCCAGTTCGCTGAGCAACTTGCGGCAGAGCAGGGTCTTGCCGGTACCCACCTCGCCGGTCACCTTGATAAAGCCCTCCCCCTGCGCCAGCGCCCAGTTCAGCACCTGCAGCGCCTCTTCGTGAGGCGGCAGGCCGTAGTAGAAGCCGGTATTGGGAGTGAGGCTGAACGGTGCCTCCTGCAGGCCGAAGTGGATCAGGTACATGAGACCTCACCTGCCACTGCAAGCAAGCAGCCAGTGCAGTCAAGGCAGCACAGGCCGTTCGGGATAAGGGTGACAGCATCTGGTGTCATGGGTCAGCCCTTGGCCGGATACCACTTGTCGAGCAGCTCGGAGGAGCGTTGCAGCTCGTTTTGCCAGGTATCTTTCTCCACCACGGTCGGTTTGAGCATGATCACCAGCTCCACCTTCTTGGTGCTCTCGCGGCGGTTGGTAAAGGCTTCACCCACCCAGGGAATATCCCCCAGCAACGGCACCTTGCTGACGATCTCCTGCTTGTCGGTCTTCATCAGGCCGCCGATAACGATGATGTCACCGTTATTGGCCTGCACCACGGTATCGGATTCGCGTATCGAGCTCTTGGCGAGCGGCAGTTGCAACTTACCGCCCGAGGTACCCATGTCAATCACCTTGTTTTGCTCTTCGGTATCGATAACCGAGGGATGGATGTGCAGCAGCACCTTGCCCTCTTCATCGATCTGCGGCGTTACGTCCAGCGCAATTCCGGAGAAGAAGGGGGTCAGCTCCACGTTAGGCGTCTTGTCTGTGCCCGTCGAGGTAGTGGTAATGGTGGTGGACGCATTGGTGACGTAATACTCATCCGTCCCCACCTTGATCACCGCCTTCTGGTTGTTGGTCGCGGTGACACGGGGACTGGATAGGGTATTCACATCGCCCTGGGTCTTGAGCAGGTTGACCGCCACATTGAAGTTGCCATCAGAGATCTTGAAACCGGCGCCGCCGCCCAGCGCACTGAAGATCTGGTTGGGGGTGCTGGGCAGCTGAGTATTGGCAAGCGACTGGCCACCGGTAATCCCCTTGTTGCCATCCCAACTGGCGGAGAGACCGCTCCAGTCGACCCCCTGTTCATACCCTTCGTTGAGGGCAACTTCGATGATCCGCGCCTCCAGCACCACCTGCCGCTTGAGGTGACTCTCGGACTGGGTCAGGAATTCACGCACCGCCTTGAGCTCTTTCGGGTAGGCGCGAATGGTGACCAGACCTGCCTGCGGGCTGGTGATCACGGCGCGACCGTCACCCGTGCCAATCAGGGTCTGCAGGGAGTCGCGCAGATCGGTCCAGTAGTCGCTGTTGGTGTCGGTTTCGATACGGGTGCCGTTGTTGTTGTCACCGCTCGAGTTGTTGCTGGTTGAGCTGTTGCTGCCGCTGTTGTTGTTCGATGCACTGTCAAAACTGCTGTCGCTGCTGTTATTGCTGTCATTGGCCGTCACCCCGCCTGTGCTGACCGAGGTGCGGGAGAGGCCACGACGGGACATCATCAGATAGTTGACCGGGATGGTTTCGGTGCGCAGGCCCGCCGGATAGATATGGAAGACATTGCCCTTGCGCTGCACGTCGAAGCCGTACATGTCGCCCACCACCGCCAGCACCTCTGGCAGAGTCACATCCTTGAGCTCGACGGAGACCAGCCCGGCCACCCCGGGGTGAACCGCCACGCTGTAGCGGGAGCCCTTGAACAGGGAACCGAAAAACTCCACCGCCTCCACATCGTGAGCCGCGATACGCAGCCGCTTCTCCGGCATGCCGACCGGCATCTGCGGCCGGTTCAGCTGCAGTAATTCACTTTGCACCGATTTGGGCAAGGCGGTCAGAGGGGCAGCCTGTTTCTGCTGTTCGTTCATGGCCTGTTTGAGAGCATCCTTGGCCTGGGTCGGCTCGGGGTGCTGATACGTGGTACAGCCTGCAGCCATCATGGCCACGGAGATCAGACAGAGACGGTGTTTTTTCATGTAATTAGAGCACCCTGACTTGCAATTAAACTCGATAAAGCCGATTCACCTCTCGAGAGGCAAGCACGACTCAAACCCGGATCTTGCTGGCAAACAGTGTTACCGCATGGCGTTTTCCCGCCTTTTCCAGCACCACGGCATCGGCATTGATGGCCACCAGCGTATAGCCGTCCACCTGTTGTCCGACCCGATAACTCTTGCCATTGAGTACCGCCAGTGCCGGGCCATTGCCCAGCACCACACTCTGCAGCTTCGGCAAACCGGCACTGCTCTCGCCGGTCGCACGGGCGCCAACCGCCACATCCGCCAGCGGCGCGGTGGGATCCTGCAATACCTCGACCTGCTCCGCCTGTGCCAGCAAGCTGAACAGGCAACAGCACAACGCAAACACTCTAGCCACGGATAAACTCCTTGCTGGTACTCAGGGTGTAGATCTCCATCTCCACCACCGCGCCGGGATAGGCTTTGACCTGATAGTCGAACTGCTTCCAGTAGAAGTGACGCGGCAAGGCTTCCAGCGCTTTAAGATATTGATACACATCGAAATAGCCGCCTTCAAGCTGAAGCCGGATACCATGCTTGTAGAGATTGACCTTCTGCTCTCCCGCCATCAGCGGGGTCGGCTCCAGCGAACTGAGCGCCAGCATGTGAAGGTTGGCGGAGCGGGAGAGCAGCGCCTCCAGCACCAGCGGCATCTCGTGCGCCGGGATCAGATCGACGGTCTGGGCCTTCAGCTCACCATCGATCCGGGCCAGATCAGCTTCGACCTGTGCCAGCTGATCGCGAACCCCCTGATTGGGATCCCGCTTGAGCCGGGCCTGTTTACCGAGGTTTTCCAGCTCCATGATCTCGAGGTCGCGCTCGGCGGCGCTCAGGGCCATACGATCCTGCTGCAGACGGGTATCGGCGCCATCGAGCCAGCCGTAGAGTCCGGCCGCCCCCAGCAGCACCAGACCGGTCAGCAGGATCAACACCCGCTCCCGCTGGCTCAACACGGCGATACGCTGGCCCCATGTCTGCCATTGTGCTTTCAGGTTCATCAGGGTTTCTCCCGCGCAATACCGCTCAACTGGAAGGTCAGACGGCCCTCCTTATCTCGGCCGAGGGTCAGTTCACCAAACTCCTTGCCCACCAGACTCGGGGTCTGCTTGAAGCGGTTGACCCAGGCCGGTACATCCTGACTGCGTCCGGCAAAGCCGGAGAGGTTGATCCGCCCTTCGTTGATCTCGATGCGCTGCAACGAGAGGTTGCTGTTGCGAATGCGGGAGAGATCCGCCATCACGCTGGCATAGCCCTGGGATTTTTGCAGGGTCAGGCTGCCCAATTGGCGCATCAGCCCCTGCTTGGCTGTCAGCTCATCCTGCGTGTTGACCAGTTGCTGTTGCAGCCGGGGATCCGCCTGATGGCGCGCCAACTCGGCATCGAGCCGCTGCGCCTCGCTGCGCTTGAGTTCCAGCTCGGCAGAGCGCTGCGCCAGCGCCCGGCTGACCTGCTGCTGCTGCCAGCTGTAACCGACACCCGTCAACAGGATCAGCAGCAGCGCAAAGCCCCATACCAGCGCCATCTGATTGAGGCTGGCCCACTGCCGCTTGGGGCGAAACTCGGCGCCATAGAGGTTTATCTGACGTTTCATCACGCATCCTCCCCGATGGCGGCTGCGTAGGCCGAGAGGTACTCAACGCCGGCCAGCACCGCCTTGTTGGCCATGGCGGAGACGGCAAAGCCGAAGGTCTGCTCCATGTGGCGCACCAGGGTACCGATAAAAGGCGAGGCGACGGCGAACTGCATCTGCCCCAACTCGGGCAATTTCAGCTGGCCCGCCAGATAGTCGAGGGAGCGCTGGATCTCCAGCGCCAGCGAATCGAGCAACATACTGTCCGGTTCATGTTCGCCAGTCAGGCTGGTAAAACCGCGCAGCTGGCGAGAGAAGCAGAGCCCGCCCTGATGGAAGACCAGCAGTTGCAGATCCTGCCCCTTGGGCTGCCATAGCAGCATGCGCACCGTCTCGTCAGCGTCATAGAGAGAGGTCAGCGCCAATTCGTCGCTGATGATGGATTGCAGGGTCGCGATGCCGTTGATGGCATCGGCCAGCTGTTGCACCCGGCTCTTGGGCAGGCAAATCACATTGATGCGAGGGCGACCGGCCGGCGGGGTGGGCAAGTCCACATAATCCATCGCCAGTTGCAGCACGGGTTCGCTGACATAATCCTTGATGGCCCAGGGAAGCGCCCCCGCCATCTCGGCGTCAGGCACGGCAGGCTTGTCGATCTGGATCTGTTGATAAAGGCTGGCGGCGAGGGCCACCCGCACCGTAGACTTGGCCAGCCCATGACGGCTGAACAACTCGTTCATGGCCACAGCCCACTCCTGTGGGCCGTTGATGGTGCGCGTCGCGAAGACGGGGGGATTGCCCACCGCAGCCAGCATGATCCTGTCATTGGCCAGCAAGAGCCCGACCTGGCGGCTTGGCGTCGACCGTCTGAACAGTTGTTTCATGTAAGCCCGCCCATCAATATTGATTAAATGTATGAAATATTAACATAAACAGCAGATTAGCCTCCATATAAAAGACGGACTCACCATTGCAAGCCAGCCTTTCCGCCGAGTCAGAGGGTCAAGCCATCCTCCCTTCCCCCCTACAACGCCTCCACCATCCGTTGCTGACCCGCTATGGCGTCGAGCTGTGGTGCAAGCGGGATGATCTGATCCATCCGGCCATCTCCGGCAACAAGTGGCGCAAGCTCAAGTACCACCTGCTGCATGCCAAAGAGCACGGCAAACGGCACCTGCTCTCGTTTGGCGGCGCCTACTCCAATCATATCCACGCGCTGGCGGCTGCGGGGTGCCAATCTGGTCTTCGTACTACCGGTATCATACGGGGCGAGTATGACGCCGTCAGTAACTCTACCCTACGGGATGCCCGGCGCTGGGGCATGGATCTCGTTTTTGTCGACCGCCAGAGTTACCGGCGACGGCAGGATCCCGACTGGCTGGCCCAATTCGATGCACCCGATACCCTGATCGTGCCGGAAGGGGGCAGTAGCCCGCTGGCCATCCCCGGCGTGGCGGAACTGGTCGGCGAAGTGCCCTTCTCGCCGGATCTCTGGGTACTGCCCTGCGCCAGCGGCGGCACTCTGGCGGGCCTGATCGCTGGCAAACGGGATCGGGAGCAGATCCTCGCCATTGCGGTACTGAAAGGAGGCGGCTTTATCGCTGACGAGGTGTGTCGCCTCCATCCCGCGGCTGCCAATATCCCCGGCTGGCGCATCGCGCTCGATCACCACGATGGTGGCTACGCCAAATTCAGTCCGGCCCTCTGGCAGTGGGTGCAGGATTTCAGTGCCAAAACCGACCTGCCCCTTGAACCCATCTACAGCGGCAAGGCAATGTGGGGGCTGTTTCGCGAACTGGCGGCGGGCCGCATCGCCACCGGCAGCAAAATCGTCTTTATCCACACCGGCGGTATGCAAGGGCTCGCCGGGCTGCGGGAGCAGGGCCGACTGTGAGCCCCGCCTGACAACAACCGCAAACAGCATCGCAAACAACAGAGGGTCGCCCCAAGGCGACCCTCTGTTGTTTATCTCAATCACCAGCCGGTTCCAGCACCAGCCGCTGGGGCTCGGCAAACCAGGGCCCCTGCCCGGCATGCACCCCGAGGTGGCGCAGCATCTTCCACTCGTCGCCACTCTCCACCCCCACCGCCAGCACCCGGGTGCGGGTATTGGCGCAGCCCCCCACCAGACTGCGCACCGCCATCTGGTTGACCTGACGGGCATGGATCTCCCGCACCAGACTGGGGTGCAGCTTGAGGAAGTTGATCTCGAACTCCTTGATGTACTGGGTGCTCACCACATCCTGACCGGCATGATCGATGGCCAGCTGGCAGCCCAGCATCCGCAGGGAGCGCAGCGGCCGCTTGAGCGCCTCGAAGTGGCGGGTCACCTGGGATTCGGAAAGTTGCAGGATCAACCGCTCGTTGGTGCTGCGCGGCAGCTGGAACAGGGCGAAGAAGAGCCAGCGCTGGAACTCGCGGTTGAGCAGGCTCTGGGCACTGAGAGTAAGGCTGATGGGACAGCTCTGCTCGGAGCGCTGGCGCAGCAGGGCTAGGGTCTGCTCCGCCACCAGCCGATCCAGTTGCAGCAACAAGCCCACCTTCTCCGCCATCGGCATGAAGATCCCCGCCTGCAAAGCCCGTCCCTGCTCGTCGTGCAGATAGGTGAGCAGCTCCTGCTGCAACACCACCTGCCCCCGATCCTGCTGGATCGGCTGAGTGTAAAATTCGATGCCGTGCTCTTCGAGACGGCGGCTGATCAGGGTTCGCCAGCGTACCGTACCCTTACTGCTCTGCTCCTCATCCAGCTGCTTCTCGTAGAGGAACCAGCCGTTGTGCCCCTGCAGCCGGGCACTCTTGAGGGCCAGCTCCGCCTCCTCCTGCACCTTGAGCAGGCTGTCTTCGGCCTGATAGCAGACGGCGCCAAGATAGACCGCCGTGTCGGGGTTGACCTCCTGCGGCCAGTGCAGCCGTTGCAGGCTCTTGAGCAGCTGGCTGGCGCTATCCACCATCTCGCTCTCGGACATATTGGGCAGCAACACCGCAAAAACCTGACCGGCATAGCGGGCCTGCAGGGCGCCGTTATGCTTGCGCACGAAGGCACCTATGGTAGCGCTCGCCTCCATCATCAAATCATGCCCCAGCAACTCGAACTGATCGGCCTCCAGTTCCTCCAGACAGGCGAGATCGATCAGCAGCACGCCGCCGCTCATCACGCTCGCCTCCATGATGGCGCTCTCCAGCCGGTTGTCGAAAAACAGCCGGTTGCCGATGCCGGTCATCTTGTCGACGAAAGCGTTGCTGCGAATGAAGTTGTCGAAGCGGCTGCGCTCCTTGCGGGCATCCGCCAGCTCGGCGAGCAGATGATCGAGGGCCTGACTGGCGGCCACCGGCCACTCTTCGGCGGGGTCATGACTCAGTTTGGAGAGTTTGTCATCGAGGATCAGCTGGGCGCGAATGCCCAGCAGCTCAGCCCCGCGCAACTGCTGGCGCAGCCAGCGGATGGAGTACCAGAGACCGAACACCACGATAAAGATGCCCAGCGAGATGCCGGACATCGCCTTGATGGAGTATTCCGCCTCCTTGAAGGGGCGCTCCAGTTTGAAGTTGGCCTGCATGCCGGTCTGATGGGGCAGCGGGTGGCTGTATGGCACCAGCAGCTGTTCATCGACCGGATTGCGCACATCGCGGAACCAGTAGACCCGCTGGTTATTCTGGCGCACCTCCAGCTCAACCACATGGGCAGCCCGCAACAGAGTGGGCAGCCAGTGGCTCATATCCTCCATGTCGTGAGCTACATCGAGCTGCTTGTCGATCACCTCGACCAGTGCATCGACCTTCTTTTGCTGCAACTCCATGCCCAGCTCGCGAAAGCTGAACACCCCGCCAATCAGCACAGTCGCCATGGCTGCGATCACGCAAAGGGTGATAAATGAGACAAGCTGTGTAGTGAGTTTCATGCGCCTTTCCGTATGCCCGGCATCATCCATGTCGCCTCATGGTAGCAGCGGCGATCGGGCCACAGCTATGGATGAAGATCCCGCTTCTGCAATTTAAGCGGGCAAGCATAACCCAAAGCAGAGGGAGAACACCAAGGATGACGGGCTACAGACGCGGGAAAGGGCGGGATGACAGACAGAAAAATGGTCCCTCAAAGGGGACCAAAAGGAACACTCATATCAAAACTAACACTCTGTGCTACTGACAAAAAACAGATACAGGAGTATTGAACACACGGTGAGTCAAACCGCAGGGCTACTCTAATGCAGTTCGGATAAGCTGAGCAATTGTCATTTATGACAGGTCAGCGATTGAATCTAGCCAAAGTTAATAATAAACACATTTAAAATCATGCAGTTAAAAAATCAATCAACAAGTGTGACAACTCGGACTCAAATTGATTGCACTAATGCTCTATGATGGCTAAGTCCATTTGTGTCTCATGAAACTGGCAGGTACTTCCTTTGCGTAAATCACCCGTCTGGATCGCTCTGTTGCTGTTCGTCCTGCCTGTCGTGGGCAGCCAGTTTCTCGGCCTGTGGTTTGCCAAGCCGATGGCCTTTCATCTGCTGGAAGAGAAGGTTGTCGAGCTCAAGGGAGCCATGGCCGTACGCCACCGGGAGCTGGATGCCGCCATCAACAACCAACTGGCACAATTTGAGTTCAACTGCGGCGCCAAAGACATGGAGCTGCTGCGTGATCCGCGCTTCTACAGCACTCATATCCGCCTGCAGGGGTTGGAGCTCGCCTCCGGCAACAGCTGCTCCAGCCTGGGGGTGGGGATCCCGCTGCTCAAGGAGGCCCAGAACAATGGGCAGACGCTCGGTAAACAGGGGATCACCGCCACCGTAGCCAAATTCAATACCGAACAGGAGGTGGTGGCCTACTACCAATCCGGCGGCAACCTCGCCTACTGGGTGCTGGATAACAGCTGGAGCCACGACCTGCTGCAATACCCCTGCTCCAACTGCTTCTATCTGGAGTTAAGCGGACAGGATAACGGTACAAGCACAGTCCACTTTCCCCGTGGCGACAAAGAGATCAAACAGGAAGAGAGCAATCTCAGCCTCAGTTTCTTCGATCCCAATGAACTCACCAAAAAGACTGTCTGGGCGGGAAAAGCGCTGGAGCAATATGCCCATGACCAACTCAATCACTACGGTCTCTGGTTCGGTATCGCGCTCGGTGCCCTGCTAAGCGTCACATACTGGCTGCTGCGCAGCTATCGGCGCTCCCTCAAGGGACTACTGCAAACAGGGTTGATACGCAGGGAATTTATTCCCTTCTACCAGCCGATAGTGGATGCCCGTACCCACCAAGTGGTGGGATTCGAGGCGCTGCTGCGCTGGCAGCGGGGAAACGAGCTGATCCCCCCGGGCACCTTTATCGAATATGCAGAGGAGCAAGGACTGATCCTGCCAATGACCGAACAGTTGCTGGAGCAGGTGATCACCGACCTGCCGCAGCTGGCGCCAGAGCAGTGGGTCAGCGTCAATCTGGTGGCGGCCCATATCGAGCAGCCCCTGCTGCGCACCCTGCTCGCTCACAGCCAAAACCCCTCCCCCACCCGGCTCACCTTCGAGCTGACGGAGCGCAAGCCGATCCTCGACATCAAGGCTGCCACCGAGGAGATCACCCTGCTGCAACAGATGGGGTATTACTTCAAGCTGGATGATTTCGGTACCGGCTACGGCGGCTTTGCCTACCTGCAGAGCCTGGGGATCCGCCAGATCAAGATCGACAAGATGTTCGTCGATACCATAGGCACCAACGACCTCAAGCGCAGCGTACTGGATGCCATCATCGTCTTCGGTCGGGAATCGGGCATGGAGATGATCGCCGAAGGGGTCGAGAGCCAGCTGCAGGTCGACTATCTGAGCCAGCATGGCGTCTATCTGATCCAGGGCTACTTCTTCGGCAAACCCATGCCGCTGAAGATACTGACCCACTGGCAACGGGAGTGGCAGTTGCAACACCAGAAGGCCAGCTAACGCAGATATGGCAGGATCTGGCCGCGAAACAGTTTGGTCAGCGGCTCGACATCATCAGGTTGATGCTGGCGGTAGCGCCGTAACCCAGCCCGGCCATCAGGCGGGTAAATCCCCCAGCAGACCCGGGCCCGGCTCCATGGTGAAATCGAACCGCCTCCTGCCACCCATTATTTACATTCAGCAACAAAATGATCTGCCCTGACGGGGATAACAACCTTTATCATAAGGAGCCGGTTATCGTGCAATCGATAACTGCGCAACCTGTTTATGTCGCCCGGTCGTTCAGACCCCCAACAGAGAACCATTGCCTATGAAGACAGTTATCCGGCAAGAGATTGCCCTGCCCGTCGGCCTGCTGACCCTGCTCTTTTTCAAGACGCTCGGCAGCGACCTGCTGACAGAGACAACTCCGCTCGGGATCTATCTTCCGGTATCGGCGGCACTACTGGCCATCGTCACCTGGGCCATCTTCTCGGTGGTGCGCCACTCCGATGCCCTCGCCATCAAGCTGGGCGAGCCCTTCGGCACCCTGATCCTCACCCTCTCGGTCATCTCGCTGGAGGTGGTGATGATCTCCTCGGTGATGCTGACCGGCGAGCCCAACCCCACCATGGCCCGCGATACCATGTTTGCGGTAGTGATGCTGGTGAGTACCGGTCTGGTGGGCTTCACCCTGCTGTTTGGCGGCTGGCGCTACCACACCCAGAGCTTCAATCTGGACGGAGTGAAATCCTATCTGGTGGCCATCATCCCGCTGGCCCTGCTCTGTCTGGTTCTGCCCAACTTCACCGAGGGCGGTGCAATCGGCAGTATGTCGCGCGCCATGTCGTGGATGCTGATCATCATCTCGATCCTGCTCTACGGGGTCTTTCTGCTGATCCAGACCCGCAGCCACAGCCACTTCTTCGTCGACAGCGATCACGAGGACTACGAGGAGCACCACGGTCCGCTGCAGAGCAACGTCTATCACACTATCCTGCTGCTCGCCTACCTGCTGGTGGTGATCCTGCTGGCCAAGACCCTGGCCATCCCCATCAACTATGGGGTGCATGTCATGGAAGCACCCGCCGCACTGGGCGGCTTTATCGTCGCCTGCATCGTGCTGGCCCCCGAAGCAGTCGGCGCCATCAAGGCCGCCTTCAACAACCAGTTGCAGCGGGCAATGAACCTCTACTTCGGCTCTGTGCTGGCCACCATCGCCCTCACCGTGCCTGCCGTACTCTTTATCGGCTCCATGCTGGGTCAGGAGGTGCGCCTCGGCCTCTCCCCCGCCGATATGGTGCTGCTGGTCACGACCTTGATGGTGTGCAAGGTGACCTTCAGCAGCGGCCGCACCAATGTGCTCCATGGTGCGACCCATCTGGTGTTGTTCGTGGTCTATCTGTTCCTGATGTTCGAGCACGAATAACTGCGTTCAACCAACGTCAGAGACGCAAAGACCGCCCGATTGGCGGTCTTTTGTTATCTGCTCCCGGCTCTCACCGGCGCCTGTGAAGCGGCTTCCCCCTCATCCCCAACCCTTCTCCCGCCAGGGGAGAAGGGTGCTCAGGTTCACAGACTGGGCAGCACCCCGGCCGGGATCAGGTCGTTGTAGCTGGCACGGCCCAGCAGGACGGCGGCCGCTTCGATATCCGGCGCGAAGTACCTGTCTTTGTCGTAGAAGCCCACCTCTGCCCGCAGTCGTCCCTTGGCCAGCTCGATCAGCGCGGTACTGCGCAACGGCGCGCGAAAATCGAGCCCCTGTGCCGCCGCCAGCAGTTCGACTGCCAGAATGCCACGGGTGTTTTCCGCCATATCCGCCAGCCGGCGGCCGGCGAAGGTCGCCATGGAGACGTGATCCTCCTGATTGGCGGAGGTGGGCAGGCTGTCTACCGAGGCTGGATGGGCCAGGGTCTTATTCTCGGAGGCGAGCGCCGCCGAGGTAACCTGAGCAATCATAAAGCCCGAATTCACCCCGCCATTGTTGACCAGAAACGCCGGCAGACCGGACATCCGCGAGTCGATCAGCAGTGCCATACGCCGCTCTGACAGGGAGCCGATTTCGGCGATCGCCAGCGCCAGATTGTCGGCGGCGAAGGCCACGGGTTCTGCGTGGAAGTTGCCGCCGGAGAGGATCTCCTCATCCTCGGCAAACACCAGCGGATTGTCGGAGACCGCGTTGGCCTCGCACACCAGCACCTCGGCCGCCTGGCGGATCTGGGTCAGGCAAGCACCCATCACCTGCGGCTGGCAGCGCAATGAGTAGGGATCCTGCACCTTCTCGCAGTTGTGGTGGGACATGCCGATCTCGCTGCCATCCACCAACAGGTGACGGTAGCAGGCGGCCGCGTCGATCTGGCCACGCTGACCGCGTACCGCGTGAATGCGAGCATCGAACGGCCGGCGGCTGCCAAGGGCGGCCTCCACACTCATGGCACCTATGGTGATGGCACCGGCGAACAGATCCTCGGCATGGAACAGCCCTTCCAGCGCGAAGGCGGTGCTCGCCTGAGTGCCGTTGAGCAGCGCCAATCCTTCTTTGGGTGCCAGCGCGATAGGCTCGAGCCCGGCAATTTTCAGCGCCGTGGCAGCGTCGATCAGCTCGCCCTTGTGGCGAGCCTTGCCTTCACCGATCAGCAGGCAGCTCATATGGGCTAGCGGTGCCAGATCGCCAGAGGCGCCGACGGAGCCCTTCTTCGGCACCACCGGATAGACTTCGGCGTTGATGAGGGTCATCAAGGCCTCAAGCACCGTCAGCCGGATGCCGGAGAAGCCCCGCGCCAACGAGTTGAGCTTGAGCACCATCATCAGCCGCACGGTAGCGTCATCCATGTACTCGCCAATCCCTGCTGCGTGGGAAAGCACGATGGAGCGCTGCAGCTCGTCCAGCTGCTCCACCGGAATGCGGGTGTTCGCCAACAGGCCAAAGCCGGTGTTGATACCATACACCACCCGGTTCTGTTCGATCACCTTGGTAACCACGGCAGCGGAGGCGTGGATCCCCGGCAGGGCGGCCGGATCCAGTGAAACATGTACCGGCTCGCGGCTGACGCGGCGCAGGGTGGCAAGATCCAGCTCGCCCGGGGTAATAGTCAATTCAAACATGGTGTTACACCTTTCCTTTGACACCGTTGGCGCCGTCAATCATCGGCAGATCCAGTTTCGCCTCGCGGGCACAGTTGATGGCAATCTCGTAGCCGGCATCCGCGTGGCGCATCACCCCGGTGGCCGGATCGTTGCGCAGTACCCGACCCACACGGCGGGCCGCATCATCGGAGCCGTCACAGACGATCACCACGCCGGAGTGCTGGGAGAAGCCCATACCGACCCCGCCGCCGTGGTGCAGCGACACCCAGGTCGCGCCACCGGCGGTGTTGAGCAGGGCGTTGAGCAGCGGCCAGTCGGAGACGGCATCGGAACCATCCATCATCGACTCGGTCTCGCGGTTCGGGCTCGCCACCGAGCCGGAATCCAGATGGTCGCGGCCAATCACGATGGGGGCTTTCAGTTCACCGTTTTTCACCATCTCGTTGAAGGCCAGACCGAGCCGCACCCGATCCTTGACCCCGACCCAGCAGATCCGCGCCGGCAGCCCCTGAAACGCGATGCGTTCGCGGGCCATGTCGAGCCAGTTGTGCAGGTGAGGATCATCGGGGATCAGCTCTTTCACCTTCTGATCGGTCTTGTAGATATCTTCCGGATCGCCGGAGAGGGCCACCCAGCGGAACGGGCCTATCCCCTCGCAGAACAGCGGGCGGATATAGGCCGGGACGAAGCCGGGGAAGTCGAAGGCGTTCGCAACCCCCTCCTCAAGCGCCATCTGACGGATGTTGTTGCCGTAATCCAGAGTCGCCGCGCCGCGCTCTTGCAGGGTCAGCATGGCTTCGACCTGACGAGCCATGGATCGACGAGCGGCCAGATTCACCTCCTGCGGCGCACTCTGTTGCAGCTCGCGCCACTTTGCCACGCTCCACCCCTGCGGCAGGTAGCCGTGCACCGGGTCGTGGGCGGAGGTCTGGTCGGTCACCACATCCGGGGTGATACCCCGGGCCACCAGTTCGGCGAAGACGTCGGCGGCGTTGCCGAGCAGACCGACGGAGATGGCGCTGCCGCTCTGCTTGGCCTCTTCGACCATGGCCAGCGCCTCATCCAGGCTGTGAGCCTTCTTGTCCACATAGCGGGTGCGCAGACGAAAATCGATGCGGGTCTCGTCGCACTCCACGGCGATCATCGAGAAGCCAGCCATGGTGGCAGCCAGCGGCTGGGCGCCACCCATGCCACCGAGACCGCCGGTGAGGATCCAGCGGCCCGCTGGCGAGCCGTTGAAGTGCTGATTGGCCACCGCGAAGAAGGTCTCGTAAGTGCCCTGCACGATCCCCTGAGTGCCGATGTAGATCCATGAACCCGCGGTCATCTGGCCGTACATCATCAAGCCCTTCTTATCGAGCTCGTTGAAGTGCTCCCAGTTGGCCCAATGCGGCACCAGGTTGGAGTTGGCGATCAGCACCCGCGGCGCATCCTTGTGGGTCTGGAACACCCCGACCGGCTTGCCGGATTGCACCAGCAGGGTCTGATCCTCCTCGAGCCGGGTCAGCACCTCGACGATCTTGTCAAAGCAGGCCCAGTTGCGGGCGGCGCGACCGATGCCGCCATAGACCACCAGCGACTGGGGATGCTCGGCCACCTCGGGATCCAGGTTGTTCATCAGCATCCGCAGCGGCGCCTCGGTGAGCCAGCTCTTGGCAGTCAGTTCGGTGCCACGCGGGGCACGGGTCACGCGGTTTGGATCATGACGGGGATCCTGCTGTTGCACAGACATACACACTCCTTGTTGTATCAATAGGGTGCCTTCGGCGATGGGCGGCCAAAGGGTTAACGGGTCAACAGATGAATCAGTCGCGCGGCCACGCGGGCACTGCGGTTGTCCTGATCCAGCGTCGGGTTGTACTCGGCCAGATCGGCAAGCCTGAGCTTGCCGCTGGCCCGGATATGGGCCATGAGCGGTTCGATCACCGCCAGCTCCACGCCGCGGGCGGCGGGAGCGCTAACTCCCGGCATCACGGCCGCCGGCAACACGTCGAGATCGATGGTGAGATAGAGGTGATCACAATCGGCGATAAAGGCATCCAGTCCGCTTAGCAAGGTGGGCAGAGCACGCTCGCTCATGGCTTCATCTTTCACATACCAGACCCCCAACTCGTCGGCCCGTGCAAACAGCGCCTGGGTATTGGCTGTCTCAGCCACCCCTAGGCAGGCGTAGTGAAACGGCGTGCCCTGAGCGGCGCACTGCTCGGCGATCTGGAAGAAGGGGGTGCCGGAGCTTGCCAATTCCAGCTTCATGCGCAGGTCGAAGTGGGCGTCAAAATTGATAATGCCGACTCGCCCCTGACCCGCCAGATGCAAGTTGAGGCCGCTCCAGCTGCCGAAGGCCACCTCGTGACCGCCCCCCAGCACCAGCGGAAAGTGGCCCAGATCGAGTGCTGCGGCAACCCGCTCGGCCAGACGACCGTGGGCGGCGTCGAGATCGCCGTCGGGGCAACTCACATCCCCACCATCGTAGACGGGTCGATTCAGATGCCAGGCAGTGTTGGCCAGCAACTTGCGCACCGCTTGCGGCGCACCGGCGGCACCGACACGCCCCTTGTTGCGGCGAACCCCTTCATCGCAGGCAAAACCAAGCAGTACTACACCGGCAGAGTCTTGTGCTCCGGCGGTCCAGGGCAGCACCTTGTCGTGCCAGCGCAGGGCCAGTTCGCCATCTTCCGGATCCTGCCGCCCTTGCCAGAGCGACATGTCGATCGGATTGAACTTATCCATGGAGGGTCTCCTTGCCGTTGAAGATACGGCTTGCCAGCTGATCGACGCCGACCATGTAGCTCAGCTCGGCCGGATGGGCGCAGTGCCAGATCAGGAAATCGGCCGCCATGCCCACCCTGAGCTGGCCAAGGCGATCCTGCTCGCCGAGCGCTTTGGCGGCGTGACGGGTCACCCCGACCATGGCCTCCAGCGGGGTCAGGCCAAACAGGGTGCAGGCCATGTTCATCGCCATCCGCAGCGAGACAATGGGGGCCGTACCCGGGTTGATGTCGGAGGAGACCGCCATCGCCACCCCCGCCTTGCGCAGGGCTGCAACAGGGGGCAGCTTGGTCTCTTTGAGGAAGTAGAAGGCGGTGGGCAGCAGGGTGGCGACCACGCCACGGTGGGCTAGCGCCAGGATCCCTTCCGGATCCAGATACTCCAGATGATCCACCGAGAGGGCGCCAAAGTTGGCAGCCAGCGTGCTGCCACCGAGATTGGAGAGCTGATCCATATGCCCCTTCACCGGCAGGCCGTATTGATCCGCCGCCAGATAGACCTGCTCGGTCTGGGCCAGCGAGAAGCCGATGTGCTCGCAGAAAACATCTACCGCATCGGCCAGACCCGCCTCGGCGGCGGCCGGGATAATCTCCTGACAGATGGTCTCGACCCAGCTGTCGGGATCGTCGCGATATTCCGGCGGCACCGCATGGGCCGCCAGCAGAGTGGTTTTGACCCGGATCGGCAACGCCTCTCCCAGTCGACGTGCCACCCGCAGCATCTTGAGTTCGTCATCCAGCGTCAGGCCATAGCCGGACTTGATCTCCACCGTGGTGACCCCTTCGCGGATCAGGGATTTCACCCTCGGCAGCGCCAGCTCGAACAATTGCTCTTCGCTGGCGGCACGAGTGGCACGCACCGTGCTGATGATGCCGCCGCCCCGACGGGCGATCTCGGCATAGGGCACACCCTGCTGACGCAGCTCGAACTCTTCGGCACGGCTGCCGGCGAAGATGAGGTGTGTATGGCAATCGATAAGGCCGGGGGTGACCAGCTTGCCCTGCATATCCTGCCAGTGAGCAGGATGGGGCCCCTTAAGCTCGGCCATCGGCACCAGCGCGTGGATCTTGCCATCCTTCACGCCGATGGCGTGGAGCGGCAGCAGGCCGTAGTCGGCCAGCTCATCATTCAGGGTGGCGGGTGTCACGTTGAGCCAGACACGCTCGCAGTTCAACAGTTCCTTGTTCATAGCGACCTCAAATGTATATACATATTCTTATAGTCGATCTCTATGACGAAAGAAAGAGCGGTGTTCACATCCTGATAACAGCATCACGCTTAGAGTTTAAGCACAAAAAAGCCCACCAGGAGGTGGGCTTTGCAAAATCGAGTTGTATATACATTCACTCCAGCTGAGTCTTGGAGCTGAGCTTGTAGCGGGAACCGGGGGAGAGCAAACGGGCGTAGGAGACGAGATGCCCCTCCGACCAGGTACGCCGGTGCAACAACAGGCAGGGAGAATCCACGCGGATCTGCAACAATCCCGCCTCACCGGCGCTGGGCAACACGGCTTCCACCACGTGCTCCATCTCGGAGAGGGGGCAGACATCCATCAGATAGCGGTTGGGAGTCTGTTGGGTAAAATCCTGCTCACCATAGCCCGGCAGCCGCTCGGCATCGACGAAGCGCTCCTCCAGCTGCAACGGCTCCCCATCGGCCTGATGGACGATCAGGCTGTGAAAGATGGGGGCGCCAACCCGCAGTCCCAGCTGTACCGCCACCTTCTCGTCGGCGGCCAGTCGCTGCAGCCGGATCACCCGGGCGCTGTACTCGCCGCCACGCTCGGCGATCTCGTCGGCAATATTGCGAATAGCCAGCAGCGGCGATTCGGTACGCCTGTCCGCCACGAAGCTACCGGAACCGGCGGTACGCACCAGCCACCCTTCCGCCACCAGTTCCCGCAGCGCCCGGTTGACCGTCATCCGGCTCACGGTGAACTGCTCGCACAGGGCCGCTTCGGTCGGGATCCTGTCCCCCGCCTGATAGTGGCGTTCGCGGATCCCGTCCAGAATGTGCTGCTTGATCTGCAGATAGAGGGCTGGCGCCACCATGAAGCTCCCTAGCGCCGACGGTGGGGCGGACGCATGTCCGGCCAGGCGCGATAGACATCGGGGATCTGATCCGGGCCGCTGATGCAGAGATCAAGATCGTGCAGCAAGCCATCCTTGATCCCGTAGATCCAGCCGTGAACGGCCAGCTCCTGCCCCTTGCGCCAGGCGTTCTGGATGATGGTGGTGTGGCAGACGTTGGCGACCTGTTCGGCCACGTTCAGCTCGCACAGGTAGTCGAAGCGCTCATGCTCATCCTCGATAGCCTCGAGCTCTTCACCGTATTTGAAGTAGACATCCTTGATGTTGCGCAGCCAGTTGTCGATGAGCCCCAACTCCTGGTTCTGCATCGCGGCCTTGACGCCACCGCAACCGTAGTGACCGCAGACGATGATGTGCTTCACCTTGAGCACTTCCACCGCGTATTGCAGCACGGAGAGGCAGTTGAAATCGGTATGTACCACCAGATTGGCGACGTTGCGGTGGACGAAGACATCCCCCGGCAGCAACCCCATCAGCTGGTTGGCGGGGACCCGGCTGTCGGAACAACCGATCCAGAGGTATTCGGGGGCCTGCTGGGCAGAAAGAGTGGCAAAGAAGGCGGGATCTTCGGCCTTGATCCGTTCGGCCCACTCACGGTTGTTGGTAAACAGGTCGTTCAACAGTTTCACTTCTGCTCTCCCTAATGTGGCAGTGGCGGCAACATAACACACTCAAGGGTAACCAAAGCAAGGCCGACCAGATCCCTGTGAAACAAAAACAGGGCCATCAGGCCCTGTTTTTATGAGAGGAAGCATCAGGCTTCCATGGCATCTTTCAGCTTCTTGAGTGCGTTTTTCTCAAGCTGACGCACACGCTCGGCAGAGACGCCGTAGGTATCGGCCAGCTCCTGCAGAGTGGTCTTGCTGTCATCATCGAGCCAGCGGGCGCGGATGATGTGTTGGCTGCGCTCATCCAGGGTGGCGAGGGCCGAGCTCAGGCGACGGGTCGCGTGATCGTCCCAGTTGTCATTCTCGATGGTCGCGGCCAGATCGGAGGATTTATCCTCCAGATAGTGAACCGGAGCGAAACCGCCCTCTTCTTCATCGTCACCCACCAGATCGAACGCCTGATCGTAGTTGGCCATCCGCGCTTCCATCTCGGTCACGTCAGCGGCAGAAACGCCGAGATCGGCCGCCACGGCCTGAACCTCTTCGTGGTTCAGCCAGCCCAGACGTTTTTTGGATTTGCGCAGGTTGAAGAAGAGCTTGCGCTGGGCCTTGGTGGTCGCCACCTTGACCATGCGCCAGTTGCGCAGGACATATTCGTGGATTTCGGCCTTGATCCAGTGCACGGCAAAGGAGACCAGACGCACGCCGACCGTCGGGTCGAAGCGCTTGACCGCCTTCATCAGGCCGATGTTGCCTTCCTGAACCAGATCGGCCTGAGGCAGGCCGTAACCGGCATAACTCTTGGCGACATGAACGACAAAGCGCAGGTGCGACATAACCAGCTGACGGGCAGCCTCGAGATCGCCATCCTGCTGCAAACGCTCAGCCAGTTCACGCTCTTCCTCTGCGCTCAGCACAGGAATAGAGTTTACTGCCTGGATATAGCCTTCCAGACTACCTTGCGGAATCAGAGCCATAGTGCGCTGCAATGAAGTTCCCATCTGTTACCTCTTACTTTTCAATCGAATCAGTCTAACACCCTGAGAGGGTCTGTCTACTGACCGGATGCCATTCTGCGGCGTGTATCAAAGAACATGCCCAGTTTTAGACCGGCTTATCTTAAGCCTGCAGGATGAATCATGAATGAACAGTCAAAAAAAGGGGGTCACAATGAAGGACCCCCGAAAAGTAGCATGCTAAGTCCATTGTTGCGGAGCTCGCAACCTTCACATGCTTGCCAAGTCTGACGAGCAAGGCAGAGGGGCCACACCCGTATAAATGCTTCAGCTTTAATAGACTGCTTATAAATCAGAAGGTTCACTGGATCTAGCGAAGATCCGGAAGATCATTGTTATTCAGAATACTCTGACTATGGGGGCCAAGCCAGAAACGGCCCCTCTTTTACTTGATCCGCCTCTCAAAATCCAGCGATTTACTTTGATGACAAAGTAATCAGGATGGTTCGATGTCGCGAATGTGGCGATGGACCGAGAACCAGGAGGCAATCAGCCCCAGCAGGGCGCCCAGCAAGATCAGATTGATGCCGTCTACCGCCCCCATGCCAACCAGCCGGAAGTTACTGTTATACAAGCCCGCCAGCTCCTTCACCACCCCTTCGCTCCAGATCACCATCACTTCAGTCAGCCACCAGGCCAGCATGCCGCCGATCACCCCGAACCAGATACCGGTATAAAGGAAAGGGCGATGAATGAAGGAGTCGGTCGCCCCCACCAGCTTGAGCACTTCAATCTCGGAACGCTGGTTGAGGATATTGAGACGCAGGGTATTTCCGACGATCAGCAACACGGCGGAGAGCAGCAGCACCGCGATACCGGTAATGGTGTGGCGCAGCAGGTTCATGATCCCCTGCAGCCGGGTCAGCCACTGCAGATCCAGCTTGCCCTGTTCGACCCCCACCTCGTTATTGAGTTTGCTGAGCAGCTCGGCGGCCCCTTCCGGGTTCTGCCAGCGTGGATCCGGAATGACGCTCAGCACAGGCGGCAACGGGTTGCTGTCCAGATAATCGAGCGCATCGCCGAAGCCGGAGATCTCGCGAAACTCCCGCAACGCATCGTCTCGGCTCAGGTAGGTGACCGAATCCACCTCGGGATAGAGCAGGATCCTGTGCTGCAGATCGAGAATGCTCTGCTCCGGCAGATCCTTGCGCAGGTAAAGAGAGATCTGGGAACTGCTCTGCCAGCTCCCCTCCACCACCTCGGCGTTTTTCAGCAGCACGTGGAAACAGGAGGGCAGCGCCAGACTGACGCCAAGCACCGCCAGCGTCATCAGGGAGGCGAGCGGATTGCGCCACAACTCCCCGAGACTGGCAAACGCCTGCCGCACATGGTCAACCCCGTACATCATCAGACGGCGAAGCGGCGGTTGTTTATGACGAACGATAGCCATCAGAGCTCCTCCCCGGCCGAATACATGCGGCCCGCCTTGAGGGTCAGGGTGCGATAGCGCATGCGGGCGATCAGCCCCAGATCGTGGGTGGCAATCAGTACCGAGACCCCAAAATTGTTGAACTCCTGAAATAGCCGCATGATGTCCATGGAGAGCTGGGGGTCCAGGTTGCCGGTCGGTTCATCCGCCAGCAGCAGCGGCGGTTTGTTGACGATGGCACGGGCGATGCCGACCCGCTGTTGCTCACCACCGGAGAGCATCCGCGGCTGGTAGCGCTCCTTGCCGAGCAACCCCACCTTGTCCAGTGCCGCCGCCACCCGCTTGTTGATGTCCGCATGGCTGTAACCATCGATCACCAGCGGCAGCGCCACGTTGTCGAACACGGTACGGTCCATCAGCAGGCGGTGATCCTGAAAGATCATCCCGATCTGACGGCGCACATAGGGGATCTGGCTGCGCTGGATATGACTGACATCATCGCCATGGAAGAAGACGCGCCCATCGGTCGGACGCTCCATCACGCTTATCAGTTTGAGGAGGGTACTCTTGCCCGCCCCCGAGTGCCCGGTCAGAAAGGCCATCTCTCCCTTGCGCAGGTGAAAGCTGACCTTTTGCAGCGCCTGATGGCCGCCGCTGTATACCTTGCTGACCTTGTCAAAACGAATCATAACGGTTCCCTGAAATTGACAAACCCCGACCAGAGTCGGGGCATGGAACACTTACTCATCACGGCTGAGCTGACTCATCACGGCCGGACTTATTCATCGCGGCTAAAGAGCGCCTCGATGAAGTCGTTGGCAACGAAGGGACGCAGATCGTCGATCCCCTCGCCCACCCCGATATAGCGGATCGGGATCTGGAACTTGTCGGCCACCGCGAAGATGACGCCGCCCTTGGCCGTGCCATCCAGCTTGGTGAGGGTGATGCCGGTCAGGCCAACCGCCTCGCTGAACAGCTTGGCCTGGCTCAGGGCATTCTGGCCGGTGCCGGCGTCCAGCGTCAGCATGATCTCGTGGGGCGCCTCTTCATCCAGCTTTTTCATCACCCGCACCACCTTCTTGAGCTCTTCCATCAGGTTGCTCTTGTTCTGCAGGCGACCGGCGGTGTCGGCGATCAGCACATCAGCCCCGCGGGAGCGGGCGGCCTCGATGGCGTCATAAATGACGGAAGCGGAGTCGGCACCGGTATGCTGGGCAATCACCGGAATGTTGTTGCGCTGACCCCAAACCTGCAGCTGTTCGACCGCTGCGGCACGGAAGGTGTCACCCGCCGCCAGCATCACGCTCTTGCCTTCAGCCTGGAACTGCTTGGCCAGCTTGCCGATGGTGGTGGTCTTGCCGACGCCGTTTACGCCGACCATCAGGATCACATAAGGCTTCTTGCTGGTGTCGATCACCAGCGGCTGCTCGACCTTGGCCAGCATCTCGCCCATGTCCTGCTTGAGCAGGCCGTAGAGCGCCTCGGCATCCTTGAGCTGCTTGCGATCCGCGTGCTGCACCAACCCCTCGATGATGCGGGTGGTGGTGTCGACGCCGAGATCGGCGGTCAGCAACTGGGTTTCCAGCTCTTCAAACAGCTCGTCGTCGATCTTCTTGCCACGAAACAGGCCGAAGAAACCGGAGCCGATATTCTCCTTGGTGCGCACCAGACTGCGCTTGAGGCGAGCAAAGAAGCCCTCCCGCTGCGGTTTGTCCTGGGTGTCGTCGTCCACCTTGGCGGCAAGCGGCAGAGCAGCCAGTGCAGCGGCCTCAGCCTCCATCGCGGCGACCAGGCGCATATCTTCCGCTCGCTGGGCCTCTTTGGCGATACGGGCTTCTTCCGCAGCCTGAGCTTCGGCGGCAATGCGAGCCTCTTCCGCAGCGCGGGCTTCGGCGGCAATGCGAGCCTCTTCCGCGGCACGGGCTTCTGCAGCGATGCGGGCCTCTTCCGCAGCACGGGCTTCGGCAGCAATGCGAGCCTCTTCCGCAGCACGGGCTTCGGCAGCAATGCGAGCCTCTTCTGCAGCACGAGCTTCGGCAGCGATACGAGCCTCTTCTGCGGCGCGAGCCTCGGCAGCGATACGAGCCTCTTCCGCAGCGCGGGCTTCGGCGGCGATGCGGGCCTCTTCTACGGCGCGAGCCTCGGCAGCGATATGTGCCTCTTCTGCAGCCCGAGCCTCAGCGGCAATACGAGCCGTTTCAGCAGCTTGTGCTTCTGCGGCAGTGCGAGCGGCTTCAGCGGCACGCTCCTCTTCGGCGATCAGCGCTTCGTTGACGATCACCGGCTCCAAATCGGAAGCGCACTCCTCCACCACCAGCGGGCCGTGATCGTCCAGCTCGGTCGGCAGGCAGCAATCATCTTGCAAAACGGGATTCTGTGCGCTGGCAGGCACTTCGGGGGCAACAGCCGGCGTACTATCAGAAACAGTTATATCGGAAACGGGAGCGGGGGTAGCAGTGACCTCGGGCTCAACGGTAACGGGGGTGGCTTGGGGTGTCTGTGGTTGGACAGCCTCAGCCTCTTCTTTCTTGCGGCCGAAACCCAGCCAGGAAAACAAACCTTTTGCCATCTAAAAATACTCACATCAAAGGCTGACTGCTAAGATAGCCGTCCCTTGGCGGGTCGGCATAAAAATGAACCGCCTTATACTACCACTTTATTTTCTGACGATGAAACGCGATGCCCAGAGTGAAATCCAGCCGTAGCAACCCGAGCAAAAGCCCTGCCCCGCAAGGAAAATCGGGCTTTGTAAGAATCATCAGCGGCCAGTGGCGAGGCCGCAAATTGCCGGTCAAGGATGTGGAGGGGCTCAGACCCACCACGGATCGCGTCAAGGAGACCATCTTCAACTGGCTGGCCCCCCACATTCGTGGCACCCGCTGCCTGGATCTGTTTGCCGGTAGCGGCGGACTCGGACTGGAGGCGCTGTCGCGCTATGCCGAACAGGTGACCCTGATTGAGATGGACAAAGGAGCCGCCGACCAGATCAAGAAGAACCTGACTGCCCTCGGCAGCAGTCAGGGTCAGGTGATCCAGTCAGATGCAGTGAGCTGGCTGCAAGGCCCGGCCACGCCGTTTGATCTGGTGTTCCTCGATCCGCCGTTTCGCCGTGAGCTGCTGCCGCAAGTGTGCGAACTGCTGGAGCAGCGCGGCTGGCTGGCACCGGATGCCCTGATCTATCTGGAGCGGGAAAAAGAGATGGCCGATCTGGCGCTACCTGCCAGCTGGCAGTTGCTCAAGGACAAACAAGCAGGTCAGGTCTGCTACCAACTCTATCTAAGGGAGGTAAACAATGAAGCGAGTCTTTAATCTGTTGGCGATGGGGCTGATACTGTTCTTCTGGTTTGGCGTGCTGGTGAGCCTGATTGCCCCGCTGCCCGGCAAACTCAACGGCTTTCTGCCGGTCTGCGGCGTGATCGTCGCCCTGCTGCACTGGCTGCAGGCCAGCATGATCAAGGCGGCATGCAAACGCTACTTCGCTGTCACCAAGGCCGAATTTGTCACTGTGCTGATCTTTGGCGTGTTTGGCATGGTCGACATTCGTCAGCGCCTGCAAGAGATCGTCAACGCCGCCCAGCGCGGCAATCTCTCGGACAAACCATAAAAGAAAAGGGGACGGCGGTAGCCGTCCCCTAGAGTCGTGTCGTTCTGTCCGTAGAACTGCAATGCTCCCTGCAATCCCTGACGTTATCCTAATCCTTTGGAATATCCCCTTTCCAATCCGTTGGCGTGTCCTGCGGCGTTCCTGGCCTGGCAATTCATCCTGAACTGCTTCCCTGTCTCCATCCTGGAGGTGTCCATTACCACGTCCTGTGGGGTTCCTTGCGTCTTCCTGACAGATAACCATCCGGGTTATCTCGCTTCATCCTGAAGTATTCCTCTCGCATCCGGCGAGGTCCTGTTCATCCTGAAGAACGATGTTCCGTTCGTTCTGCTCCCATCCCGAGAGTGTCCTGCCGCATCCCGCGGTGTTCCTTTATTCATCCGTGACGATAATCATCCTGATTATCGAACTCATCCTGAGGTGTCCCTTGTCCACATCCTGCGGACTATTCCATCTTTATGCGCTGCCCTGCATCCTGCCGGACCAGCTCCGTCCTTGTGAGACCCATACTAAGGAAATGTGCACCCCGAACAAGGGCCATCCGATGATAAAGATCCGATGCAGCTCCCATTCAAAAATACGAACTTAAAAACTAACCCTTTAATATCAGTCATTTATTTAGTTTCACAGGAAAGCTCGATCATTCTGGCATGGCTTCGCGTACGGCTCAAAGCGCCAGCCTCTTACAGTCGCTATGGCAGATCTCTTACACGGGTTTCGCCCCCAAAAACGGGGCAGGAAAACGGTTCAATCCTGACGTTAAGACTTAAAAATTAGTTGAATAAATATGCTTAAAAAAACCGCAAAAAAAAAAGAGCCGAGACCAGGCTCGACTCTTCAACATTCCAATTTTTTAATCAGCTCAAGCGGTTGGCCGGATTGAGATAGGCCTTGCGCAGCGATTCCGGTGCCAGCACCTCCAGTTCACCGCCGATGTTGTTCAACCAGCTGCGAAACTCCGGGGTGTCCTGCACTTCAGTCTCCACCACCACGCTGCGCTTGTCATAGCGGGTCATGCGCGGATTGTTGCCGGGGATCTGGTTATCCACCAGCGACTGGCTGTTGGCATCGATCCGGCCGACGAAGCGGATCGGGCCGCTCACATCCTGATAGCCCTGATCGCGGATCAGCTTCTGGATATTGAAATCCTTCGGCTGGGTGGCGCTGAAGTTGGTCAGCTCCACGTTCTTGATATGGTCAAACGGGATGCCGTACACCTTGGGATCCAGCTCGGAGAGGGTGCAGAGCAGGATCGGGCCGTCCGGCTGATTGAGAATGCCGAGCGGGTTGATACGGTCGTAGCAGAGCCATACGGTGCGCTCTTTGATCACGCGCTGGATCTCGGCACTGAACTTGCGACCACGCCAGAGCGCATCGCGGATCAGGGTGCTGCGGCGGATCTCCGGGTTGCCGGCAAACGGACGCGGTGACTGGTGGACACTCTCCAGCCAGCGCTCGGCCAGTTCACTCTGGCTGTCACGGATAACCTGGCTCGCCTTGTCGACCAGCGGGTTCAATTCGGTCAGTACACTCGCCGGCAACAGTTGGCTAGCCTGATCACTCCAGGTTTTCAGGGCCACCGCCAGCGAGAGCGGCATGATATTGGCAAAGTCGTTGAGGCCGTGGCGCTCGAAGCACCAGCCATGGGGTTTGCTGCGCTCGTCCGAGGTGAGGTCGAACAGTCCCATGCCGGACATCTCCTCCAGGTCCCGTTGCACGGTACGCAGACTGACGTGGATGCCTTCCTCTTCCAGTTTTACCTGGAGTTGGCTGGCGGTCAGCTTGTAAGGGCGGTGCGGGATGCAACGCGCCAAGGTCAGTTGTCGTAACAGCTTCTTGCTCATGGTGCTTGCCTTCACTGGTTTAGCGTTGACTGTATGCTAGTCGTGACTTGCGACAGTCTATGTCGCAAGTTTTGCTGCGACAACTGTCGCCATTTTCATACAAAACACACTAAGCTATTGATTTATAAAGACAATGCACTCAAAAAAGGAGCCGCTAGAGGCTAAAATTAGCCAAAAATCCCTCAAATGAAAGTTCTATGTTGCGATTTATTGCCAGCATAAAACTCTGATTAATTAATTCATCTCAGAATATGATTTCAGGGGAGAGCATGACTCTCCCCTTTTGCTCACATCAACCACGACCAGGCTGACTTGGTGATGGCCGCACCGACCATGTAGCAAAACACCGCCAGCGCTGCCACACCGGCCACCAGCTTCTGACCGCGGGCCGGGCGCTTGAGCGCCATGACACCCAGACCGATATAGAGTACCAGTGCAATCAGCTTGGCCATCAACCAGGGTTGTTGACCCGGGCTCAACTGCAAGGCCACCGCCAGCAACACACCAAACAGCAGCAGGAAGGTGTCATTGATATGAGGCAGGATCTTCAGCCACTTCTGCTGCAACCGATCGCTGCCGGCCAGCGCCAGACTCCAGCGATAGATAAAGAGCAGCAGACTGACCAGCGCCAGCGTCATATGCAGGTGTTTGAACATGGGGTAATAGGCAATCATTTTGCTTCCTTGTCGTCGTCGGGTAGCCCGCTGTTCCAGTTGTGGGCATGGATACGCTCCTGCCCCTCCTCGTCGTCTTGCAACAGATCGGAGAGGATCTCCCGGTATTGCAGGCTCTTGTTGATATAAGTGTGTTCGTCGTCCAGATAGTTGACCTGCTCGCGCAACAGCCAGTTATCGTGCTGTTTGAAGGTCTGCCCCGCCCGCCAGGCCTGGTTGGCCCGAAAACCGAGCTGGGCCAGGGCTTCCACCCCCAGATCGACCGCCGAGCCCAGGGTTTCCCGATGCACGCACTCGACCCCGTGGCGCAGGATCTCGTGGGCATGGGGTCGATCCAGCGCTCGCGCCAGGATCTTCAGGTGCGGGAAGTGCTTCTGCACCATCTCGATAACCGCCAGCGAGGTAGCCGGATCGTTGATGGAGAGCACCAGCAGCTTCGCCTTGTGCGCCCCTGCGGCATGGAGCAGATCGATCCGGCTGGCATCGCCATAGAAGACCTGATAGCCATACTTGCGCAGGGTCTCTATCTGACTGGCATCCTGCTCGAGGATGGTGGTACCGATGCCGTGGCCGTGCAGCAGACGCCCCACGATCTGACCGAAGCGGCCGAAGCCTGCGATGATCACCGGATGCTCCACCAACTCAGGTTGCTCATGCTGCGGCGCGTCGCTCTGGTTACGGTAATCGAACCAGGGCTGGATCACCCGATCGTTGAGGATCAGCAGCAGTGGGGTGAGCGCCATGGAGAGCGCCACCACCAGCGTCAGCAGCGAGATGGTCTCACCGGGCAGCACCCGGTTCTGGGCGGCAAACGAGAAGAGCACGAAGGCAAACTCACCGCCCTGTGCAAGCGCCAGCGCGAAGGTCCAACGCTGGCTCGGCGAGATGCGGATGATGAAGCCGAGTGCCATCAACACCAGCCATTTAAGCACCATCAGGCCAACCACCAGAGTGGGTATCAGGAAGGGGTGTTCGGCAAACAGCCCGAAGTCGATCCCCGCCCCCACCGACATAAAGAACAGGCCGAGCAGCAAGCCCTTGAACGGCTCAATGTCTGCCTCCAGCTCGTGGCGATATTCGCTGTCGGCCAGCACCACACCGGCGAGGAAAGAGCCGAGTGCGGGCGAAAGCCCCACCGACTCCATCAGCACCGCGATGGCGATCACCAGCAGCAGGGCTGCGGCGACGAAGATCTCCCGCATATGGGACTGGGCGATGGCACGAAACACCGGCCGCATCAGGTAGTGGCCACCCAGCACAATGCCGGAGATCGCCGCGACTACCAGCAGACCATGCTGCCAGCCTGCCAGCTCGGAGCCGCCATTGCTGGCGACCGGTGCCATGGCCAGCAGCGGTAGCAGCGCCAGGATCGGAATGACCGCAATATCCTGAAACAGCAGCACCGCAAAGGCGGAGCGACCGCTCTCGCTCTGCATCAATTTACGCTCCTGCAGGCTCTGCAGAACGATGGCGGTGGAGGAGAGCGCCAGAATGAGGCCGATGGCCAGCCCCTGTTGCAGCGGCAGACCGATCAGGTGCGCCACGCCGGTCAGTGCCGCCGTAGTGAGCAGCACCTGCAGGCCGCCGGTGCCGAGGATCGGCCCCTTCAGCTGCCACAGCAGCGCCGGTCTGAGCTCCAGCCCGACCAGAAACAGCATCAGCACCACGCCAAACTCGGCGAAGTGCATCACATCCTTCTGCTCCCCCACCAGCCCCAGCAGAAAGGGGCCTATGATGATCCCCGCCAGCAGGTAGCCGAGCACCGAGCCCAGCCCCCAGCGCTTGGCCAGCGGCACCGCGATAACGGCGGCAGAGAGATAGATAAAGGCATCAAACAGGATACCGTGGCCCATCAGTCAGCCCTCCGTGTGAACGTCTGGTCCGGCTCATAAGCTCGGCCAACAAGCTGCCCATGTGTCATCAGAGCACCTCCAGCAAGTCGCGCAGATAAGGGCGCCCGGCCAGCTGCTCCGGGGTCAGCTGATCGTCACGCAGGGCACAGAGCAGCTGGCGGTAATCCTGTCCACAGCGGCGCAGGGCAGCGGGATCCTTGATCTTGTGAAAGGAGTGCAACACGAAAGGGGGCAGCCAGTTCATGCCGCACAAGGTGGCAGCCTGCTGAAATGGCAGCAGAAAATCGAGCAGCGGTCGGCTGTTGTAACCCTCGCTACAGTAGGACTCCGGCGCCCCGCCGGTGGTGATGGCGCTCAGCCACTGCTTGCCCTTGAGGGCGTGGGCTTCGGGGCCGTAGGCGTAGCCATACTCCAGCACCAGATCCATCCACTCTTTCATGATGGCCGGGCAGGAGTACCAGTAAAACGGGTGCTGAAAGACGATGATGTCATGCTCACAGAGCAGCGCCTGCTCCCGCTTCACATCGATGAACATGTCGGGATAGTGCTGGTAGAGGTCGTGAACCGTGACCCCCTCCAGCCCCTCAATCGCCTGCAACAGCTGCTTGTTGGCCCGCGAGCTCTGCAGCGCGGGATGGGAAAAAATAACCAGAATGCGTTTCATGACCACATCACCCGAACAAAGCCTTGCGGTGCAAGGCGAGGTAAACAGAAAAGGGGAGTCTGGGGAGCTGCATCGTAAAGGTGCACAGGAGAGCGACCTTATCAGGAAGCGCCATAGCCTGCCAACTCGGGGATCAGCTCCCGCAGCGCCGGATTGAGGGTCTGGTGGGCGGGATAGCAGAGCCCAATCCGGCGAAACATCCGCGGCCCGCTCACCGGCAGGGTACAGAGACCCGCCTCATCTTCCACCAGCCCGTCCGGCAGAAAACTGATGCCGACTCCCGCCAGCACCAGCGCCATCACCAACCCCTTGCTCTCGGCCTTGGCCACCAGATTGAGGGTAAGCCGGTCACAGGCCAGCAGGCCGATAGTCTGCTGATGGGCTTCGCAGGGCGGGCACTCAATAAAATCATAATGTTGCAGCTCGGCCAGCTCGATCCTTTCGCGACTGGCAAGGGGATGGTCGACCGGCACGCAGAGCACGTAATCCTCCTCCCAGAGCGGCAGAAAGATCTCGTCCTCCCGGCGCAAGGCATCCAGCGTCAAGCGGCAGTCGGCTGGCGTGCCGTAATCGGAGAGGGTGAGATCCAGCTGCGGCAACACACGCTGTACTTGCTGCAGCAGCCCGGCCACCCGGCGGCGACTCAAGTCCGGCATGATGGCGATATTGAGCCTCGCACGCGTCGCTTTCTGGCGAAACAGCTCTGGCAAACGGCGCGCCTCCTCCACCAGCTTGACCGCGTGAGGATAGAGATAGTGGGCCGGATCTTTCGCCACCACCCCCTTTTTGCCCCGGACAAACAGGCTGTCACCGAGCGCCTCTTCCAGCTGGCGCAGCCCCGCCGAGAGGGAGGGCTGGCTGACGTGGCAGCGCTCGGCCGCCGCCGTGATGTTCTTCTCTTCATAGATGGCAATGAAGAAACGCAGCAATCTCAAGTCCAGCATAAACCAACCATAGTTTTTTCAGATGATAACCAGCGGAAAACAATATTTATCACTTATAGATGCAGTGACTATAGTGATTGGGTTCCGTGCTGGCCAGCCACCTGTTTGCTCAAACCGACTCTTGAATCAGAAGGAAAGACCCATGTCCAAATCTCTCGTCGTGATCACCGGTGCCTCCGCCGGGATCGGTGCCGCCATCGCCCGTGCCTTCTCTGCCGCCGGTCATCCGCTGCTACTGCTGGCCCGCCGGGTCGAGCCGATGCAGGCACTGAACCTGCCCGATACCCTCTGCATCGGGGTCGATGTAACCGACACCGCTGCCATGAAGGCCGCCGTCCAGCAGGCAGAAGCCAAATTTGGCCCGGTCGGCTGCATGGTCAACAACGCCGGTGTCATGCTGCTGGGTCAGGCCGATGTGCAGGATCCCACCGAGTGGCAGCAGATGCTCAACATCAACGTGATGGGGGTGCTGAACGGCGTCCACGCAGTGCTGGCAGGCATGAAGGAGCGCCGCAGCGGCACCATCATCAACATCAGCTCCATTGCCGGTCGCAAGACCTTCCCGAACCATGCTGCCTACTGCGCCACCAAGTTCGCCGTGCACGCCCTGACCGAGAACATCCGGGAAGAGGTGGCCGATGTCGGCGTGCGGATGGTGACCATCGCCCCGGGTGCGGTCGAGACCGAGCTGCTCAGCCATACCACTGACGAGAGCATCAAGGCCGGTTACCACGACTGGAAAGATCAGATGGGTGGCGTCATTGCGCCGGAAGTGATCGCCGATGCCGTGCTCTACGCCTGGAACCAGCCTGCCAACGTCTGCGTGCGCGAGATCGTGCTGGCGGCGACCCGTCAGCAACCTTAATCCTGGCTGACTGACACCATGGGGAGGGCTTGACCCTCCCCCGGGGCACAGGGTTACCATGTGCCCCTTGTTTTTTCCGAGTCATTCCATGGTTCTCACCCGTCGCCAACTCGATCACGCCCGTCGCTGGCTCCCCTTGTGGAGTCTGGTTCTGGTGTTGATGTCGTTTGGCAGCCGGGCCGCAACCGACCTCTGTACCCTGACTACCCACTGCAGCCAGAGCGAGCGCACCCTGGAAAAAGCGATGCCCTGCGGCAGCTTTACCACCGCCCTCTCGATGACGCTGGTAGGCAGCGACAGCCTGACGGTCGCCGTACTGGAACCGGATACCCCCGACTTCGCCTCCCCCTCTCTCTTTATGCCGGACGCCCCGTGCGAGCGGTTCGAACGTCCCCCACGCACCCGGATCTGAAACTCATCCCGTATCGGGCATCTTTTCTTTCAATCTGAGGTGAGTGATGTACAAATCCCTGTTACTGGCCATGTTGGCCGGTACCGTCAGCTTTTCTGCCCTCGCGGCCGAGAAGATGACCGTCTACAAATCCAAATATTGTGGCTGCTGCCAAAGCTGGAACGAGCACATGGAGCAGAATGGCTTCGAACTGGAGGTCATCGAAACCGAACAGCTCGGCGCAGTGAAGCAACAATACGGTATCGCGCCGGAACTGGCCTCTTGCCATACCGGTATCGTAAATGGCTATGTGATCGAGGGGCATGTACCCGCCGCCGATGTGCAGAAGCTGCTCAGGGAAAAACCGGCGATCCGTGGCCTGACCATTCCGGGCATGCCCCAGAGTGCGCCGGGCATGGATATTCCGGGCCATCCCTATGAGGTACTGAGTATCAGCAACGAGGGCGCGACCAACCGCTGGTCGAGCTACCCCGGCTGACGAAAACTGGTCATGAGAGGGCACTCCCATATCATGTGAGGCACACCTGAGCGGACTCTTGCCGCTCATGGCCAGAAAGAGGGCCGCTATCGCGAGATAGCGGCTTTTTTGATTACATTTCCTGCAATAACAAGGGATTGCTTGCAACCACCGGCAACAAGGGGCAGATTTAATGCCAATTCATGGAGCCGATGCTCAGGTCTACCAACCCTTTCCAGCGCCAAGGATGCGACATGTTTACCTTTTCCCGAGGAGTTCTGCTGCTAGCCTTTCTGACAGTTCTCCCCCCCACTTATGCCAATGAAGAGCCCGTCATGCTGACAAGCGAAAATCCAATCCAGCCGCCCGTGGCCGCCAAACATCCCCGCACCCTGAAAAAACACGGGGATACCCGCATCGACAACTACTACTGGCTGCGCGACGACCAGCGTCAGGCGCCGGAAGTACTGCAATACCTCGAGGCCGAGAACGCCTATACCGAGGCCATGCTCAAGCCGACCCAGCCCCTGCGCGAACAACTCTATAAAGAGATGGTGGCCCGCATCCCCCAGCAGGATGAGTCGGTACCCTATGTGAAAAATGGCTACCGCTACCAGACCCGCTATGAACCGGGCAAGGAGTACGGGATCTATTCGCGCACCAAGCTCGGTGAAGAGCAGGCGAGTCTGCTGCTCGACAGCAACCTGCGGGCTGAAGGGCACGAGTTCTATGCCCTCGGCGCCCTTGAGGTGAGCCGCAACAACCGCTGGCTGGCGGTGGCGGAAGATTTCCTCTCCCGTCGTCAGTACCAGATCCAGTTCCTCGATCTGGAGAGCGGCCAGTGGGCCAGCGACAAACTGGAAAATACCTCCGGCAATCTGGTGTGGGCCAACGACAACAAGACCGTCTTCTATGTGCGCAAGCACCCGCAGACCCTGCTGCCCTATCAGGTCTATCGCCACACGCTCGGGACGGATCCGGCCACGGACAAGCTGGTTTACGAGGAGAAGGATGACTCCTTCTACGTCAGCCTCTACGCCACCACCTCGGAAGATTTCATCGTCATCGCCCTCTCCAGCACCACCACAGGCGAAGCGCGGCTGATCGATGCCAACCAGCCGGAGCACGCCCCACGCCTGTTCCTGCCCCGTCAGGTGGATCACGAATACAGCCTGGATCACTACCGCGGTCGCTTCTATGTGCGTTCCAACAAGGACGGCAAGAACTTCGGCCTCTACGAGACCAAGGAGAGCCCGGTCGATCGCTGGAAGGCGGTGATCGCCCCCAATCCGGACGTGCTGCTGGAGAGCTACGCCCTGTTCAAGGATTGGCTGGTGCTGGAAGAGCGCAACAAGGGGCTGACCCGACTGCGCCAGATCAACTGGCAGAGCGGTGACGAGAAGGAGATCGCCTTCGACGATCCCGCCTATGTCACCTGGCTCGCCTACAACCCAGAGCCGGATACCAGCGCCCTGCGCTATGGCTACTCCTCCATGACCACCCCCGCCTCCACCTATGAGCTGGATATGGCGAGCGGCAAGCGCACCTTGCTCAAGCAGCAGCCGGTGGCCGGCTTCAAGGCCGACCAGTACGCCAGCGAGCGGCTCTGGGTGACCGCCCGCGACGGCGTATCGGTGCCGGTGTCGCTGGTCTATCGCAAGGACAAGTTCAAGAAAGAGCAGGCCGATGCGCCCAGGAGTCCGCTGCTGGTCTATGGCTATGGATCCTACGGCGCCAGCATGGATCCCGACTTCAGCAGCTCGCGCCTGAGCCTGCTGGACAGAGGCTTCGTCTACGCTATCGCCCATATCCGGGGTGGTGAAGAGCTGGGCCGTCACTGGTACGAAGATGGCAAACTGCTGAAAAAGCAGAACACCTTCAATGACTTTATCGATGTCACCAAGGCGCTGGTGGAGCAAGGCTACGGTGCCAGGGATCAGGTCTACGCCATGGGCGGCAGCGCCGGCGGCCTGCTGATGGGGGCAGTCATCAATCAGGCGCCCGAACTCTATCGCGGCGTGGTGGCGCAGGTGCCGTTCGTCGATGTGGTCACCACCATGCTGGACGAGTCGATCCCCCTCACCACCGGGGAGTATGACGAGTGGGGCAACCCGAACCAGAAGCGCTACTACGACTACATGAAGAGCTACAGCCCCTACGATCAGGTGAAGGCGCAAGCCTATCCCAACCTGCTGGTCACCACCGGGCTGCACGACTCGCAAGTGCAGTATTGGGAGCCCGCCAAGTGGGTCGCCAAGCTGCGCGAGCTGAAGACGGATGATAACAAGTTGTTACTGAACACCGACATGGACGCCGGCCACGGTGGCAAGTCGGGCCGCTTCAAAGCCTACGAAGATATCGCGCTGGAGTACGCCTTTATCCTGGATCTGGCCACCCCGGCCAACTGATCCAGTATGACCCCGGCCCTTGTCATTCAAGGGCCGCATAAGAATCCTCTCGTAGTTTTTCCCTCTTCCATTTCCCTCCATATCAAATTAATCTTCGGCAAGAAAATGAATGATCGAGGTCATGTTTCTCAAGATTTAACTCCGCTATTTTGCCATTTCGTTTGATTTATGTTGGGTGAATGTGCTTAATCGGAGTGCTTGCAACTTTTTATTTGGCCCCTCAGGGGCCAATTTATCTTCGACCGACAGGAGGTCGGTAGCCTCACCACAGGATGAGGGTGACTGCCGGAAAGGGGGTGATCAACTCCCCCGCTTTCGCGCAACGAGAAGAGCGGGCAAGCCCGGCGCAGAACGGGATTGCCATCAATTTATCCGGGAATCGGATAAACAAAATCAAAGAAAAGGGAGAAAAAATGAAAGGATTAACTTTGGCATGCGCCCTGTCGGCGGCTCTGGTCGGTGTCTCATTCGGTGGTCCGGTACAAGCGCAGGAGCGCTTCGTGACCATAGGCACCGGCGGTCAGACCGGCGTCTACTATGTCGCTGGCCAGTCCATCTGCCGCTTCCTCAATCGCGGCGCCGCCGATCACCAGATCAAGTGCAACGCCCCGGCCAGTGGCGGTGGTGTTGCCAACGTCAACGGCATCCGCAGCGGTGAATTCAACTTCGGCATCATGCAATCCGACCACCAGTTCAAGGCGATGAAGGGGCTGCCACCGTTCCAGGCCGAAGGGGCCATGGACGATATGCGCGCCGTCTTCTCCCTGCAGAGCGAGGTGTTCACCATCCTGGCTCGCCGCGATGCCAAGATCGCCAGCTTCGACGACCTGAAAGGCAAGCGCGTCAATATCGGCAACCCGGGCTCCGGCCAGCGTGACACCATGGAAGAGATCATGGCGGTCAAAGGCTGGAAGAAGGGTGACTTCGGTCTGGTCTCCGAGCTGAAGCCGGCCGAACAGGCCTCCGCCCTCGGTGACAACAACATCGATGCCATGAGCTACTTCGTCGGTCACCCGAACGGCGCCATTCAGGAAGCCTCCACCACCACAGATGCAGTACTGGTACCTGTGACCGGCGCCGACATCGACAAGCTGCTGGCCGAGAAGAGCTACTACAGCAAGGCCGAGATCCCGGGCGGCATCTACAAGGGCAGCGACAAGCCGACCCCCTCCATCGGTGGCAAAGCGGTGCTCTCCACCAGCGCCAAAACCGATCCGGAAGTGGTCTATCAGCTGGTCAAGTCGGTGTTCGACAATCTGGATCGCTTCAAGCGCCTGCACCCTGCCTTTGCCGACCTGAAAGAGGCCGACATGATCAAGGTGGGTCTCTCTGCACCGCTGCATGAAGGGGCTGCCCGCTACTACAAAGAGCGCGGCTGGCTCTGATTGAAGGCCCCGGGGCCTTTGTCACTCTCTTCGACACCCGTCTGCCGCCTGATTGCGGGGGCGGGTGTCGCTCTTGTTGTACTCGTTGGCACAAGTTAACCCTATGCAAGATAAACAACTCTCTACCGAGGAACTGATCGCCCAGGATGTGGGCGCTCGCCTGCCGCTGGGCATCATGGGCTGGCTCATCACAGCACTGGCGCTGGCCTGGTCCCTGTTCCAGCTCTGGATCGCCTCGCCACTCCCCTTCATGGTGGGGTTTGGCGTACTCAATGACACCGAAACCCGCTCCATTCACCTCACCTTTGCCCTGTTGCTCGCTTTTCTGGTGTTCCCGGCATTTCGCTCCTCGCCGCGAGATCGGGTACCCCTCGGCGATATCGCCCTCGGCCTGATCGCTGCTGGTGCCGCCTCTTACTTGTTTGTGATGTATGAAGCACTCGCGCTGCGTCCCGGCACCCTCACCACCGCCGATCTGGTGACCGCCTGCATCGGCATTCCGCTGCTGCTGGAAGCGGCGCGCCGCGCCCTGGGGCCGGCACTGGCGGTCATCGCCATCGTCTTTCTGATCTACAGCCTGGCGGGCCCCTGGATGCCGGGACTGCTGGCACATCGCGGGGTAGGCTTTACCGCGCTGGCCAACCACCAGTGGATCACCACCGAAGGGGTGTTCGGCATCGCCCTTGGCGTCTCCACCAGCTTCGTGTTTCTGTTCGTGCTGTTCGGCGCCCTGCTGGAGCGGGCCGGTGCCGGTCACTACTTTATCCAGCTCGCCTTCAGCCTGCTCGGTCACCTGCGCGGCGGCCCGGCCAAGGCGGCAGTGGTCGCCTCCGGCCTGACCGGCCTGATTTCCGGCTCGTCGATTGCCAACGTGGTGACCACCGGCACCTTCACCATCCCGATGATGAAGAAGGTAGGCTTCAGTTCAGAGAAAGCGGGGGCAGTGGAAGTGGCCTCCTCGGTCAACGGCCAGATCATGCCACCTGTGATGGGGGCTGCGGCTTTCCTGATGGTCGAATACGTGGGCATCCCCTATGTGGAGATCATCAAGCACGCCTTCCTGCCTGCCGCCATCTCCTACATAGCGCTGCTCTACATCGTCCATCTGGAGGCGTTGAAACTGGGCATGCAGCCCATCGGCAACCATCAACCCAAGCCCTGGCTGCGTCGCCTGACCGGTTTTGCCTTTGGCGCGGCCCTCATCAGCGGCCTGTCACTGGCGGTCTACTATGGCCTCGGCTGGCTCAAACCTGCTCTGGGTGACTACGCCCTGTCGGGGATCTCGGTACTGCTGGCTGCCACCTATGTGGCCCTGTTGAAGATCGCCGCCAGCAATGAACCGCTGCCTGCCGAAGATCCCGACAAGCCGCTCACCGAGCTGCCCAACACCCGCGCCGTGCTGCTCTCCGGCCTGCACTTCCTGCTGCCGGTGGTGGTACTGGTGTGGTGCCTGATGGTGGAGCGCCTCTCGCCGGGGCTGTCGGCCTTCTGGGGTACCGTGATGCTGGTGATCATCCTGCTGACCCAGCGCCCGCTGCTCAACTGGCTGCGCAAGGACGGCAAGCACGACTACGGCACCGTTGCTGACGGCGTGGTGGATCTGCGGGAAGGGCTGGTCGCCGGTGCCCGCAACATGATCGGTATCGGCATTGCCACTGCCACCGCGGGGATTATCGTGGGTGCGGTCTCCCAGACCGGGGTCGGTCTGGTGCTGGCGGATCTGGTGGAGTTCCTCTCCATGGGTAACCTGCTGCTGATGCTGCTGCTCACCGCCCTGCTGAGCCTGATCCTTGGCATGGGGCTGCCCACCACTGCCAACTACATCGTGGTGTCCAGCCTGCTGGCACCGGTGGTCGTGACGCTGGGGCAGCAAAACGGGCTGATCGTGCCGCTGATCGCGGTGCACCTGTTCGTCTTCTACTTCGGCATCATGGCGGATGTGACGCCGCCGGTGGGGCTGGCCTCCTTCGCGGCAGCCGCTGTCTCCAAGGGCGATCCCATCAAGACCGGGATCACGGCGTTTTACTACAGCCTGCGTACCGCGGCGCTGCCGTTCCTGTTTATCTTCAACACCGATCTGCTGCTGATCGACGTGGACTTCGCCCACGGCGTGCTGATCTTCATCGTGGCGACCATCGCCATGCTGATCTTCGCCGCCGCCACCCAGGGCTGGTTCCTGGTGAAGAGCCGCTGGTACGAGAGCGTACTGCTGCTGCTGGTCGCCTTTACCCTGTTCCGCCCGGGTTTCTGGATGGACATGGTGCACGATCCCTATCGCGAGACCCCGCCTGCCCAGCTGGCCCAGACCATGGGTGAAGTGGAAGCGGAGAGCACCCTGCGGCTGCGGATCCTCGGTGAAGATGCAGTGGGCAAGCCACGCAAGTTCACCCTGCTGGTCGCCGTACCGGATGGGGCGAATGGCGAAGAGCGGCTGGCCAATCTGGGGCTGAGCCTCTATGAACAGGATGGCAAGACGCTGATCGACAACGTCGCCTTTGGCAGCCCGGCCGCCACCATGGGACTGGAGTTCGATCAGGAGATCCTCACCGTCAAGGCGCCGACCGAGCGCTGGACCAAGGAGTGGATGTGGATCCCGGGCTTCCTGCTGTTCGGAGTGATCGTCTGGCTGCAGCGTCGCCGCAGCGTCAAGGCTGGTTAATCCACCGGGCAGATGAGATCGAGGGCCGCTATTGCGGCCCTCTTTTTATTGCCTTGCCCTCTGCGGCTCTTGCGATGAGCGACAGTCATGGAAACAGGTAAACGGTGGCGAGCGGCCAAAAAAGTGGGGTGACATGTCCATGTCACCCCCTCGCAAATAGCATGTTCCATATTGGAGTCCGGCCACGCCGGGTCTCTGTTTCACTTTCCGATAGTTCGCGACCCATCTTAAGTGCGCGCCAATTGCAGCGATGCAACTGACCAGCTACCCGTTACAACCTTCGTCCACACGGCAGACAAGCCGCCGTGTTTGTCCTTGCAACTGAAATATTACGCATAAAAACAAAATAAAAAACGTTTTTATGCTAATTCCATTCACATCAGAGTACAAAAAACAGCCTTATCATCACCGCTAAATTGTTATAAAACAGCAAGATAGATTCATGCATGGTTATTCGCCCGCAAAGGGCATCAGCAATGGCTTACAAGGCTTTGCGAGATCTCGCACAAAAAATGGCCGCCTCACAGCCAACGGCGCAGTGGCAACCAGTCGCTCAGGCGGGCTATCAGTAGCCTTGACCACCCCTCGGGTTTGCGCGGCAATCCACCCGCCTGCTCCTGCCAGCGAGCCAGCCACGTTCGCAGCGCCTCGCAGATCGGTGGGCAATGCAAATGCAGCATCAGTTCGGTATTGAGAAACAGCGAGCGGGGATCGAGGTTGAGGCTGCCAAAAAGCGCTCGATCCTCCCCCAGCAGGATCAGCTTGGCGTGCAGGCTGCCGTGGCCATGGTCAAACTCGGCGACCCGGATCCCGCGCCGCAGCAACCAGCCGAGATAGCGTTGGTAGGCGCCATAGACCAGCGGCACATCGGTGCTGGCCAGCGAGTTGGTGAGAATGTCGATGGCGACCCCCTGCTGGCGCAGCCGCGCCAGACGGTGCCGAAACCCGCGGGTCAGGATGAGGTAAGGGGTCACCAACCCCAGCGAGCCGAGATTGTCAGCCAGCTGGCGCCAGAGCTGACGGGCAGTCGTGGGGCGGGAGATCAGCCCCTTGCCGGGACGGTCGAACCACACCTCGGCCCGCCCCTCATGCCATTGCAGCGGCAAAGCGCGCTCGTCAAACAGCGCCGCGGGCAGATCATAGACCGTCGCCACCGCCGGATCCGTCATGGTGAACAGGAAGTCGTTGACCACCTCTATTTCGGCGGGCAGCAGCTCGCGGCGCAGCAGATGGCGGATGGGATGACTCCAGCGGCTGTGCCAGAACTGCTCGAACCCCTGCGCCATCTGCTGACACAGGCCCCCCTGACAGGCGAGATCGAGATCCACGAAGGGCGCTTGCGGATCCAGACCGAAGTAGCGATCGCCGATGTTGCGCCCGCCGATCAGCGCCAGCTTGCCATCCACCAGCAGCAGCTTGTTGTGCATCCGGTGGTTGATGCGGCGAAAGCTGAGCAGCCCCTCCAGCAGCAGTGCCAGCGGGCGCCAGCCCCGCAGCCAGAAGGGGTTGAACAGCCGTACCTCGATCCCCGGGTAGTGAGCCACCATCTCCAGAAAGCGGTTGTCACCGGCATAGAGATCATCCACCAGCAGTTGCACCTTGACGCCACGCCGGGCGGCGTGGAGCAGCTCGCTCAGCAGCAGCTTGCCACTGCTATCCTCCTCCCAGCTGTAGTACTGCGCCTGGATCCGTTCGCGGGCATGACGGATCCAGTGGCAGCGCACCTTGAGCGCCAGCAGGGGATCGTCGATCAGGGCAAAGGATCCGGGGATCATGGTGTCATCCTGCTGTCATGGCCGGGTGTCATAACGCTGGCGAGCCTCTTCACATATTCAAAAGGAGTTGCTGATGGAACTGCATGATACCCCGATGTTGCGCTATCTGGGCCAGCTCAGCCAGCCAGATCTCATCCCGGCCACCGGCCCTGCTCACTGGTTTTTGCAACACAGGGACGGTGGCTGGCAGTTGCCGACCGTGCAGGCGACCCTGCCGGTCAACCGGCTCAGGGCTGAGCCGCTTCGATAGCGGCAGCCTTGCCCTCGATCTGGGGCAGGCTGAAACGATAGGCTACGTAGTACTTGTAGATGGTGCCGACATAGTTGATCGGCCCCTGTCCGACTTCGTTGGCCACCAGCTGATCCACGTTGCCGAACCAGACGTTGGGATCGAGCCCCAGCTTCTCCGCCTTGCCTCGCAGCGCCTGCACCCGGTTTGGCCCGGCGTTGTAGGCGGCGAGGGCAAACAGGTGGCGGTTGAGCCGATCCAGATTGGGATCATTGAAGTAGGTATCGAGGATCAACCGCATGTAGCGGCAGGCGGCCTCCACATTTCCCTCCAGCGTGGTGAGTCTGGCGCCGTTGATGCCGACTTCCCGCCCCGTACTGGGCAGCAGTTGCATAAGGCCCACGGCCCCCTTGGGCGAACGCGCCTTGGGATTGAGGCCGGACTCCTTGTAGCCGAGCGCCGCCAGCATCAGCCAGTCGAGATCGTATTGATTGGCGTACTTCTCCAGCACCTTGCGAATGGTCGCGAGGCGCCCCATAGGATCCGGCGCCAGGATATTGCTCATCTGATCGCTGCGAACCAGCAATCGGCGCAGAGTCATGTCGCTGTAAAGGCTGTTGCGGCTGACACTCGCCAGATAACGATTGACCGCCTTGAGCAGCTCGGGGCTGTTCTTGCGCAGCGCCCAGGCGCTGATGCCATTGCTGCGCAGGGGGATCAACTTGTGAGCCTTGAGGCCGGAGATCATCCCACCCAGCCAGATCCTCCCCTTGTAGCTGTCGGTCACCGTCAGGGGAATAATGCCAGCGGCCACCATCTCCAGCAGATCGCCATCCTGCAGATATTCGGGCACCGTTTCGATATAGACGGGGGGCAGCCCCAGCTCGCGAAACAGCCAGTTGAGCTGGCGCAGACTCTCGTAGTAGCTGGAGCTGGCGCGCACCCAGACCCGCCTGCCGGAGAGCTGGGTAATGCGGCTGAAGGCGGGCAGGCTCTGCTGGCTCACCACCCACTCCTCGATGGATGAAATGAGCGGCCGAGAGAAGGCCACCTGTTCACGCCGGGTCGGGGTCACCGTCATGGTCGCCGCCACCAGATCGCCACGCCCCTCGGTCAGATAGTCCAGCAGCTTGTCCTGCCGCACCGGGATGTAGACCACCTTGAGTTTGACCTTCTCTTTGGCGAGATAGGTCTTGTTCAGCCAGCGCTCGAACCCTTGCAGCTGATTGACCAGAATGCCGTACTGGGCGCCGCGATCGAGAAAATAGAAGCCGCGCTCATAGACCACCAGCGCCCTGAGTTCGCGCTTTTGCAGAATGCTTTCGAGATCCCCGGGTTGGGGCAGACGCTGTGGCTTGAGTTCAGCCGCCAGCAGGGGAAAACAGCAGAGGGCCAGCAGAGCCCAGATCCAGCGTAGCATCACGATGGCTGCCCCTGTGCTGAGGTCACGTCTGCTGCCTGTTGGCAGCACGGATCACGATAGAGGGTGGGATTGGGGGCAGAGATCCATCGCTGCGTCATGATGTTTGCGCCTTCTGTTGGCCGACTCGCGCCGGGCAAAAACGTCTGTGGGATAGAGTAACTATAGAACGCCGACCCACAGCAGAAGGGTCAACACGGCAGGCAAACCTGCCGCGTTATCAGACAACTCAGATAGAGCGGGCCCGCATTTCGAAAATCAGTTTTTCGGCGGTGCAGGTGAATTGCAGGCGGGCTTTCAGGATCACGCCGTTGGCGCCCTGGGTCAGTTCGCTGCTCACTTGAGCTTCGGCAGTGACCTGTTTGGCCAGTGCTTCATAGGCAGACAGCTTGGCGCGGGCATCCGCCTCGGCAGCGGCTTCAATAACCAGATCCATCACATCGTCGCCTTCGCCGATGATGGTGCCGATCTCGGCAAAACAGCCACAGCTGTCACAGGTTTCGTTCAGTTCAACTTTCTCGTCTACAGACATTTTCTACTCCTACTGCTTATTTCGGATGATTTGCGTCGTCACGCATCGCCTTGCGAAAATCTTTGATGGCGGTACCCAGATCCTCACCTGCACTGGCAAGACGCTTGCTGCCGAAGACCAGCACAACGACCAGCAAGAGGATCAACATATGCCAGATATGAATTCCACCGAGTCCCATAGGGATACTCCCTCACAAAGAGATATCTGTTACTTGTATCAAAATAGAGCGCAGGGATTGTTGGGCAAAATCAAGGCAGGTGCAAGTGAGCAAATAAATCATAGCCAAAAAATAGGGCGACCCTGAGGTCGCCATATTGATTGTGCTACATGTCCCCTCAACCGCTACATCCTGTACCAGTGGTTCATGCGAACCTGAGACCGTTCGAGGATAAGATCGCCAAGATATGAAAACAAATGGTATAAATTCATCTTAGAATTGAAGAGGATTCATATCATGCTGCTGGAACAACTGGGTCGCATCGACCTCAATTTGCTGATTATCCTGCAGGTACTGCTGGAAGAGCGCAACGGCAGCAAGGCGGCACGCCGCCTTCATCTAAGCCAGTCCGCGGTCAGCAAAGCCCTCGGCCGTCTGCGCGATACCTTCAATGATCCCCTCTTCATCCGCTCCGCCTACGGGCTGGAACCCACCGGCCGCGCCCTTGCGCTGCAACAGCAGTTGCAACCCATCCTGCTGTCGCTGGACAACCTGATCCAGCCGCCCGAGTTTGACCCCACCAGCTCGGAGCGGGAGTTCGTTATCGCCAGCATGGACAGCGCCTTTACCCTGTTTGCCCCGCTCTACCTGAGCGAGCTGAAGCGGCAGGCACCAAGGATCCGCTTGCGTTACGAGGAGTGGACCGAGAACAGTCTGACCGAGATGAGCCAGGGACAGGTGGACATCGCCTTCGCGGTGCGAGAGAACTGCATCAGCTCCGATTATCGGCTCGATACCCTGCCCGACAGCATCTGTCAGCGAGTACTGGCGGTCGATGATCTCACCTGTCTGGTGCAGCAGCACCACCCCGCGCTGCGGGAGCCCAACTGGAATCTGGAGCACTACCTCAGCTATCCCCATGTGCAGACTTACTGCGAGGGGCGGGACCGCTGGATGCTGGATCACAAGCTGGCAGAGCAGGATCTCTACCGACGTATCGAGGCAACCGTGCCCTCCTTCGAGGCGGCGCTGCGGATGGGGATGCACTCCGACATGATAGTGACGCTATCCCGGCTCTACGCCCGCCACGCCACCCAGGTCTATCCGCTGTTACAGCTGCCGCTGCCCATCGGGTTGGACAGCATCTCCCATCTGCTCATCTGGCATCAGCGTCACAGCGAGGATCCGGGCCACCGCTGGCTGCGGGAATTGCTGCTCTCCCTCATCATGAGCAAACTGGAACCTGCTGCGACCACTCACGGGTGACCGCCCCCCTTCTCGGCGGCACAAAAAACGGGGCTCTGCGTAGCCCCGTTTCATTCACTTCAAGATGTAAACCGCTCAGCCCTGGCCGGTCACCGCCAGATAGTGATGTACCCCGTCCAGCAGCATCTGGACCGAGATCATCACCAACAGCATACCCATCAACCGCTCCACCGCAGTGAGTCCCCGCTCACCCAGCAGCTTGTTGAATACCTCGTAGAACATCAGGATCACCGCGCTGGCGGCCCAGGCCATAAAGAGCGCCAGCGACCAGTCCACCATCCGGCTGGGCTCCTGATTGGCCAGCAGCATCAAGGAGGCGAGGATCGAGGGACCGGCGATCATCGGGATCGCCATCGGCACCAGGAAGGGCTCCTCGCCCGCCGCCAGCCCGGTCACGCCCCCTTCACTCGGGAAGATCATCTTGATGGCGATCAGGAACAGGATGATACCCCCCGCAATGCTGACCGCCTCCTGCCGCAGGTTGAGGAAGCCGAGGATCTGCTGACCGACGAACAGGAACAGCATCATGATGGCCAGCGAGAAGAGCAGCTCGCGCACCATCACCTTGCGACGTCGCTTGGGATCGATATGACGCAGGATAGAGAGGAAGACCGGCAGGTTGCCCAGCGGGTCCATGATCAAAAACAGCATGACTGCGGCAGAGAAAGTATCCATACAACGCCCGGGCTACACCCTGAATAGGGAAAAGAGAAGGGGCGAAATATAGCAAAGGGCGAAGAATTGAGCGAGCGCCATGATGCGCTCGCAGCGGGATTAACCGTGGTTGCAGATCTTGTCGGCGCGGGTCTGGAAACCCTCAGCCGAGTCGATGAATTTGCCGCGGGCGGCCAGAAAGTCGATCAGCGCTTCCGCATCCATCTCGCTGGCGCTGCAGGTATGAAAACGGGCCTCGGCACCGAACCGCTCGGCCATCGCCAGCTTCAGGCTGGCACGGGTAAATTGCCCTCCTTGCGCCAACATCATCTCCATCACTTCGTGACCATGAACCGATTGCGACATATCTCACCTCAATAATGAACATATTTAATGCCAATTAAATATCTCCACGCCCGGAGGGATCTTGATATAGGCCAATAAATTGCGCATTACCTGGTCAGGGGAGTGGTCACCGCCGCCGCTTTGTCGATAATGTGGCAACCCGCGTCAGGGATCGCTACACTGGCGCCCCTTTTTGGCCATCGCAGACAATGTATAAGGATATTGGCGTCATGCTGTTCCATGGAGAGGCTCTCAAGCCCTGGCAGATCTGGACCCGCCGCCCCCTCTGGCTCAAGACCCTGATCGGCATGCTGACAGGGGTGGGTCTGGGCGTCGGTTTTGAACAGCAAGCCCTGCTGCTCAAGCCCCTTGGCGTCTTGTTCGTCAACACCATCCAGATGCTGATGGTGCCCCTTATCTTCTGCTCGGTCATCGCCGGTCTCACCTCGCTGCTCAAGGGCAAGGCCCTCGATCGCATCGGCAGCAAGGCGATCTGCCTCTACTTCTGCTCGACCGCCATCGCCATCTGCATCGGCCTGATGATGGGCTGGCTGCTGGAACCCGGCATGGGTGCCGACATGGGCCCCTATGAGCGGGTCGGTATGTCGGAACCACCCACCCTGGCCAGCGTGCTGAGCCATCTGGTGCCGAGCAACCCGGTACAGGCGATGGTGGATGGCAAGATCCTGCAAGTAATTGTCTTTGCGGTGGCGCTGGCGGTGGCCCTCAACGCCAGCGGTCGCCGTGGCCGCCCCGCCATCCTCTTCTTCACCTCGCTGGCCGAGGGGATGTTCAAGCTGACCCAGATGGTGATGGCGCTCGCCCCTTACGGTGTCTGCGCCCTGATGGCCTGGATGACCGGCAAGTATGGTCTCGACCTGCTGCTGCCGCTGCTCAAGGTGATCGGCGCCGTCTACCTCGGCTGCCTGCTGCACGTGCTCGGGGTCTATAGCACCCTGCTGCTGCTGCTGGCACGGCTCAATCCACTGCACTACTTCAAGAGCATCGTCGATGCTCAGGCGGTGGCCTTCACCAGCAGCTCCAGCAACTCCACCCTGCCCATCAGTCTGGCCTGCGCCGAGAAGCGGCTGGGAGTCTCCCCCGCCATCACCGCCAAGGTGCTGCCCATCGGCGCCACCATCAACATGGATGGTACCGCCCTCTATCAGGGAGTGACTGCGCTGTTCGTGGCTCAGGCATTCGGGGTAGATCTGCACATGGTCGATTACCTGACCATCATCAGCATCGCTACCCTGGCCAGTATCGGCACCGCTGGCACCCCGGGCACCGGATTGATGCTGCTGACCCTGACCCTGACGGCGGTGGGCTTGCCGCTGGAAGGGGTGGCACTGATTGCAGGCATTGACCGGATCCTCGACATGGCGCGCACCACGGTCAACGTATCGGGGGATATTCTGGTGTCGGTGCTGATCGCCCGCAGCGAAAACGAGCTGGATCTGGCGACCTATCACGATGCCAGCGCAGGGGAAGATATCGAGTTCCCGCCGCGCTAGCGGAAGAGAGATCAGCTGTCGTGGGGATCGTGGTGACAGCGCCAGCAGACGTCGAAGTTGGCGCCGTTCTCCTCCCCGCACTGGCCGCACAGCCAGCCGTTACCCTGACGCTGCTGGTAACGCTCGATGACTCTTCCTGCCTTGCTGCGATCCTCGGCCCGCACCATCAGGGTCACCTGCAACATGTCGACCGGCAGTTCGCCAAGGGCGCCCGACAGCCCCTCGCCATTGAGGCGCACCAGCACCCCTTCCGCCTCCAGCGCCCCTTTCAACGCGTGCGCCTCCAGGGTGTGTGAGGCGCGATAGAGATTGATCCAGTTATCCATAGCTCCCCCTTACAACAACTTGTCGATACCAAACTCGGCGCCGTTCTCAATCATGAAATCGATGAATGCCCGCAACTTGCGTGGCATCAGTTGCCGCTCCGGAAACAGCAAATAAATCGGCACCCTGGGTTGCTGCCACTCTGGCAGCAGGATCACCAGCTCGCCGCTGGCCAGCTCATCCTGACAGAGCATAGCGGGTAACGAGGCCAACCCCAGCCCCGCCTTCGCCGCCTCCCGGGCACAGGTAATATTATTGACCCGAAAACGGGATGGGGGGTCAACCAGCACCTCTCTGCCATCCAGCTCGAAACACCAGTGAGAGGCGAGAAACCCGCTGCTCACCGTCACCCGCTCGTGATTGACCAGATCCTCCGGCCGCGCGATGGCCGGACTGCGCGCCAGATAGTCCGGGCTGGCACAGAGCAGCCGTCCGGTGCTCCAGAGCCGGCGCGCCGCCAGATTGGAGTCGCTCATGTCACCAATTCGCACCACCGCATCCAGCCCTTCGCTGATGGGGTCCACCACCCGATTGGTCAGCTCCAGCTCCACCTGCAGGGCAGGATAGGCCTGCAAAAACTTGGCGACCAGCCGCCCGACCACCAGTTGCCCCGTTTCGATGGGCACCGCCAGTTTGAGGATGCCGGTCACCTCCTGCTGGCTGGCGCTCAGCATCAGCTCGGCTTCGGTCAGGGCATCGACCGCCTTGCTGCAGTGCAGGTAGTACTTCTCCCCCTCCTCGGTCAAAGTGAGCTGACGGGTGGAGCGATAGAGCAGCCGCACTCCGAGCCGCTGTTCAAGCTCGGCGATGCGGCGGCTGACCATCGCCTTGGTCATCCCCAGCTCGCGGGCAGCCCCCGTAAACGAGCCCTTGTCGACAATTCGTACCAGAATTAACGCGGCATTGAGATCCATTGTTGCACCAGTGAAACTGTATATCTCGTGAACCAATACTAATCGAAACAGTTGACCAGTGTTAGCCTGCGCCCCTTAAGTTCAGGAATCACAAAAATGAGTCAACACAAAAAAATTCCCCTGCTGGCAGCCATGATATTGGCGCTGCTCGGTCTGCTGTTCGCCGGTTACTGGTATCTTCACGGCCGCTATTTTGAAAGCACCGACAACGCCTACCTGCAGAGTGAAGTGACCGGAATCAGCTCCAAGCTGCCCGGCTATATCCGCGAAGTGCTGGTCACCGACAACCAGCCGGTCAAAGCGGGCCAGCTGATCGCCCGTCTCGATGATCGCGAATACAAAACCAGGGTCGCGGAGGCCGAAGCCGACCTGCGCCTCAATCAGGCGACGGCCGAAAATCTGGCCGCCACTCGCACCCAACAACTGAGCCTGATCCAGCAAGCCGAGGCAAAGGTCGCCTCCGCCAATGCCGAACAGCTGCGTGCCAGCCAGCAGGTCAACCGGATCAGTCAGCTCAACCAGCGCCACTACAGCTCGCAAGACAGTCTGGACGAGGTGCGTGCCGGCCTGCAGGTCAATCAGGCGCAAGCCCGGGAGGCCCAAGCCGCCCTGCAGGCGGCCCGTGAGCGACTGCTGGTACTGGATGCCGAGCGCAAACAGAATCTGGCCAAGCTGGCATTGAGCGAAGCACAGCTGGAGCAGGCCAAGCTGGAGCTCGGCTACACCGAACTGCGAGCACCGGCCGATGGCATCATCGGCAAGCGCAGCCTGCGGGAAGGGCTCTACGTCCAGTCCGGCATGCAGGTCGCCAGCCTGGTGCCACTGCAGCAGGTATGGGTCGAGGCCAACTTCAAGGAGACCCAGCTCGCCCATATGCAGCCGGGCCAGAAGGTCGAAGTGGTACTCGATGCCTACCCGGATCAACCGGTCGAGGGGATCATCGACAGCCTGGCCCCGGCGACCGGCGCCAAGTTCGCCCTGCTGCCACCGGAGAATGCCACCGGCAACTTCACCAAAATCGTGCAGCGGGTACCGGTGAAGATCCGCATTCCCGAGCCAGGCCCGCTGGCAGGCAAGCTGCTGCCGGGTCTCTCCACCGAAGTGATCGTGGATACCCGCACTCCTGATCCCGTGGTTGCTGCCAACTGATGGAACCCATTCCACGTCGCAACTGGATCGCGGTCATGGGGGGCCTTATCGGCGCCTTCATGGCCATCCTCGATATCCAGATCACCAATGCCTCCCTGAAGGATATTCAGGGAGCCCTGTCAGCCACCCTGAGTGAAAGCTCCTGGATCTCCACCTCCTATCTGGTGGCGGAGATGATCGCCATCCCCCTGAGCGGCTGGTTGAGCCGGGGGCTGAGCGTGCGCCGCTACCTGCTCTGGACCACCGGCGCCTTTATCGTCGCCTCCGTGCTCTGCTCGTTCAGCTGGAACCTCACCAGCATGATCGTCTTCCGGGCGCTACAGGGCTTCACCGGCGGGGCGCTGATCCCGATGGCCTTCTCCCTCATCGTCACCCTGTTGCCGCTACAGAAGCGGGCCACCGGCATGGCGCTGTTTGGCCTCTGTGCCACCTTCGCCCCCGCCATCGGCCCAACCCTCGGCGGCTGGCTCACCGAGCAGATGTCGTGGCACTACATCTTCTATCTCAACGTGCCGCCGGGACTGCTGGTGATGGCCATGCTGGCCCACGGACTGGACAAAAAGCCGGTGGACTGGGCCGTTATCAAGCGGGTGGATCTCATCGGCATCGTCACCATGGCACTCGGCCTTGGCTTGCTGGAGGTGGTGCTGGAGGAAGGCAACCGGGAGGATTGGTTCGGTTCAAGCTTCATCGTGCGACTGGCAGTCATCTCGGCGGTAGCGCTGGTTTTCTTCGTCATCAGCCAGCTGATCCGCCGTCACCCGCTGGTCAATCTGCGGCTGCTGCACAACCCGCGCTTCGCGCTGGCCTGCTTCGCCTATCTGATCCTCGGCATGGCGCTGATGGGCTCCATCTATGTGCTGCCGCTCTACATGACCCAGATCCACAACTACAATGCGCTGGAGATCGGCGAAGTCCTGATGTGGATGGGTCTGCCGCAACTGCTGGTGCTACCGCTGGTGCCCAAACTGACCCACAAGATAGATCCGCGCTATCTGGTGAGCTTCGGCTTCCTGATCTTCGCCGTCAGCTGCTTTATGAACGTCAACATGAGTGCCGACTACGCCGGGCCGCAGCTGATCCATTCGCTCATCGTGCGAGCGCTGGGACAGCCCTTCATCATGGTGCCGCTCTCCCTGGTCGCCACCGCCAGCCTGAGCCACGACGAGATCCCCTCCTCCTCGACCCTGCTCAACGTGCTGCGCAACCTGGGTGGTGCGTTCGGTATCGCCATTATCGCGACCATGCTCGATAACGATACCCGCACCCATGTGTTGCAAATTGGCAGCACTCTGGCCGCCAGCAGTATCGAGGGGCAAAACTATCTGCTGCAACTGGCCCAGAGCATGATGGCGCAGGGTTCAGGCCCCGAGATTGCCCAGCAGCAAGCACGGGCCATGCTGGCCAATACCATCAACCGGGAGGCGGCCATCATGGCCTACAACCAGGTGTTCTACATCATGGGGATCTTCCTGCTGATCGCCAGCGCACTGATGCTGTTGCTCAAATCCCCCGCCCCACGGGCTGCGGATGCCGAACCGCTAGAGGCGTGAAAAACGCCGGGCATAAAACGAAAAACGGGCCAATGCCCGTTTTTCGTTATCTGTTACCTGCACTCAACCAGAAGACGTTATCCCGCCAGCGACCCTGCAATCAGGAATTGCGCCGCGAAGTAGCTGCTCATCACCCAGGCGCGGGCGTGGGGAAAGGGGCGGCGGAAGCGATCGAGCGCCAGCATGCTGTCGGAGAAGAGAAACATCAGCGCCCCCACCAGAGCGGCGGCAGAACCGGCAGTGAGAGAGGCATGCCAGGCACCGGCGGCCACCCAAGCCATACCGATGATCACCAGCATGTAGCAGAAGACCGGGATCCGCATCTCCCCGAGCTTGCCCCACAGCAGGCCAAAGACCATACCGGCGATCAGCAACAGCAGCAAACCATCCACCAGATTGAGCAGCAATGGTCCTTGGGCAAAACCGACGATATAGCAGAGATGCGCGACAAGAAATGCCGCCAACCCCTGAATGAAGCGATCGCTTGGCAACATCAGCAGCACATCGCCCGCCAGCGAGAGACAAAGGCCGAGCAGGATCCAGGCGTGTGAACCGTCGTGGTCATAACTCTGGTAGCCGAACGCCAACGCGATGATAAGCAACATGGTCAGTGGCTTGCTGATATAGAACTGGCGGCTGTCTGAACCGTAGGCAGCACGGATGTGCCACCAACCTGAAGCGATGATCAAGAAACTCAATAACATGCCCTGCTCCTCACCTGTTGCTCGCAGTCATACGGCAACCGTTTTTATCATGGTGCAGGGTAACAAATTCCCTCCCCCAGTGGCAGGGGTGCTTATCAAATGGGCAGGCTAAGCCTAAAGTCTAATTGCCGCACCGAGTAGTTCAGGGCATAAGTGACGGGTCTGGAGGATCACCATGGAAGAAGCTATGAAGAACTATCTGCCCGCCATCGATATCATGATGTGCCATCTGGGGATCAGCTTTGAGCAGGCCTGCGAACAGCTGGGTCTCAGCCAGCAGGAGCAACAGGCACTGGATCAGTTGCAGCAACAGCAGAGCCAAGCCAACTAAGCCCTCCCGTTATTGGATATCATGATGCGCCATACGGGGATCAGCTTTGAGCAGGCCTGTGAACAACTGGGTCTTAGCCAGCAGGAGCAACAGGCACTGAATCAGTTGCAGCAACAGCAGAGCCAAGCCAACTAGCTTGAGTTGAATCATAAAAGAGAAGACCGCCAGCAGGCGGTCTTCTCTTTTAGTCTCTGTGATAACCGGACAGCATCATGCAATACCAGCCAGCAAACGACTCCAGTTGCGTTTACCAGCGATGAAGCCGTCCCGCAGGGCACGGTACTCCAGTTGCAGCTTGAGACGGTCATAGCGGGCCAGCGCCTTGCGCTTGCGCAGCTCCAGCAACCGCTTGCGACTGGCGTAGTAGTGTTGCAACTGCTGGCTCAGCTTGTCGTACTCCTCCTGCAGCAGCGCCTGCCACAGTTCGCGATCCTCCTGCTTGCGCAACTTGGCTTGTGCCCGCTTCAGCTGCATCTGCAGCCGGGCTTGTTCGATACGCTCCTCCGGCGAGGATCTGAGGTCCCCCGCTAGACCGCACCAGGAGGCGAGCCGGATCAACCACTTGGTCGGATCGAACTGCCACCAGTGAATGCCGTTGCGGTAGTCATTCTCGAACAGGTGGTGAAAGTTGTGATACCCCTCGCCAAAGGTGAAAAAGGCCAGGATGCCGTTATCTCGAGCGGTATTGCGGTCGGTATAGGGCTGACTGCCCCAGATATGGGCCAGCGAGTTGATGAAGAAGGTGGTGTGGTGAGTCATCACCATCCGCAGTACGCCCGCCAACAGCAACATGCCGAGCATATCCCCGTGCCACAGGCCAAGCAGCAGCGGCAGGCCCAGATTGGTCGCTAGCACCAGCGCCAGATAGTGGCGATGCTGAAACATGACCACAGGGTTGTTCTGCAGATCACGCACATTGCTGTAATCGCCATAGCGATCTCCCTGATACTCCCGCAACATCCAACCGATGTGCGAATACCAGAAACCGCGCCCCGCACTGTAGGGGTCTTTATCGTTGTCATCCACATGACGATGGTGACGGCGGTGATCGGCCGACCAGTGCAGGGCCGAATTCTGCAGCGCCAACGCACCGCCGATGGCAAATAACCACTGCAAAGCGGGGTGCGCCTTGTAGGCCTTGTGCGACCAGAGCCGGTGATAGCCTGTGGTGATGGAGAGACCACTCAGGCAGAACAACAACAGGAAACTGGCCCACTGCCAGAGATCGTAACCGTGGCTCATGCCATACCAGGGTACGACAATCAACGCCACTATCCCGGAGAGGGAGAACAGCAGGGTATTGGTCAAAATAATCGGGGGTCTGGCCATCTCATTGCATCCTTTCAGCGAACAGCTGTTCACCATTTTCCATGGCGATTTCCTCACGGTCAATGGTAAAAAAGTAGGATACAAACCTGATCCTGAGGCGCCTTCGGGTTATCATTTGGCCTCGATAAGCTGAAGGTGACTGATTCTGTGGGTATTCGCGCTCAACAAAAAGAAAAAACCCGGCGTACATTGATCGATGCTGCATTCAGCCAACTGTGTGCCAACCGGAGTTTCTCCAATCTCAGCCTGCGGGAAGTCGCTCGTGAAGCGGGTATCGCCCCCACCTCTTTCTATCGCCACTTTCGCGATATGGAGGAGCTGGGCCTGACCCTGGTTGACGAAGGGGGTCTTACCCTGCGCCAACTGATGCGCCAGGCACGCCAGCGCATTGCCGGTGGCGGCAGTGTCATCAGCACCTCGGTGCAGACCTTTATGGAGTTCGTAGAGAACAACCCCAATATCTTTCGGCTGCTGCTGCGGGAACGCTCCGGCACCTCGGCCGCCTTTCGTCAGGCGGTGGCGCGCGAGATCCAGCACTTCATCGCCGAGCTGACCGATTATCTGGAAGCCACCACCGAAGCGCCACGGGAAGATGCCTACATCCAGGCTGAAGCCATGGTCACCATCGTATTCAGTGCCGGTGCCGATGCACTCGACATGACCAGCGAAGAGTGCCGGGCACTCTCCGACCGAACAATTCGCCAACTGCGGATGATCGCCATGGGCGCCGAGGTACAGAACCAGAAGCGCCGTGAACCTCACCCATGACCCCAGGATGGAGAACGATATGACTGAACAGCTTATGATCCCGAAAAAACCGCTCGCCATGGCTATGCTGATTGGTATCTGTGGCGATGCCTCTCTGGCCGTGCTGACCAACTCGGTCGTGCCTTTCTCCTTCTTTCCGCTGATTGCCCTCTGGCTGGCGGCCTATCAGCTGTTCCAGCACTATCGCCATGAACCCATGGTGGGCAACACCCCCATCTGCACCCTGCTTTGCTTCTTTATCGGTGTCTTCGGCCACTCCGCACTGCTCAAGGTGCAATACCCGGAGCTTGGCAGCAACTTCTTCTCCCTGATCATGATGCTGCTGCTACTGGCTGCCCTCTCCATCAAGCTCGGCCTGAGCATTGGCAACAAAGAGAAGCCCTGATAAATCGACCGAGTGATGGTAATCAGCTGATAGATAAAGCAAAGAGGCCTTCCCGACGGGAAGGCCTCTTTGTTTGAGCGGTACCTGATTAATCCGGCAATCTCGGTATTCCCAACCTAGCCCAGCTGCTGTGCTTCAAGATCGATGTGCAGATGGAAGAGGGGCGGTCAATATGGAACTGCCCTGTAGTTGGGAAGCGGCACAAGCCTGATTTAGCAGCCTCTAGACTCATTCTAATGGCTGTAAATGAAACTGATGAGGCTCAGATATTGCCAGAAAATGGTGGAAATAACCGGCTATCTGGCACTCTTACTTGGCAGAGAAAAGCCAGATATTGGTGGTTTAAGGCGCTAAAAATACAAAAGCCCGGTCGTCAGACTGGGCTTGTGTTGGCTCTGGTGTGCAAATCTGTGGCTCTTATGAGCAAACCGCCCATAGCAAAAAGGCCTTCCCAATC
>NZ_LYSQ01000012.1:0-144780 GCF_001728955.1 Aeromonas sp. DNP9 | reverse complement strand
CACCCCACTGGGGTATAAACATGACCATCTCTGAGGGAGCTTCGGTGTGTGGCACGAGATAGAAGACAAAGTCCACCCCATCAATATTGACGGTTTCATTGTCCTTGGTGATGAAATGGTTGGGAATGGGAAGCGAGGAGGCATCATTGGCCAGGGCGGGGCCCAACGCACTGGTTACGATCCCTTTCTCGTTAACCTTGAGTACGTTGCCGTATTGATAACCAGCGCGACGCGCCATGATATTGCCGCCCATGACATTTTCGCTGACAGCCTCTTCCACAAATCCTTCGGGTGCCAGTACCGGCAACTTGCCGCTGCTCACATCCTCGGGGGTCGCCAGCCCGGCCTCGTAAATGCCGCCAAACCCACCGAAGTGATCGGCATGGCTGTGGGAAATGATCACTCCCTTGAGCGCCCGTTTACCACGATGTTGTTCATACAGCTCAATGGAGGCTTTTAGGGCCTTACCTGAATATTCCACATCATAAAAAACCATCCCTTCGTTGGTCTCTATGATGGTCAAATTTGAGAGATCTTGGCCGCGAACCTGATAGATATGCTCACTCACCTTGTAGAGCCCCCCCCGGTTAACCAGTTGGGCATGGCGCCACAAGCTGGGGTTAACCGAAGCAGGTGCTTTATTGCCCTGTACATAGTTCATGGCCGTGGCACTAAACACCCCTGCGATATCCCCTTTGTTGAGCAATGGGGCAATAAAACCACGATCGGCATCGGCAAATGCCTGCTGGTCGCTAAAGTCAAGCGCCTGATAGACGCGCTCATTGGCCTCCTTGGTAAAAGGGGTCGCCTCCTTGGCCTTGGTGTTGTAGTCATAAGCCATGGCCATTTGCGAGGTGATCGCTATCGCAATCAGGCTGAGCCTGCCCACTACGTTTCTCATCGTCATACATGATCCTTATCATTGGCCGATTTATACCTTACGTCTTACTGCCGCCATCATGACGGGCCGATACAAAGCTAGAGTATACGAGATATAGCAAGAGAGGATGTCTCAAACGTAGACTGTCATCGTATTGGCTGTAAGCGTACAGCGAAGGCCGTATTGACAGGGGCGACAGGTTATTCCGTGGGCAGAGCAACACGCCATGGCAGCAGTTCGCCGACCCGGTTCACCGGCCAGTCTGCGATCACAGTCAGCACATGCCGCAGGTAATGCTCCGGATCCACACCGTTCAACCGGCAGGTGCCGAGCAAGCTGTACAACAAGGCTCCCCGTTCACTTCCATGGTCCGAGCCAAAAAACAAGAAGTTCTTTCGCCCCAAGCTCACTAGCCGTAGCGCATTCTCCGCGATGTTGTTGTCCACCTCTACCCAACCGTTTTCGGCGTAATACGTCAGTGCTGGCCACTGATTCAAGGCATAGGCGAAGGCCTTGGCCAACTCGGAGTGACGCGAGAGTGACTGCATCCTATCCCGTAACCAGATTTCCAGCGCTTCCAGTAAGGGCTTTGCCCGCCGTTCTCGTTCTGCCAGCCGTTGCTCTGACGACATGCCGCGCAGTTCTGCTTCAAGGCTGTAAAGCTGACCAATTCGTTTGAGGGCTTCGTGTGTGTTGTCCTATGGCGTCCGGATATGCACATCATGGATCTTTCGCCTGGCATGAGCCCAGCAAGCCGCTTCCTTTATCGTGCCGGCTGCCCGGTCTTCACGATATAGCTCATTAAATCCTGCGTAGGCATCTGCCTGTAGGACGCCGCTGAAATCGGCAAGATGGCTTTGCGGATGGACTCCCTTTCTATCGGGAGAGTAGGCGAACCAGACGGCTGGCGGCTGTTCGGAGCCAGCGTTGCGATCATCGCGTACATACGTCCACAGACGCCCTGTTTTTGTCTTTTTATTGCCAGGGAGCAGTACCGGTACCGGGGTATCATCTGCGTGTAGTTTGCCATCGGTCAGCACATACTGCCGCAGCGCCTCCTCCAGCGGTGACAGCAATCTGCAACATGCATCCACCCAGCCAGAGAGCACAGAGCGGCTCAGCTCCACACCCTGACGGGCATAGATTTCCGACTGGCGATACAGTGGAGTGTGCTCTGCATATTTGGAAGTGAGTACCCGAGCCAGCAAGCCAGGCCCGGCGATACCCCGCTCGATAGGGCGTGATGGGGCTGGCGCTTGTGTGATGAAATCGCATTGCCCGCAGGTGTGTTTCTCCCGAACCGTTCGGATGACCCGGAAGGCACTGCGTATCAGCTCTAACTGCTCAGCAGTATCTTCTCCAAGGTATGCCAGCGTTCCACCACACTCCGGGCAGACAGCCTCTGTTGGACACAGGCGATGCTCATCGCGGGGAAGCGCTTGCGGGAAGGGTTTGCGAGTGCGTGTCTGGCGAAGTGGCCGAGGTACTGCTGGGTCATCCACCCGGCCGGTGATAGCGTCACTCTCTTGCTGGAGTATTTTCAACTGCGCTTCGGTCTGAGCGATACGACGAGCGAGTTTCTCGGACTGGCTGCCAAAATACATACGCCGCAGCTTGTCGAGCTGCGCAAGCAGGCGTTCTATTTCGCGCTCCCGCTCTTCCAACCTGGCATGCAAAACACGATTGAGTGACTCCTGTTCGGCCAGGAGTCGTTTCAGTCGCAGGATTTCGTCGGCTAGTGATTTTTCCATACCCATGCATCTTACATGGGGGATCACTTTTTACAACATGGTCAATGAGTTAGCCAGACACTTTGGATGGCGCCAATCTATTCCCTCCAGCAGCATGGCGAGCTGTGCTGGCGTTAAAAAGACTTTGCCATCCCGAGCCGATGGCCAGGCGAACCGACCCCGCTCCAGCCTTTTGGTCAGTAAACACAGACCATCACCGGTAGACCAGAGGAGTTTAACTTGACTCCCGTTGCGGCCCCTGAAGATAAAGACATGCCCTGACAAGGGATCATCCTTCAACGTCATTTGCACTTTCGATGCTAACCCATTGAAGCCGTTTCTCATGTCTGTGATACCGGCCACGATCCAGATCCGGGTGCCAGTAGGAAGATTGATCATACGCGCAGGGTCTCCAGGATCATTCGCAATGCATTGGTATCGACGGTGCCATCAATGACGACCATTGCACGCCCCAGTCTTATCTCGATGGTGCCGGATGGTGTCGGTTCAGGGGCTGTCTCTGGCGTGAGCGTTTCGGGCAGCGGGGTCGGAGGCAAGAAGAGCTCCGTGGATGAAGGGGGCAACACCAGTTCGATGGGATATAACGCAGGGGCTTCGCCTTTGGCATCACGTCGCCATTTGAACAAGAGGTTTGCATTGACCCCGTGCTCCTGTGCGAGTTTTGAGACGGAAACGCCGGGTTGGTTGGCAGCCTCGACAAGTCGCTGTTTGAATTCTCGCGAGTAATTTGCTCTGCCTTTACGGCTGCTATTGGTACGGCTATTGGTGTACACCATGTTGGTTCCCACTACTTTTTAGTGGGAACTACTTTGTCCACAACTGCCACGATTCACCAGACGGTACTGGCCTGACGCTTACTATTGGCTGATGTTTCTATACCATTAGATTGATGCCATCCAACTATGAAACCTTGCAGCCCAATGCTCTATCGACCCCTCGGGCAACTTGCCCTTATCAACCGATTTAGTCTGCGGATGAGGGATGCCAGAATAGCCATCCTTACCACACAGCGCCTTCAGCCGCTTGCTTGGCCAATGCAGTGATTTCTGGGTTAGCTCTTCTTCCAATAATCTAAGCTGCTCCTGCCACCCCTGCTGAGATGTCAGCCTCAATAATTGGGTTGATAGGGAGCAGATCCCATCTGAGGTATCCACTTCAAGGATATGAAAAATCCGGTTCTGCGACTCCACTTCGACAACAGCCAGGCATCTCGGATTACCATCCAGAAGCAGATGCCGGTTGCATCGATAGAGTTTTGGTAACTTGCGCAGTTGCTTGGATCTAATCACGCAACCATGAGCTGTGACCAACTGATCCAGCATTGTCCCAAAACAATCAAACTTGTTGGCGTAGAGGTGAAGATCATCAGTGTCATCCGATTCGGCAGTCCACTCGGCGCAGGGCAGCACACCGCCAACAACTGACTCCTCTGTACTGACATCGGCTGAAGCCAGAGATCCTAACTCTTCATCAGCCTTGCCCTTTGCGCCCTCCTGCTTTTTCTCGGCAACCTTGCGTGTATTGAAGGCCTTGGAAAACTCAAAGACTACGGCTGGCGCCCGTAATAACACTGGTGAGGTATCCGCGTTGGCTTCCACACCATCATGCACCGAGTGAATATGAGGTCGTTCACCTACCAAGCGCACCGAGCCTTCCCCCTCCCCACGTACATACTCCCGCAGCTTGGGATGGAAAAACTGGACCTCATCAGGGATAGCAGCCTTGATATTTTTCAGACTGGAAATCTCGTAAACCAGCATACTTCTGGTTTGTTTATCAAACCGGCCCCAGACCTCAAAAGAGACGGATGGCAGAGGCGGGGGAGTAAACTCGAACTCCCATTTCCGATATCCCCCTTTCTCATAACCGTTCAGCTTCTGATAGCGACCGATGCTCTCGTAGGAAGCTCGGGCGTCGGGGTCGATCAAGATCCAACTCAATAGGCGCCGCGACTCATAGTCATCAAGAGACTTTAGGGGATAGCTGGAGGAAGGCAACACATTCACTCGGGCAACATCGGGACTGACGAGTTCAATCGAAAACTCACTTCTCAGACAATCCGGATCCATCGCTGAACGAGAGAGGTAACCATCATGCAGCAGCAACGCTCGCGCCAATTCCATTTGGGGAAGATAAATCTCTATGTCATTGGCAAGAAAACAGAAACAGTGTTGGCGCTTGTCCATAGCACGAACCACTGACGCAACCGGGTAATCACCCAGTTTCTTTCTTTGCCAAGTTCCCGTGTTATCGATAGTAAAAACGAGATGATATCCTGCAGGCTTATGATCCTGAGTCGGGTTCAATACTCGCTTACGGGCTAGAACCGGGATATTCGAGAGCCTCAATGAAGCAGTTGCCGCCTTGGGAGATAGATCCAGATTGATTCCCCATTGGGAGTTATCAATCCGTCGAAAAAGCGAACCAATCGCCAATATGGTGGTATCGTCAGACACCTTTTCAAAACGGATATCCTGCATCAGTCCCCCAACACATCTCGCAATAGGTCATCAGCCAACGAGGTTAACCGCTCATCACTCAAGCCAGCTAAACGAAGAAGTCGCCACCGGCGCAATAAATGCCCATTCTGCACCAACAGTCTGGCAGCAAGAGCCAAACGACGAATTTGATAATCTGCTATATCTTCACAATATCGCTGCAAAAACAAGCTTGTAAGTGGCATTTTGCTGAGGTTCTTCTCAATCATCGCGCTTGATGAAAGCTTTGATAGAAACCATCGCCTAGATAGCCGGGGGCAATCTAAACTCGACTCATGCACATTGAGGATTTTGAGTAACTGGCGGCAAGTTACACGGTCCTTTTGTGGCCAATTGACCCGCTGATTTTCTCTAACACTGCTCTGGTGGTTCTGCCTGTTAAACTCCAGAAGCCAACGACGATCATGATGGTACAGCCAAGCATATAACGCCTGATGAGATAAACGGGTCTGCTTCACCCCATGGTTTTCCAGCAACTGCTGCCATCTGGCCCGATACTCTACCGATTGGCCGTTCTTTTCATCTGGAGGACAGGGATCAAAAGCATAAATGTCCGTTGGAATGCTCTGTACCTCGTCCAGCACTGTGGCCATGTCCCAAGACTCAGGCAACAGGCTATCCAGGACAACGATATGTTCCAGATAGCTGAAAGATTTTCGGTGCTTGCGAAAGATAGCCTGCAACCAATTACCCGAATCGTTATTAAGCATCAATCCATGCTGCTCTAACCAATCAGCCGGCCAGCGAGCCATTACAAGCTCGTGGATAGTCTCCTGTTTTACGTACCGACCCTTGGCACACTCCACCAAATTAGCGAGCTGATGGTAAAAAGCACTCCATTGAGAAAACGAGGGCGAAGTATCAGGTTGCCGTTGCAACAAAGAAATCACTTGGCGAGTAATCCGGATGGCACGCGCATCCGCTACAGGCTGGGGCAGTCGGGGACAAACTAACGGGGAGGCAGCAACAAACTGGTGGCGATGGTAAGCATGGCGCTCAATATTTGCCTCCAGTAAACCACCATGCACCAGACAACAATCAGCCCCCATCACCTGCCATTGCCGTTGCCAGTAGTATTCGCCATGGCCGCTGCGCTGATTTTGCAAACATTGCGGACAGTAGCGCAGGGCGTGAGACTGTTTAATTCGGGATGCAGCTACCCCCAGGATCAGATGAATGCCGCCTTGCGAATCCCCGCCCATCAGCTCAAGACAGTAACGCCTGCGCTCTTCAGTGGTAAATGGGGCATAAAGAGGAAATAGCGTATTCAGATAAGCCAAACGAGCGACATCGAGCCCCATACTCTCCGGTAATAATTGGACCAGAGGAGCCAGATGATTGGGCAGATCAACCGTTGCAATGACATGCCGGTTTGCAAAAACCTCATCCAGCAACTGCTTGGGGCTGGTTAACCCCAGATGTATTCCGGCTCTGGCCACCAAGCTGTAAATCAGCTCATCGGGATAGGGAACCGGAAAGTTCAGCACGGCTAACCCATCCTTCTCAACCAATCATCCACATCGAAGGTGAGTCCAGCTTTCTTGAATACAGGGTAGAGGTGGTTGCCCTTGCCACATTGGGAAAATTTGAAACGCAGGTCATCGGAGTGCAGCGTGTGCCACTCCTTCTGCCCAATGCCAGCAAGTTTTGGCTTAGTCTTTTTCTCTGTCTTTTCATCCGAGTTGTACCAATCAAGAACAATGGGCATCAACTCTCTGACGGACAGATTGGGATATGAGCTAAAAGCGCGTTCAATTAACGGCACAATCAATTCAGAATGACAGTCCATCCCCACAAGCAGGTTATGCAAGCGGATGGCCTGCTCATTGCTACCATAACGATTCTGATGTGAGTCCTGAGAAGCTTTGGCCTCATCAATCTTGGTACTCAACGCCAGGATCTTTTTGTCTATGTCCGGGATACTCAGGTCCGAATATCTGGCGATTAACTCAGGATCTCTGGAGCGTAAAGCCGCCAACATGGAATGAACAGGCTTGAGCTCATCCTCATAAACCTGTCGCAACAACTGAGGGGTGATCCGTTCAATACGGGTGGCAATGGCTCGTAACTGGGCAAGAACAAAGAGTTTTACCACTATATCCAACACCCCCTGAGACAGCTCGAACCAGCATTCCCGTACCTCATCAGACAAGATTTCCTCTCGTCGTTGCAGCCATTGGTACTGCCAAAGCTTATCGGTGAAGGCCATCCACTCTGTGGGTTTGAACTGGTTGGTTGCCGGATCCACACTGGGCTTGGTTGCCTGCATCGGCTCCCAGAGCAATGACCCAAAACCGGCTCCACGCCTTGCCGACCTCAAATCCATTTCAAAGATGGGTCTCGCCTTGGGTGTGCCAACCATGACAACAGGCAAGCCGATCACATTCACCAACGTCACGAAGAAGTTGAGCATCTTCTCCACCCCACCGGAGCGACTCATGCTCAGATGCTGAATCTCATCGATAATCAGCACCCCAATTGCATGCACATTGGCGATTTGGCTCATCAACGCCATCAACGTCTCAACACTATGGCGCTTGAGTGCATACTTGCGTTCATAGTCGGTATGCAGCACCGCATCGATAGCCCTGAAGAAGTGATGACACAAGCTTTTCAGTGAACCATCATGGGGGCAATCCAGCTTCAGGTAGACGATCTGGGTAAAGTTGTATTGCTCGTGGTAGACCACCTGAGGGTAGGTCGCCAATATCCGGTTGATCGTGCTGCTTTTTCCGGATCCAGAGCACCCGATCAGCGACAGGCTGCGAGCGGTCGATTTAACTTGCTCGAACCGAAAGACACCCAGCTCTCCAGACATGACCCGCTCATAGCCATTTTGCAGATGTGCATTCAAAGAACCATCACTAAGGTTACGTCCGACATATCCCTGCCGGATCATAATGGATAATTTTGATTCCAACTGTAAGTGGCGGCTTATCGGTTGGAAAAAGTCATCCAGTAACTGGGATATCACATGAACACGCCAAGGGCCATCAACATAGATATCCTTTGGATCAAACTTGATGGAGCCGCTTAACCCCTGCTTTATCTGTTGTGTGGTCATGATAGGTGGCAACGCCTCTATCAGAGGATTGCCACGGTACTGTTCTATGCCTGGGTCGCTATAGACGGCCTTGGCCATATTGGCTGGTAATACCATCTAATCGTCCTTGAAGAGCTCGTCGATATAATCCGGATACTTATAGTCATCCGTACCTGGAGAAAGAGGTATTACGGTTGCTGGGACAGTTGCTGGCTCGGATTTTGTTACCGGCTCAGCGCGTTTTCTCTCTTCGTCCTTCGCCTTGGCTCGATTACCCCTGATAGCGGCAATGCGCTGGCGATCTGACGTTTCCGATGAGCCTTCGGCTTTAACCTGAGCTTTCGCTTGCTTAATTTTTGAGTCAATCAAGTCATCAACCTTTCGCTTCTCACGATCAGCAACCAGCTTACCCTCTGCCACAACGACCTTCTGTTGTTTGGTTATTAACCATACATCCCAGAAAGAACAACCGCGGAACTCTCGGGCACGATCGGTTAATCCACACACCCAATATTCAGCGCTGTTTTGTCGAGGAAGCAAATAGACAACATCAGCAACAGCTGGATCATAAGCAACCTCTACGGATTCTGGCCTGGAGACATCCTTTCCCCTATGCAACCACCCCATTTTGAGAATTTCTTGGCAGGTGTAATACACTCCAAAGACGCGGAGCCCCAGAGATGAGATAGTCGCCTGAGTTCTCGGCAGCAAACTAACCCGGAGAGCATCCTCAGGAACCATCCGTAACCGCCCAGACCTATGCTGCAATCCCCAGTTCCATAGCGATAATGGCGTCATAGGCAAATCGGTAGGCATATCGATATCTCGATCATAGGTTGCAAGCACGTGGTATCGGTTGTGGAACAAGATGGCTGACAGAATGATGGATGTGAACTCATGGATATTAAGCAACGCATCCAACCGGTAATCCTTTCCTCCCCGTTTCTTTATTGTGGTGCCAGACACAACTCCGGGAGCAAAAGGTTTGAATACCGCTTGTATGGTTCTGAAAAAACGCTCGACTATCCCTTTGCAATCACCCCGAAAGGGAGGCGTATTCTCAATCCGGGTAGAGAAGCTTTTTTCCAGAGATTCGATCTGACAGCCCAGCAATTCGCCCCGATCAGCTAATATTGCATCTGGGATACCTGCAACCGGCCAGTCAGATTCATCAATCTCTATACCAAACTGTTGGCAAAACTTGATCTTGTCAGTCATGGCCATCGACAGAGTCTGCATGGCTGCCACATAGGAGGGATTCTCAAAACCGATGTAAAAACCGGCTACCATGCGGCTAAACACATCAATAACCATATAGACAATAGGCCGACCCACTATGTTTTGTCGGTCGCTATCGGAAACCAGATAGATATCGGCTATCGTTGCATCAATCTCATATCGGGACCCGGGGCCGAGGGCTTGCGTGTTCGCTGTTGCCCGTAATGGCTTGATATCCTTGTTGTAATCTATCCTGCTGATTCTCTTCTGCAGTTTTTCAACCTGGGAGTATTCCCTCTTGAAGAAGTGTTTCATCTGCCAAATAGTAGGAAACTCCGATTCTGGAACACTTGGGTTATAGTTTTGATACATCCCCTTGAAACGATTGTGAGTTTCAACGAAAGATTTACCGTTGTTGATCAGATAGTGTTTTTCTATAGCAGTACGAAAAAGTCGTTCTATATGCTCATCGACGACGACTCCGGCCCCCGCAACCATCTGTCTGGGACGACCAAGTTTTCCACCCTTTGAAACCCTCTTCTTTCCCCTCGCGCCTGAGTTTTTATAATCAGGTAAAAGAGCATTCGGCGTCTGCCCCCGCTGCCAATAACGACGGACTAACCGGTAAAGAGTCTGTTTTGTTGATCTTTGAGTGGAGACAATCTCATTTACCGCTCTTGTTCTGGCCCTGGGAAAAAGACATTCTGGATTGGTTATCAGCGGTTGGATAAGCTGGTAATTTTTATCACGTAGCTCTCTTGCCTTTGTTCCCTCATCGGGTTGTTCATAGTAAAGCTTGGTATAGGGGTCTTCGATCCGTTGCAGTACTTCGTTATCGATAGCATCCAGCAATATCTGTCGTGAGACCAGTGAAGGAAAAGCCGACTCGTCATCCAGAGAAATCCAGACTATTTCATCCTGCTGTTCAGCCAGAATGCGGTAGGTCAGACCTTCAACACAGATAACCTCATTGATTCGAAACACGTAACGCTCCTGACATCGCCTCAATATTTTCTAACTGCAAATCCCCGGCTTTCAACTTGGTTACTGGTGTCAAAATGTCGAACAGGAAACAACGCTGAGCCAGTAGCTGCCTAATCTCCAATAGTGATTGCCCTATGGGCTGCTGATAGGCCGTATCCAGCTGTTTGGCCACCTCAATTACGCTTCTCCTTGGGGCATTCTGAAAGTGATGCTGATAAAACGCAGCTCGCTCCATCAGGACATCAATCTCTATCTCATCCCGTTGTGCTGGATAGAGCCAACTGATGTTTTGCGTGACCACGCCGGGAATGTCCTTCTCCGTGATCAGCCACCAGGGAACACCTTTTTGTAACCAATAGCGACGTTCCAGTTCCAATTTCTCAATGGTTCTGGCATCACTCAGTGCCTCTGCATACTTGGCTTGCAATGCAAATTTTGGCTGGCTGGCGTTAGTGGTGTTGACGAGGAAATCTGAACTCATCACTTGCAAAACGCCGCAAACGGATGGGTGACCTATCCCGGACTCCAAAGCCAAGGCCTTGGTATCTTCCAATCGAAGAGGAAATTGCTCACGAATATCTACAGTTGAACGATGCCACTCCAAAAGCAGGAATACGGCCAACTCCAGATCTGACAGCAAATGATGGGTTCGTTGGGATTTATGGCCAAATACACGATGTGAACGCCCTTGAGAGGATAGATCCCTGACCGTTAGCCATGGTTTGTAATCAGACCCGTGGCCACTACCTCGCCCATCACGCAGCCACTTCTGATTCTGCAACTCGGTGTTGACGTACTTTTTCCCAGTCATGAAAAACCGCCCAGCCATTGGCTCATAAATTGAGCTTAGCTAGGGCGGCTTTAGTGTGCAACTTTATTACTTAGTATGATTCTTTATTACTTGGTGTGAATCTTTATTGCTCGCATACATTTTTCATTTGAGAGAGTGACTTACTCGACGGTAACCGATTTTGCCAGGTTGCGCGGCTGGTCCACGTCAGTGCCCTTGATCAGGGCAACGTGGTAGGAGAGCAGCTGCAGCGGCACGGTATAGACGATGGGGGCGATCACCTCTTCCACATGGTTGAGGTTCATGACCCGCATGGTCTCGTCGCTCTTGAAGCCGGTATCGGCATCGGCGAACACGTAGAGGATACCGCCACGGGCGCGCACCTCTTCCACGTTGGACTTGAGCTTCTCCAGCAGATCGTTGTTCGGCGCCACCACAATGATGGGCATCTCGGCATCGATCAGCGCCAGCGGGCCGTGCTTCAGTTCGCCAGCGGCATAGGCTTCGGCGTGGATGTAGGAGATCTCTTTAAGCTTGAGCGCCCCTTCCATGGCGATGGGGTACTGGCTGCCACGGCCGAGGAACAGGCTGTGCTGCTTGTCGGCAAACTCTTCGGCCAGGGTTTCGATATCCTTGGCCAGCGCCAGACTCTCTTTAATACGCAGCGGCAGGGCTTGCAGCGCCTTGACCAGTTCGGCTTCGGCGGCGGCGCTCAGGTGGCCACGACAGTGACCGACCGAGGCCACCAGCATCAACAGGCCAGCCAGCTGGGTGGTGAACGCCTTGGTGGAGGCTACGCCGATCTCGGCACCGGCACGGGTCATAAAGGCCAGATCCGATTCACGCACCAGCGAGGAGCCAGGCACGTTGCAGATAGCCAGCGAGCTCATGTAGCCGGATTCCTTGGCCAGACGCAGGGCGGCCAGGGTATCGGCGGTCTCGCCACTCTGGGAGAGTGTCACCAGCAGGCTGTTGGGGCGCACTACCGACTTGCGATAGCGGAACTCGGAGGCGATCTCCACATCGCAGGAGACGCCAGCGATCTCTTCGAACCAGTAGCGAGCCACCATGCCGGAGTGATAGGAGGTGCCGCAGGCGACGATCTGCACGTGCTCCACCTTGTCAAAGATGGCGCGTGCGCCGTTGCCGAACGATTCGACCACCACGTGATCGCTGCCCAGACGCCCTTCCAGGGTGTTGGTGATCGCTTTGGGCTGCTCGTGGATCTCCTTGAGCATGTAGTGACGGTATTCACCCTTGTCACCGGCATCGTGGGAGAGTTCGGACTCCTGCTCTTCACGCACCACGGCGTTGCCGTTGGTATCGAAGATGTGCACATCACGGCGGGTCACTTCGGCCACATCCCCCTCTTCCAGGAAGATGAAGCGGCGGGTCACCGGCAGCAGCGCCATCTGGTCGGAGGCGATAAAGTTCTCGCCGATACCGCGGCCGATCACCAGCGGTGAACCGGAGCGGGCAACTACCACGCGACTGTCGTCGCGGCTGTCCATCACCACGGTACCGTAGGCACCGCGCAGCTGCTTCACCGCAGTCTGCATGGCGGCCAGCAGGCTGCCGGCGCTCTTCAGCTCGTGATGGACCAGATGGGCAATCACCTCGGTATCGGTGTCGGAGCTGAACACATAGCCCAGCGCCTTCAACTCTTCCCGCAGCTCTTCGTGGTTCTCGATGATGCCGTTGTGTACCACCACGATATGCTCGGAGACGTGGGGGTGGGCATTGCGCTCGGAAGGCTCGCCGTGAGTGGCCCAGCGGGTATGGGCGATGCCGGTACCACCATGGACGGACTGCTCATCGAGCGCCTTGGCCAGCTCGGCCACCTTGCCCAGACGGCGAACCCGCTGCAACGGCTGGTTGGCGCTGAACACGGCCACACCGGCTGAGTCATAACCGCGGTACTCCAGACGGCGCAGGCCCTCTACCAGAATTTCAGCCACATCACGTTGGGCAACAGCCCCGACGATGCCACACATACACTTCTCCTTGAGATGCGAATCGTAAAGTCAGTTGGATGGTTCAGAGCTCAATGTCAGCAAGTGACCGGGGCGCAGATAAGCGTCACCCCCTGGGCTTGAATCTGTTCTCTGGCCTCGCTGGCCAGCCCCTCGTCGGTCACCAGGGTATGGATGCTCGACCAGGGAAGTTCGAGATTGGGGATCTTGCGGCCGATCTTTTCCGATTCGACCATCACAATGACCTCCCGCGACACCTCGGCCATGACCCGCGACAGGCCCACCAGCTCGTTGAAGGTGGTGGTGCCACGCTCCGGGTCGATGCCGTCGGCACCGATAAAGAGCTGGTCGAAATCGTAGGAGCGCAGCACCTGTTCCGCCACCTGCCCCTGAAAGGATTCGGAGTGAGGGTCCCAAGTGCCACCGGTCATTAACAGGGTAGGCTCATTTTCCAGCTCGCGCAGGGCACCGGCCACATTGAGGGAGTTGGTCATCACGATGAGGCCGCGCTTGTTGCCCAGCATGGGGATCATGGCACTGGTGGTACTCCCGCTGTCGATGATGACGCGGTTGTGATCACGCAGTCGCTCGGCCGCCGCGCGGGCAATGGCTAACTTTCGGTTCGAAACTTGTTCTGGATTGGCCTCGACCACCATCTCGCTCGGCAAAGGGACAGCACCACCGTAACGGCGCAGCAGCAGACCGCCGGTCTCCAGTACCGCCAGATCTTTACGGATGGTCACTTCGGAGGTAGAAAAGTGTTTGGCGAGGGCGTCGACACTCACTTCACCCTGCTCTTGTACCAGGGTCACTATGGTGTGACGGCGTTGTTGAGTATTACGTTTGGTCATTTTTAAGTTTCGATTCGAAAGAACATCGAAATATTAGCCCCTTTTTCGGAAAAATAAAACAGCAAATAGGATCCGATTTGGTTCGATGCCAGAATGGGGTGCCAATTTGCGACGAGGATGCCATGCAAAAGAGAGTCATCTGGCTGGTGGAGGATGAGGCCAGCATCGCCGACACCCTGATTTATGCCCTGCAGACCGACGGGTTCGAGGTGGAGTGGTTCACTCTGGGCCAGCAGCTGCTGAGCCGGTTGGCCCAGAGCAGGCCCGACTTTCTGATCCTCGATGTGGGGCTGCCCGACATCAGCGGCTTCGAACTCTGCAAGCAGGTGAGGGCGCTGACCGATATTCCCCTGATGTTCCTCACCGCCCGCAGCGAAGAGATAGACCGGCTGATCGGGCTGGAGATCGGTGCCGACGACTATGTGGCCAAACCCTTCTCGCCACGGGAAGTGTGTGCCCGGGTGCGGGTCATCCTGCGCCGCAGCCAGCCCGTTGCCCCCCAGCCCAGCGCCCTGCTGGTACTGGATGAGGAGCGGGCCCGCATTCATTTTCGCGGCCAGCCGCTGGCCCTCACCCGCTACGAATATCTGCTGCTCAAGACCCTGATGCTGGCGCCGGGCCGGGTCTACTCCCGCCAACAGCTGATGGATCTGGTGTGGCAGGATGCGGAAGAGAGCCTGGATCGCACCGTCGATACCCATATCAAGACCATCCGCGCCAAGCTGCGCGAACATGATCCCGAGGCCAATCTGATCCTCACCCATCGCGGACTGGGCTATAGCCTAGAGCTGGCATGAGACTCGGACTGCAACTGCTGTGCGGCCTGCTGCTGATCTTCGCGCTGGCCGCCTGGTTCGTGCTGGAGATCTTCGTCGAGGAGATCAAACCCGGGGTGCGCAGCGCCACCGAGGATACTCTGGTCGACATGACCCAACTGCTGGCGCCGCTGGCGCTCGATGATCTGCAAGAGGGCAATATGATGAACGGGCGGCTGGCCAGCGCCTTCGCCCGCCTCAACCAGAATCCCATCAATGCGATGATCGATGGCCACCTCAAACAGCAGGCGGAGTACCGCATCTATGTGACGGATCGGCAGGGGATGGTGATTTACGACTCCGACGGCACGGATCTGGGCAAGGATTATTCCCGCTGGAACGATGTCTACCGCACCCTGCGCGGTCAGTATGGCGCCCGCAGCACCCGCACCGATCCCGACGATGCCGCCAGCTCGACCATGTATGTGGCGGCACCGCTGCGGGAAGGGGGCGAGATCATAGGCTCCCTCACCGTCGCCAAACCCAATCGCACCCTGATGCCCGCCATCGAGCGGGGTGAACGGGAACTGCTGCAAGCCGCTGGCCAGATGCTGTTCATCTCGCTATTGATCGGCAGTCTGCTGGTTTGGTGGCTCAACCGCGCCATCGGCAAACTGGTGCACTACGCCGAATCGGTCAGCAAGGGGGAGGCGGCACCGCTGCCGCAACTGCACACCGTCGAGCTGGATCGGCTCGGCCACGCCCTTGAAACCATGCGCCACCAGCTCGATGGCAAGAGCTATATCGAGGGCTATGTCCACAGCCTGACCCACGAGCTGAAGAGCCCGCTGGCGGCTATTCGCGGGGCAGGTGAGATCCTGGCCGAAACGCCGCCCCCCGAGGTGGCCAGGCGCTTTATCGGCAACATCAATCAGGAGAGTGCCCGCATGCAGCAGCTGATCGAACGGATGCTGCAACTGGCACGGCTGGAGTCGGGGCAGGGGCTGGATCGGCAAGCGGTAGAGCCAGCCGGGCTCGGCAAGCGGGCGCTCGATGCCCGCCAGATTATCGCCCAGCGCCGGCAGGTAGCGCTGGTTGCCGAGCTGGCCAGCGCGCCGAAACAGAAGTGGGACCCGCTGCTGGTGGAGCAGGCCATCGGCAACCTGCTGGACAACGCCATCGACTTTTCACCGGCAGGCGCCAGCGTCACTCTCAGCGGCAGCCAGCAGGAGGAGGGCTACTGTTTTCGGGTCACCGACAGCGGCCCCGGCATTCCCGACTACGCCCTGCCACGGATCTTCGAGCGCTTCTACTCCCTGCCGCGCCCCGACAAGGGCAAGAGCAGCGGTCTCGGGCTCAGTTTCGCCCATGAGGTGGCCCACCAGCATGGCGGCCGTCTGACCCTCGCCAACCGGCCGGAAGGTGGCACCATCGCCGAACTCTGGCTGCCGCTCATCTAGCAACGGACACTTCACATTCACCACACAGAGCGGCGCTATCCTGCCGCTCTTTCACTTATCAACCCAAGGAATCGCCCCATGTCTCGCCTGCTTCTTTCCGGCCTGCTGGCTACCGGTCTGCTCGCCGCAGTGCCGGCCTCCGCCGCCAACGGCTGTTTTCTCTATGCTGATGGCAACGGTCAGACCCTCTCCAGCGAAGGGGACTGCTCCAGCCAGCTGCCGCCCGCATCCACCTTCAAGATCCCGCTGGCACTGATGGGTTATGACAGTGGCTTTCTGGTGGATGAAGAGCATCCGGCGCTGCCCTACAAGCCGAGCTATGACGGCTGGCTGCCCGCCTGGCGCGAAACCACTACCCCGCGCCGCTGGGAAACCTACTCGGTGGTCTGGTTCTCCCAGCAGATCACCGAGTGGCTGGGGATGGAGCGCTTCCAGCAATACGTCGACCGCTTCGACTACGGCAACCGGGATCTCTCTGGCAATCCGGGTAAGCATGACGGCCTGACCCAGGCCTGGCTCAGCTCCAGCCTCGCCATCAGTCCGGAGGAGCAGGCTCGCTTCCTCGGGAAGATGGTGAGCGGCAAGCTGCCTGTTTCGGCGCAAACCCTGCAGCACACCGCCAATATCCTCAAGGTGAGCGAGATCGACGGCTGGCAGATCCACGGCAAGACCGGCATGGGCTACCCGAAGAAGCTGGATGGCAGCCTCAACCGCGATCAGCAGATCGGCTGGTTCGTCGGCTGGGCCAGCAAACCGGGCAAGCAGCTGATCTTCGTCCATACCGTGGTGCAAAAGCCCGGCAAGCAGTTCGCCTCCCTCAAGGCGAAAGAAGAGGTGCTGGCCGCCCTGCCTGGGAAGCTGAAGACCCTGTAACTCCTCCAGAAACCGGCGCAATGCCGGTTTTTTTATCCCCCTTCACCACCACTTCACACAAGCCCATCACCACTTCACGCCAAGCTGACAGACTCGCTCCATCAAACAAGGAGACGTGTCATGGTCAAACAGATATTCACCCACAAGATCTTTCTGCTGCTATTACTCAGCCTGCTGTTGATGGTGCCGGTGCAATCCATCATGGAGCTGAACCGGGAGCGTCAGGCTTACCGAAGTCAGGCCATTCACAGCATCATGGCCAGCAGTAGCGGCCCGCAACGGCTGATGGGGCCTATCCTGGTACAGCCCTATACCCGCTCGGTCACGGTCGAACAGGAGGGCAAGCGCTTCGTCCGTCAGGAGCAGCTCTACCGCTACCGGCTGCCGGAGCAGTTGGATATCAAGGCCAACATGGAGGTCACCCCGCGCAAGCTGGGCATCTATCAGGCGCAGGTCTATCAGACCCGCCTCACCCTCTCGGGCCGCCTGCCAACCCGACAGAGTCTGCTGGATAACGCGAACCCACCGTTTGATGAAGCGGCCGAGCTGGTGGCGGGCAAACCCTACCTGAGCCTGGTGCTCTCCGATGCTCGCGGTATCAACAGCGTCCCCGAACTGCAGCTCGGCATACAGCGGATCCCGTTTGCCCCCGGTGCCCGCCTCGGTGACGCGCTGGCGGGTATCCATGCCCCGCTCGACAGCCTGCCGCAGCAGGATGGCACCTTTCATCTGGAGCTCAATCTGCAGGGGATGAACGCCCTCGACATAGTGCCGCTGGGCAAGGAGAGCACCCTGCTGCTGGCGGGCAACTGGCCCCATCCCAACTTTATCGGTGACTTTCTGCCGGGCAGTCGCACTCTGAGTCCACAAGGGTTTGAGGCCAACTGGCAAACCAGCTGGTTCGCCAGCGACATGGAGACCCGCTTCAACCGGATGATGAACGGGGGCGATAGCAATCTCTCCACCTTCAGCGTCAGTCTGGTGCAGCCGGTGGATCACTATCAGCTCAACGAACGGGCGGCCAAATATGCCCTGCTGTTTATCGGCCTCACCTTTATCAGCTTCTTCATGTTCGAGCTGCTCAAGGGGCTGCGGGTTCACCCGATCCAGTACGCGCTGGTGGGCATGGGGCTGGCCATTTTCTATCTGGTGCTGCTGGCGCTGACCGAACACCTCGGTTTTGGCTGGGCCTACCTGGTGGCAGCACTGGCCAGCGTGCTGCTCAACGGCTTCTACCTCAGCCATGTGCTGGGCGGCCCGAAGCAGGGGATCGGCTTCGCGGCGCTGCTCGGGCTGGTCTATGCGATCCTCTACAGCCTGCTGCAGGCCGAAGAGATCGCCTTGCTGCTCGGCGCCCTACTCTTGTTCGCCACCCTGGCGCTGATCATGATGCTGACCCGCAAGCTCGACTGGTATCAGGTGATGGGGCAACAGAGTGTCGAGACCCGCCCAGCCGGACATGACAATGACGACTGATGGCACAACCTCCGTCAATCTCTGACCGAAACAACAAAGGCTTCAGTCGGTTCTTCTCGAAAACAGCGGAACCGGCTGGCCTTTGTCCGCCAATTTCCTAGCATGCAATCATGTTCCACTGGCGGACGATCACATGAAAATGCATCCGGGCAGGATCCTGCTCTATTCCGGCTTGCTATGGGCTCAGGGAGCTCTGGCCGGTACCCTCACCATTCATCCCGAACCGGTCGACGACCTCTTGCACAATCCCGGCGTCGGTATCGAAGAGTTTCACAACAGCTGGGGTCATCCCCTCTCTCTGGCCGAACATCCGGTCAGCACGGTCGACTACTTCCGTTTCTACTGGAGCGAGCTGGAGCCACAGGAGGGCGAATACAACTTTGCCCTGATCGACAGGGCCATCGATCAGGCACAGCACGCCACCCCGAAACAGTCGATTGCCCTCAGGGTCATGACCCTTGATGAGCCCTTCTCGGGCAGCAAGATCCCGGAGTGGCTCATCAACAAGGGGATTCGGGGAGAGTGGGTGAACAACCACCAGACCTTTGTGCCCGACTACAGCGACCCGCAGTTCCTCGACCGTGCCACCCGGCTGTTTCAGGCGCTGGGCGCCCATTACGACGGCAACCCGGCGCTGAGTCATGTCGACATCGGCATGATAGGTTCATGGGGAGAGTGGCACATGAGCAACTTCCCCGGCCCGACGCTGGAACAGCGCTACAGCAGCGAGCAGCTCAAACCCTATGTTGACCTGCAGATGGCCGCTTTTCCGCGAACCCCCAAGCTGATGCTGATCAACAACCTGCCCATGTTCGAGTATGCCGTGGGCAAGGGAGCTGGCTGGCGGGCAGACTGCCTCGGCGACTGGCACCACTTCTCCCAAAGCTGGAGCCACATGCGCAATGCCTACCCGGAACGACTGGCGAGCGCCCGCGCCGATGTGGCGAACTTCGATTCCAGCTGGCAGCGGGCGCCGGTCAGTTTCGAGGTGTGCGGCAAGCTGAGCGAGTGGCCAGGCCAGCAGCAGTACACCATGGAGGAGGTCAAGGCCACCTTTGACTGGGCGCTGGCCCAACACGCCTCCACCATCAACCTCAAGTCGGATCCGGTTCCGCCCCAATATCGACCCATCGTCGACAATGCCCTGCGCAAGATGGGCTATCGCATCGTACTGGACCAGCTGACCCTCAAGGGAACCATGAAGCCGGGGGCTACCCTTACCCTCAACGGCGACTGGCACAACGACGGGGTAGCGCCGGCCTATCGCAACTGGCCACTCACCTACCGGCTGGTCAACGAGGAAGGGCGGGTCGGCGCCATGCTGGTGACCCGCAACGACATGACCCGCTGGATCCCGGGCAGCAAGGCGACCACTCGCGACAGCCTGACCCTGCCGGGCCGGATGGCACGCGGTCACTACTATCTGGAGCTGGCCTTCATCGGTCAGGACAAGCAGCCCGCTCTGCAGCTCGGCATTGCCGGTCTGGAAGAGAGTGGCTGGTATCGTCTGGCCGAGATCGACATCCAGTAACGCGTAACGCAAGAGGGCTCCCGCAGGAGCCCTCTTTCATCACATCAGCACGCTCTTTTTAAACAGATCCCACACCCCGAACGAGAAGTGCTTGAAGATGTCGATGCCAAGGGCTGACTTCACCAGATAGAGCAGCAGCACCATGCCGCAGATCCCCAGCAGCAACAGCAGGGTGGTCAGCAGCACCTTAAGGTGAAAGCGAAAGCCGCTTTCCCGCCCGCGGTGACGGCGATCCCGTCCCATCAACACCACCAGATAGCAGCGCCAGCGACCGATGCCGAAAGCGCTGTTGACGTTGATGGCATGCGACTTGCCATCACTCATCAGCCGCAGCGCCTGCTCGATACCGTCGCGCTGGGTTTCACTCAGGCTCTCGGCCACCTCGGGGGAGAGAGCACGGTAGAAGCGGTCGATCGCCCCCTGCGACTTCTGCTGTAACGGGTTCATTGCATCTCTCCTTGCGGCAGGCCCAGAGCCTTGCGGTAGACCTCCATGGTCTGGCCGGCGATCCGCTGCCAGTCATACCGCTGCAGATAATCGCTGTAATCGACCTTGCCGCGAGTCAGCTGGGCGTTGAGTCGCTCTGCCAGCGCACTCACATCGCCGACCGGGAAATAGCACTCCTGTTGCAGCGCCACCGCCAGATTGGCGGGAATGTCGCTCACCACCACCGGCAGGGAAAAGGAGAGCGCCTCCAGCAGGGCTATCGGCAACCCCTCGTGATAGGAGGGCATGGCAAACAAGGCGGCTTGTGAAAAGACGCTGATCAGCGCCTCGCCATTGAGGAAACCTGTACGGATCACCCCCGGTGTTTCATCCGCTATCCTCTGCAAGCGCTCGCTGTAGGGGGTAGGGTGATCCGTGTCTCCCACCAGTACCAGTGGCAGCTCGGTATCAAGCTGGCGATAGGCTGCGATGAGATCGTGCAGCCCCTTCTCCTCGACGAAGCGGCCCACCGCCACCAGATAGCTGCCAGCGGTCAGTCCGAAACGGGCCAGCGTCAGCTCCCTCTTGTCCGCTGCCGGCAACTCGACCCGTTTCACCCCGTTGTAGATGAGGTGGGCGTCCTGGCGATCGTACTGGCGGCGGATCGCTTCGTTGATCACTTCGGAGATGACGATCACCTCGCTGGCATAGCGTACCGCCCAGCGCTCGCCAAGACGCAACACCCACTTGGCCAGCGCCCCCCACTTCTGGCGGTCATAGTCGGGACCGTGATGGGTAAAGACCACCCGCTTGCCAAGCAACCTCAGCAGCGGCACCACCAGCCCCGGGCCGATGGCATGGACATGCACCAGATCGCAGGCATGGCTGCGGCAGTAAAAAGCCGCGAGCAGAGAGTGGAGGATTGCCTCCAGCGACTTCTTTTTGGGGGCGGGCAACGCCTCGAGAGCTACCCCTTCAAACTCGCCGCTTCGGTAATTCACATAGGGGGCGCGAGCCAGCACGGTCGCCGCCACTTCGAACTGGCGGTGCAACTCCGGATAGAGGGACTGACAATGGGTTTCGACACCGCCCAGTACATGGGGGATCCCCCGGGTACCGAGTACGGTCACACTAATCTGCTTCATGATCTTCTCGAATGATTCTGGCGGGATTGCCCGCAACAACGACGCGAGCCGGGACGGAACGAGTGACGACGGCGCCGGCACCGACACAGGCATGATCACCAATGGCGATGGCCCCGATGACGATGGCGCCGGTGCCGAACTCGACCCCGTCCCCCACGCTGGGCGAGAGAAGCTGGCCGCTCTGACGATCTGGCTTGTTGCCGAGGGTGCAGTTGTGGCGCAGGATGCAGTCACGCCCCATCTGCACGCCGTCACCGATGACGATATTCTGCGGGTGATAGAGGCGCAGGCCCCAACCCAGCCGGGCTCTTGGCGAGATATCGAGGCCGCACAGCAGCTTGAATCCCTTGAGCAGCAACAAGCCGGGCAGCCTCATAAAGCGGCCTCCCTGTGCCAGCCGGTAACTGAACAGGAACAGGCGCGCCGTCTTGCTCGGATTGAGTGCCAGTTCGGTTTTCAACTCGTGCCAGAAACTCATCTCTGTTTCTCCTCCAGCAACGACTGGTAGAGCGCCAGCAGGGCTTGCTGGTGGCTGGCGAGGGAGTAACTGTCGATCAGCCGCTGACGGGCCGAACGCCCCATGGCCGCCGTCTGCTCCGGCTCGGCCACCAGCCTGTCCATGCAGCGGGCCAGCTCGTCGGCATTACCCGCCTCGAACAGCAAGCCATCGAGACCGTCGCGGATCTGCTCCGGAATCCCGCCAATTCGAGCCCCGATCACCGGTTTGCCGTAGGCCATCGCCTCCAGTACCGACATGGAGCAGTTCTCGTACCACTCGGACGGCACCACCACTGCCTTGGCGTGACGCAGCAGATCGAGCAACGCTTCCCCCTGCTTGAACCCCAGCAGTTCGGCATTGAGATAATGCTGCCCGAGGTGCGCCTGCAGCTGGCCACCGCCCACAATTTTGAGACCCGCCGGCCGCGTCATGCGCTGATGGGCACGGGCAAGCGTCTCGACCCCTTTCTCGGCCATCAGGCGCCCGAGGAACAGAAAGTACCCACGATCCTCTCCACTTTCGCGGCTCGACTCGACATCGATACCATTGAGGATCACCTCGATGCGGGAAGCAGGCAGCCGGGTGCGAAGCATCCCAGCCATGAAGGCGCTCGGCGCCACCAATGCATCGACCTGCTCATAGTTGTGGCGCCACTGCTGCCAGGCCGCCTCGGCAGAGAGCAGCAGGCTCTTGCCCCACGAACCCTCCTGCCACTGATGGCGAAACAGCTTGAGCCAGGAACCCTCGATCCGGGTCAGATCGAACGGCTCGCCATCGACCAGCATGCTGTAGTTGGGGCAGGCCACCTTGTAGTCATGGGCTGTCAGCACCGTCTTGCAGCCCATGGATTTGGCCACCCGGATGATCGCCGGGGTGAGCTGGTGGTAGATGTTGTGAAAGTGAACGATATCGGGCCGCTCGGCACGAATAAGCTCCGCCAGCCGATCACAGGCCTCCTGATTGTGGATGAAGCGAACGGCGATCTTCAGCCGATCGAAGAGCCCGTGCCGCTGGTGATAATCGACGTTGGCCGGAAAGTAGCCGCTCTGGGGCGAGGGGAGGTTATCCGGATGCTGCATGGCAAAGTCGATCACCTGATGACCCGCCTGACGCACCATATCCCGCTCCTGAAAGAGTACTGTCTCGGCGCCCCCCTTCATGAAAAAGAACTTGTTGGCAAAGAGCACCTTCACGGCAATGACTCCTGGATCAGACGATGGGCGGGCGCCTCGCGCGCAGAGCGCTGGGGCAACAGCAGGCCGCGCACCAGCCCGGCTGCATAGATGGAGAGGTTCATGACACTGCGCAGGGCATCTTGCAGGGAGCGGTTCTTCAACCACTTGAGAGCGATGAAGCCACACAGCGGTGCCAGCGCGAGCAGCAGCAACCAGAACGGCAGCCCGGCTGCGAAAAGCAGCACGCAGAACAGGAGTGTCAGCAGGTAGAGCCCGAACAGCAGCTCGGAGCGGATCACCGACAGCACCTCGCGAAAATAGGGCTGCCCCCACGCCGAGCGCACCAGCTCGCCGCTGGCAAACAGATACCCCATGCGCCAGCGGTAACGGATCAGGGCAAGGGAGTCCATGGTGTGGGAGGTGTGAAAGAAGAAGGGAACATCGAGCCGCTCCAGCCGATAGCCCGCCTGACGCAGCCGGATACCCAGCTCCGCCTCTTCGTAACCGTGCAGGTTGCGATTGGTGAGATAGCCGATCTGCTCGATGGCGCTGCGTCGAAACAGACCGCCACCACACAGCCAGCGCGACTCGCCCAGCGGATAGATCTGGTTGATGCGCTGCTTGCGCGACTTGAACTCATAGCTGTGGGCATCATCCATCTCGGCCCGCCCGGCCACGCCCCCGCACTCGGGATGGGAGTGCATGTGCGCAATGGCGGCTGGCACAAACTCCGGCTCCAGCTTCATGTCGCCATCGAGCAACAGCAGGAACTCCCCTTCGCTGAAGAGGTAGCCAAGCTGTGGCCCCACACCACAACAGCGATCGGCCGGGTCGGTCAGGCTCACCACAGTCACCCCCAGCTGGCAGGCAATCGCTTGGGTGCGGTCGGTCGAGAGACTATCCGCCACGATAATCTGGTGGGAGTAGTCGGCCAGAGCGCTCCTGATGCTGGCTATGGTGTCGGCAATCCCTGCCTCCTCGTTGTAGGTCTTGATGATGACGGAGATAAGGGGGGATGGAGTCATGACACCTCACAAGAGCTGGTGGCCTGCCGAACCGAAGAACGGATCACCAGGGCGGCACCCAGCACGAAATAGAAGAGGAACTGCTGCACCGGGATCAGCATCAGCAGCTGGCTGTAAGGCAAGCTCAGCAGGCAGGCGATCCCGAACGCGATGAAAGCGGGTTGGTAGCTGAGCAGACGCACATCTGCCGCACTCAGCAGCTGGCGATCCAGCAACGGTCGGGGACGGCAGCACCAGAGCAGCAGAACGATCAGCGCGATGAAGATCAGGGTGCCCATCAGTCCCACCTCCCACAGCAACACGCTGAGGGACGTGGAGTCGAGCAACACGTTGAACAGGGGATTGAGAAAACCGGGCAGGGTGCTGCCATGGTTGGTGGTGTTGAGGCCATAGCCAAACAGCAGATTGCTGAGACCGTGGTGATCACCGTTGCTGGCCCAGAAAAAGAGCGTCGTCACCCGCCCCAGCTCACCGGTTTCCGGGTTGATGTGGTTGGGATCGAAGATATAGCCGAGGGAGTCGATAAACAGCGCAATGGCCCCCTGTTGCCCGGCCCCCTCGAACGCGGATGAGTAGGAGGCAGCCAGCACCAGAACGGCCACCGCCACCAGCGCCGTCATCGCCAGCGCAATCAGCAGCAGACGCTTGAGGTCATAGCTCTTCATCCCCCTGACATAGCTGGGCGAGAGCCAGACCCAGGCCAGCAGCAAGGGGGACAACAGGATGACGAACTTCACCTCGGCCAGCACACAGATGGCAAAGGCGGCAAGAATGTGAAAAGCGACCGAACGACGCGAAATGAGGCCGTGGCGAAACTCGGAGAGCTTAATCAGCATCACCAGCAGGCAGAAGAAGCCGAGTGCACCCGTATTGCCGCCCCCCATGGGATCCCCCCCGAAGGTGCCGACCACCGAGTCCCACTTCTCAAACTCGCCGCGCATTGCCACCCGTTTAGGCACCACCACCAGCACCTGAAACAGCACCACCGGGATCTGCAGGTAGAAGACCCACTCCACCAGCTTCATGATGCGGTAAATCTGTGACCCGCGGCAGAAGCCGAGCAACAGGCAGGGGAGCAGCAGAGAGAGCGCCAGCTCGTTCTTGAAGCCGATGATAGTCACCATGCCCCCCTGCTGAAGCAGGGTGCCCAGCAGCGCCAGCACCAGCAAGCCACAGTAGAGCAGCAGCAGCACCTTCTCCTGATAGTCGAGCCGCAACGGGCTGTAACGCGTCTGCAGCGGCAGCAACATCAAGGTGGCAATCGCCAGCAGGAAGGGCAGCCAGAGGAAAGCCGTAATACCGGTGACATACTGGGCCAGGCCGCAGATCACCAGCGACAGCAGCAGATTGGCCTGCATGATGAGGGCACTATTCACGAGGCCAGCTCCATCCGCCCCTGCAACTCGGCAGCCCGGCGGTTGACCCGCAAAAAGACGAAGCCGTAGCGCACCGCAGTCAGCAGAGAGAAGGCCAGCACGCAGAGCTCGTACTCCTGATGCAACCAGGGCAACAGCACGAAGGCGATCACCACGACCAACAGCTGCTCAAGCTGGATCCGCAAAAAGTAGCCGGGCGAGCCGAACACCAGCTCGATTACGGTCAGCGGGCAGATGGCTACCGCAGTAAATACATAGGGCAACATGTAGCGGGAGGTATCGATGGAGGCGATCCACTCCGCATTGAAGAACCACTTCATCACCAGCGGATAGCAGATGAGGATCCCGAGGGTGGCCGCACTGCCCATCGCCAGCAGCAGCCGCTTCACCTTGCGAAACTCCTTCCCGTTGAAACGGCGCAGGCGAAAATCCTCAGACCATCGCGAGAAGATGGAGTGGCGGATGGCGTTGCCGACAATCACCACGGGCGCCAGACAGAAGCGGTTGACCACGGCAAAGTAGCCCGCCACCAGAGGGGAAAACCAGAAGTTGATCAGCACGGTCGGCAGATTGGCCGTCACCATCGCCAGCACCTCGGCACTGCCAACCCCAGCCAGATGCGCTTTATGGCGGGAGAAGAAGTGCAGCAGGTGGCGCGGGGCAGCCTCCCTCAGCATGGCACTGTGCCAGGTAAAGGCAGACCACAACCAGCCCCCGATCACCACCAGCAGCAGACAGGCCCATAACTGATAGAAGTGCGCCATGTCAGGGGCCAACAGCAGACAGAGCAGCACCACGGCGGAGGCCGAGATACGCTGCAGACCGAGCCGCTGGTAGTGGCCTGCCCGCAGAGCAAGATTCTCGGCGATGAGGATCAACCCGTGGGTCACGGTCAGCAGGTAGAGCGGCCAGAGCGGCAGCGAGAAAAAGCAGACCACCACCAACACATAGGGGATGGGGAGCAGCCAGACCTGCAACAGGGAAAAGATCAGGTTGCCGGGTAGCTCGGCCTCCTCCAGCTTGGGCAACAGTAGTTGCGAGGCAAAGGTGGCAAGCTGGGCACCGATCAGCACCAGACTGTAGCTGAGGGCATAGAGCCCAACCGCTGCCATGTCGAACTTGTGCGACAGTGACCAGACCGAGAGCGCCCCGATCAGCTGGGATAGCACGGAAGCACCACCTATGGTGGTGATGCTGCGCAGCAGTTTCATAGCGCGCCCCGGGTGGGAGCACCACAGAATCTCAGGTTTTCAGCCCCTTCCAGATCCCGCTCGGCGACCTGGGTCAGCACAGTCCCCAGCACCGCCACTCTGGCATCCCGCAGCTGTGCCAGCACGCTCAGCACCCGACTGGCCGGCAGTTGCCCGGACTGAACCACATGAATGGCACCATCCAGCGGTTGCCCCAGCAGCAGGGCATCCTTGCCGACCTCCAGCGCAGGAGTGTCCACTATGATGCGGTCAAACTGCCCGGCAAGGGTTGCCAGCAGTTCGCTCCAGCGCGGGGAACCAAGCAGTGCCAGCGGGGAAGATACCGGCTGACCAGCAGGCAGCAGGGTCAATCCCTCTTTTGGTACCAGACAGGCAGTCAGATCGGCTTCACCTGCAAGCAGCTCGGCCAACCCCGGTCTGGCTTCCTGCCCCAGCAACTGGCGACCAAGGGCGCCCCGGCGCAGATCCCCATCCACCAGCAGCACCCGCTCATGGCGGGCAAAGCTGGCGGCGCAAAGTGCCGCCAGCGTCGACTTGCCCTCACCAGCACGGGTCGAGGTGATCATGATGCGCTGCAGCTGACCAGACTCCAGCCGCATAATGGCGTAGAGATCATCGGCACTGGCCCCCACTCTGGGATTGACCGCCCCCACCCGCAGCAGGGCTCTCTGATCCTGCAGGGCTGCCAGCCGCGGGATTTCGCCAAGCACCCGCCCACCGAGCTGGGAGACCAGCTGGCTCAGACGATCCAGGGTATTGCGCAGCGCTCCGGCAGTGATGATGGCCAGCACGGCAACCATGCCCGCCATGATCACCACCATCAGCAGAAACAGCATCTTGTTTGGTTTGGCTGGCAACAAGGGCACCGATGCCACGTCGTAGAGAATGGCATTCGACTCACGCAACTGAGCATTCAGGCGGGTCTCTTCCTGACGACGAAACAACTCGTTATAGAGCTGACGGGTCTTGTCGATGTTGTTCTTCAGGTTGTTGTACTCATCCTTCTTGACCGCCAGCGAGGAGAACTCCCGCTTCTTCTCGTCAAGCTGGGCGAGGTACTGTTGCTCCTTGCGCAGGCTGCTCTGATAGCGATCCTCGATACCATCGGCAATTTCCCGCATCAGCTGGTTTGACTGGGTGTTGAGTGCCTTGATTCGCGCCTCGGCCTGCAGAATGCGGCCATGCTTGGGGCCATATCGTTTGGCCAGCTCTGAAAGCTCCTGCTGGGCCTTGATGAGGGCTATGCGCAGATCCTGCATCTGGGGATGGTTGGAGACCTCGGGCAGGGAGGCCAGCGCAGCCGGATTGCGCCCGTACTCCTGAATAGATTGATACTCGGCCTGCGCCGCCAGCCGCCGCTCGCGAGCATCTGCGTATTTGTTGGTAATGATGCCGAGCTCTTCGGTTTGCAGACCGTCTACGCCGCGAAACGTCAGCAGATCATTGCGGGCGAGGAAATCGCCGAGCAGCTTCTCCTGCTTCTCCAGACTGGCCTTTATCTCCACCAACCGACTCTGGTTCCAGCGGGATGCTGTGGTGTTGGCAGCGACCCGTTCCTCCACATTGAGCGCGATGTAGGTCTGGGCCACCTCATTGGCGACGCTGGCGGCCAGTTCGGGAGAGCGGGATTCGAACCCGATACTGACCAGCTGGGTATCTCGTACCGGCAAAATAGAAAGATGCTTAGCCAGATACTCCAGCGCATGCTGGTGGCGTGATGAGGCATCCTCCTGATGTCCGGCACTCCAAAGCCCCTTGATGCGGCTTAGCCAGCTGTCGGGATCGGGTTGTCCATTGAATTCCGGCAACTCGGCCAAGCCCAGATGAGTAACCACCTTCTCGGCCACCCGACGTGACTTGAGCAGCTCGAACTGGGTGTTGTAGTACTCGCGGCGGCTGGTATCTACCCGATAGACGGGCTCGATAGGGGAAGCGCTGTTGGCATCAGCCTTCAGCAGCAGGGTCGCACTGGACTGGTAGTAGGGCGGCATGCTGAAGATAAAGGGGGCGGCCGCCAGGGTCACCACGGCGGCAAACAATACCACCTTCCACCAGTTTGCCTTGAGCCCCCGCCAGGGGCCGCTGAAATCGAGGCGACTCTCTAGCGCACGGCCATTTTCAACCAACAATGAAGTCATGAAGAGCGTCCTGGATCAGAAGAAACTTTGTTCGATGGTGATGATGTCGCCCGGATTGAGCTGCCGTTGCAGGCTCACCTCTTCCAGCAACTGATCGCTGCCATTGAGGCGCAGGCTGATATCCCGTCTGGCTGCGCGATCGGTGAAACCACCCGCCAGCGCTACGGCCTTCTCTACCGTCAGGCCGGGCTGATATTCGTAGCCCCCCGGGTGAGCCACCTCGCCAGCGACAAACACCTGGCGGAAAGTGGTCACGTTGACCGTCACCATGGGATCGAGCAGCACGCCGTGCTTGAGCCCTCTGGTCAGCAGCTCGGCCACCTCAGTGGTGGTATGGCCCATCAGCAGCACCTGACCCAGATAGGGGTAATTGACGTGGCCACTGGTATCGACCTTGAACTTCATCGACAGATCCGGCTCGCCATACACCCGGATTTCGACCTCGTCCCCCGGCGCCAGCCTGTAGGCGGAATCGTTGCCTTGCGGGCCCAGGCCAGCCCAGACAGACAGGCTGAACAACCAGCCAAGCAGAAGCACCATCACGCTTTTGTTCATGTTAAATGGCTACCTTGAGTGAAAGAGAAAGCTGTTGTTTGTCGTAACCGAGGGCCCGGCGATAGCACTTGCCACCGATGTCGATGGGCTGCCCGGCAAAGCTGGAACCAGAGTCGGCCTGCTGGTAGTGGAGCCCCAGATTGACGGAGGGACGAATGTCATAGCTGATGCCCATGCCCCAGCGATGGATGTCATCCTGACGGTGGCGGTTGTCGTTACCACAGACCACCGACTGGTGATAATCATCCCGGATATCGTGATAAGAGAGCGTGGTCGCCACTCCGGGTGACCAGTGGTGCTGCCACTCGGCGCCATATAGCTGGCTGCTGACATAGCCGCCGTCACCACCCGGATCACGAATGGTCCGGCTGGAGAGCAGCACGAGCTTGCTGTAATCGAGCGGCTGCCACTCCAGACGCAGATCCCAGTTCAGCCCTTTGAAACTCTCCGCCTGCGGATCGTTGACGAAACGCTTGTAGATCCTGCCGATATTGGCATCGATCCGGGTCTTGCCGGTCAGCTGGCTCATCACCCCGGTGATAAGAAAAAACTCGTCGGAATCCTTGCGCGGATTGGCCGGGTAGCGTCGCAGATTGGTCTGCAGGGTGTAACGAAAACGGCTGACATGGCTCACCTGATCGAACAGCTCGACGATGGCGGAGTTCTCCTGCCACTCCTGCTCGGCCATATAGCGTTCAAAGTCATGCAGGTAGAGGTGCTTGTCGAGATAGCCCAGATCCTTGTGGGAGAGCGCCAGCTCCAGCTTGCCTCTGGCATCGGGAGCGCCGTAACTGTAGCGGCCACCCACTTCGCTGCGTTTGAAGCGCAACGGCTCATTTATCTGAAATCTGCCGAATGTGGCATAACCACAGAGCGCACGACCTTTCTTTTCATCAACCTCGCTGGGACAAGGAGAGGCATCTCCCTGCAACATAAAGCCTTCGGTCAACCCCTCGCCACGCGCCTCATGGCCCAGCCGATACTGGTACATCAGTTTGAAGGCGTTGCGCAGGGAGAAGCGCCAGCTGCCGTCAAACTGGAACTGGTGATCGGCATAGTCATCCGCATGGCTGCTGCCATAGCGACGATAATCACCCAGATAGCTGAACTTATAACGATCCAGGCCGCGTTCGCCCACCATGCGAAATTCCGGGGTGATCCCGACGAAATCGGAGCCAATCGCCTGACCATTGTCACGCTGCCACAACAGGTTGCTGTCGTGGCCGTCACGGCTCTCCACCTCGGTCTGGATCTCCAGACCAAGCGGCCCCTGATGGGATACGGGGGTGACCTCGGCACGGACTGAAAGAGAGGGGGAGAGCAGCAGTCCGGCGCAAACGAGGCTAGTAAGCGGATGCACCGACAAACCCCTTGAATACAGTCAGGAAAATGACTTTGAAATCCAGTCCGAGCGACCAGTACTGGATGTACTTGAGATCGAACTTGACCCGCATCTCCATCTTGTCGAGGGTGTCGGTTTCACCACGAAATCCATTTATCTGGGCCAGCCCGGTAATCCCTGGTTTCACCTTGTGCCGCAGCATGTAACGCTCCACCAGTGAGCGGTACTGCTCGTTGTGCGCCACGGCATGGGGACGCGGCCCAACGATCGACATGGAACCCTGAATCACATTGAAAAACTGCGGCAGCTCATCCAGCGAGGTACGACGCAAAAACGCACCGAATGGCGTCACTCTGGGATCGCCTCTGGTTGCCTGAGTCACCACGGCATCATTCTCCATGACGCGCATGGAGCGGAATTTCCATACCTGGATCCGTTTTCCCCCCAGGCCGTAGCGATCCTGCTTGAAGAGCACAGGTCCGGGTGAAGAGAGACGCACCCCGAGCGCCACCAGCGCCATGACCGGAGAGATGAGCAGCAGGATGAGTGAACCCAGCACCAGATCTTCAATCCGTTTGAGCAGGGCGGCGCCCCCTTCAAACGGGGAATCGAAAAAGCTGAAGGTATAGATATCGCCCACCTGATCGATGTGGGATACGGTCAGGCCGTACTCGTAAAAATCGGGTACCAGATAGGTATCGACCGTGGTATCGGAGAGTTCGTAGAGGTAGTGATTTATGCGCTCCCGGGCAGTCAGGGGCAGCGCCAGATAGACTTCGTCGACCAGCCCTTTGCGGGCCAGCTCGAGCAGTTCGTCGACATCACCCAACAGAGGACTGCGAGTCGGGTAACCGAAGCGCTCTTCGCTGCGGGCATCGAAAAATCCGAGCATCTGGATAGCGTGACGCGGACTCTCCCAGAGGGATTTCTCCAGCGCTAGTCCAGCCGGAGTCACGCCAATGATGGCCACACGACGACAACAGGAAGCACCGCTGAACCAGAGTGTCACCAGTCGGTACAGCACCCGATAGCCGGTGGAAATAAGACAGGCCATGGCAAGCCAGAGCACAGCCAGCTCAAGCGGGAAAGGGTGGTAGGGTTTAAAGATGGGAACCAGATAGACCAGCAGGTAGAGCAGGGTAGCTGTTACCAACCAGGAGAAGATGAGGCGCAGCAGAGACTGCGCCAGATGTTTACGAACCCGGCTGCAATAGAGCCCGGTATTCTGGGAAACCAGAAAGAAGACCACCATGCCCAGCGTGGCCAGTGACATCTCGTCCAACCCATGAAACAAACCAAAGTGCCGCGAAAGCAGCACCATTGATACTGAAATTCCCACCAGATCGACAAAGCGGGAAAACAGACTGTGGCTCGCGTCTGCGAGCTTGATAATTCGTTTGTTCATGGGTCGCCTTCATACTGATATCACTTATCAGTTTTCTTGACCGGACGAGCCCAGTTTTTGATGTGACGCTGGGGCACCCGGGTTATCACGAGTTCATTTTCACCCACGTCCTTGGTAATAGTAGAGCCGGCACCCAGGGTGGCCCCCTTGCCGATGCGAACAGGCGCTACTAGTTGGGTATCAGAACCGACGAATACATCATCCTCGATGATGGTCTGGAATTTGTTGACCCCATCGTAGTTGCAGGTGATGGTACCGGCACCGATATTCACCCCGGCTCCGATCTCGGCATCACCCAGATAGGTCAGATGACCGCACTTGGAACCAACCCCAAGACGGGCCTTCTTCATCTCGACGAAGTTGCCAACGTGCGCATCCTGCTCCAGAACCGCCCCCGGACGCAAGCGGGTAAACGGACCCACTGAGCACTGATCTGCCACCTGTGCACCCTCGATAACCGAGTAGGGTTTCACCTCGGTGTGGTCGCCAATGACACAATCCTTAAGTACGCAACCGGCGCCGATACGAACGTGATTGCCGAGAGTCACCTTGCCCTCAATGATGACGTTTGCATCAATAACGACCTCTTCACCAATTTCCAAAACCCCACGCAAATCAAAGCGTGCGGGGTCGATCATGGTTGCACCTGCAATCATCAATTTCTCAGCCTGCATCTGCTGATAGCTGCGCTCAAGTTGGGCCAATTGAACCCTATTATTAGCCCCTTCCACTTCAGCGGCGCGTTCTGGATGAACGGCGGCAATCGGGCAATTATCGCCGTGAGCCATGGCGATCACATCGGTCAGATAGAACTCGCCCTGGGCATTTTTGTTATCGAGACGAGACAACCATTGACGCAACTGGCCCCCATTGGCCACCAGCACGCCGGTATTCACCTCACGGATCGCCAGCTGTTCGGCATTGGCATCCTTCTGCTCGACGATGCCGACCACCTGACCATTTTCACGGACGATGCGGCCATAGCCGGTGGGGTTGTCGAGCACCACGGTCAGCAGTGCCATCCCGTTTTCAGCCTTGGCAGCCAGCAGTCGCTGCAGGGTCTCTGGCTGGATCAGCGGGGTATCGCCGTAGAGCACCAGCACGTCGTCTTCATCCTTCCAGAACGGGATGGCCTGGGCGACGGCGTGACCAGTCCCCAGCTGTTGTGCCTGCAGCACCCAGTTCACATCGGCCGCCACGATCCGCTCTTTCAGCAGCTCGGCACCGTGGCCATAAACCAGATGTAGCTGCTCGGCACCGACCTGACGGGCGGTATCGATCACATGGGAAACCATGGGTTTGTTGGCTACCGGGTGGAGTACCTTGGGCAGGGAAGAGCGCATGCGGGTACCTTTACCCGCCGCCAGGATCACGACGTTGAGGGACATAAATTGACCTTTGGAACATGAGGAAATACTCGGCGGAGTCTATCCAACGGGTAAAAAAAAAGCGACCCGAAGGTCGCTTTTTACATCACCGTTATTAGCGGTAATTCTTTTTGACGATATCGATGACTCGCAGTTGAGCCATCGCCTTGGCCAGCTCGGTGGCAGCCTGGGCGTAGTCGATATCACCATGGGAGCTGTGGATCCGCTCTTCGGCTGCGCGCTTGGCTTCCTGGGCTTTCGCCTCATCCAAGTCGTCAGCACGAATCGCAGTGTCCGCCAGCACGGTCACGGATTCAGGTTGTACCTCCAGCATACCGCCGGAGATGTACAGCACCTCTTCAGTTCCGTTCTGCTTCACCAAGCGGACCAGGCCCGGCTTGATGGCAGTCAGCAACGGAGCATGACCGTGGCGGAGACCCAACTCACCTTCGGAGCCTGATACCTGAGCGGATTGCACGCGACCGGAAAACAGTTTTCCTTCGGCGCTCACCACGTCCAGGTGAAAGGAGATCATCTCTGCCATGGGCCCTCCTGTCGAGGCTTACAGTTTCTTGGATTTCTCGACGACTTCGTCGATACCGCCAACCATGTAGAACGCCTGCTCGGGCAGATCGTCATACTCGCCTTTCAGGATGCCCTGGAAACCACGGATGGTCTCTTTCAGCGGCACGTATTTACCCGGAGAACCGGTAAACACTTCTGCTACGAAGAACGGCTGAGACAGGAAACGCTCGATCTTACGGGCACGGGCTACGGTCAGTTTGTCTTCTTCTGACAGTTCATCCATACCCAGGATGGCGATGATGTCCTTCAGCTCTTTGTAGCGCTGCAGTACGGTCTGAACGCCACGAGCGGTCTCGTAGTGCTCTTTGCCAACCACCAGCGGATCCAGCTGACGAGAGGTAGAGTCCAGCGGGTCAACGGCCGGGTAGATACCCAGTGCCGCGATTTGACGGGACAGTACGACGGTCGCATCCAGGTGGGCGAAGGTGGTCGCCGGAGACGGGTCAGTCAAGTCATCCGCAGGGACGTAAACGGCCTGTACGGAGGTGATGGAACCGGTCTTGGTGGAGGTGATACGTTCTTGCAGAACACCCATCTCCTCGGCCAGGGTCGGCTGGTAACCTACTGCGGAAGGCATACGGCCCAGCAGTGCAGATACTTCAGTACCGGCCAGGGTGTAACGGTAGATGTTGTCCACGAAGAACAGCACGTCACGACCTTCGTCACGGAACTTCTCGGCCATGGTCAGGCCGGTCAGCGCTACGCGCAGACGGTTTCCGGGCGGCTCGTTCATCTGACCGTAAACCAGAGATACTTTGTCCAGTACGTTGGACTCCATCATCTCGTGGTAGAAGTCGTTACCCTCACGGGTACGCTCACCTACACCGGCGAACACAGAGTAACCACTGTGCTCGATCGCGATGTTACGGATCAGCTCCATCATGTTTACGGTTTTGCCTACACCGGCACCACCGAACAGACCAACCTTACCACCCTTGGCGAACGGGCATACCAGGTCGATAACCTTGATGCCGGTCTCCAGCAGATCGTTGCTGTTGGACTGATCTTCGTAGCTGGGGGCAGCGCGGTGGATAGACCAGCACTCTTCTTCACCGATCGGACCTTTTTCGTCGATTGGCTCGCCCAGTACGTTCATGATCCGACCCAGAGTCGCAGTACCGACCGGAACCTGGATGGATTTACCGCTATTCACTACTTCCAACCCACGACGCAGACCGTCGGAGGAGCCCATGGTGATGCAACGAACGACGCCGCCACCGATCTGTTGCTGAACTTCCAGCACCAGACCCTGGCCTTGACCTTCGCTAACGACCTTCAGTGCATCGTACACCTGGGGCACGGCATTCTGCGGGAACTCGATGTCCACCACAGCGCCGATGATTTGGACGATGAAACCGTTACTCATGTCAAATCCTCTAAACCTTTGATAACCCTTGCCTTACACCGCAGCAGCACCGGATACGATCTCTGTCAGCTCCTGGGTAATACTGGCCTGACGGGCCTTGTTGTATACCAGTTGCAGATCGTTAATCAGGTTACCGGCGTTGTCAGTCGCGGCTTGCATGGCAACCATTCGGGCTGCCTGTTCACTTGCCAAGTTTTCCACTACACCCTGGTAAACCTGAGATTCGACATAGCGAACCAGCAGGGTATCCAGCAGCTTCTTGGGATCCGGCTCATAGAGGTAATCCCAGTGGTGTTTCTTGGCGAGCTTGCTGTCTTCAGTTACGGGCAAAGGCAGCAGTTGATCGACCCGTGGTTGCTGCACCATGGTGTTGACGAACTTGTTGTACACCAGATACAGCTTGTCAATCTCACCGTTGTCGTAAGCCTTCAGCATGACCTTGACTGAACCAATCAGGTCATTGACGCTCGGACTATCGCCCAGTCCTGCGACATGAGCTTTAACCTTGGCGCCGTGCCGTTCAAAGAAGTTGGAGGCCTTGTTACCGATCAGTGCCAGGTCAACCTTGGCACCTTTCGCGCTCCATTGCTTCATATCATTGAGGGCAGCCTTGAACAGGTTGATGTTCAGACCACCACACAGGCCACGGTCGGTGGAGACGACGATGTAACCCACTCGCTTGACCTCACGTTCGATGAGGTAGGGGTGCTTATATTCCAAGTTCCCCTGAGCGATATGGCCGATCACCTTGCGCATGGTTTCAGCGTACGGACGGCTGGCAGACATGCGTTCCTGCGCACGGCGCATTTTGCTTGCTGCCACCATTTCCATAGCGCCGGTGATCTTCTGAGTGTTTTTCACACTCCCGATCTTGTTACGTATCTCTTTTGCGCCGGCCATCTCTTACTCTCCATCAAGTGGCAGCTCACGCTGCCACACACGCTTACCAGGTCTGGGTTGCTTTGAAGCTATCCAGCAACGCAGTCAGCTTGCCAACGATCGCGTCGTTGTAGTCGGCTTTGGCATTGATTTCAGCCATCAGCTCGGCATGCTGGGTATTGGCGTAAGAGAGCAGAGCGGCTTCGAAGTCGACGATCTTGTTCAGCTCGACATCGGAGAGATAGCCTTTCTCGGCGGCGAACAGCACCAGAGACTGGTGAGCCACGCTCAGCGGAGAGTACTGCTTCTGCTTCATCAGCTCGGTCACTTTCACACCGTGATCCAGCTGCTTGCGAGTCGCCTCGTCCAGATCGGAAGAGAACTGGGCGAATGCCGCCAGTTCGCGATACTGGGCCAGCGCGGTACGGATACCACCGGACAGCTTCTTGACGATCTTGGTCTGAGCAGCACCACCTACACGGGATACGGAGATACCCGGGTCAACCGCCGGACGAATACCGGAGTTGAACAGCTGTGAAGTCAGGAAGATCTGACCATCGGTGATGGAGATCACGTTGGTCGGAACGAACGCAGATACGTCACCCGCCTGGGTTTCGATGATCGGCAGGGCGGTCAAAGAACCGGTTTTGCCTTTCACTTCACCCTTGGTGAACTTCTCTACGTACTCGGCGTTAACGCGAGCAGCACGCTCCAGCAGACGGGAGTGCAGATAGAAAACGTCACCCGGGTAGGCTTCACGTCCTGGCGGACGGCGCAGCAGCAGGGAGATCTGGCGATAAGCTACGGCCTGTTTGGACAGGTCATCATAGATGATCAGCGCGTCTTCACCGCGGTCACGGAAGTACTCACCCATGGAGCAACCGGCATACGGAGCCAGGTATTGCAGAGCAGCCGCTTCGGAGGCAGAGGCAACCACCACGATGGTGTTGGCCAGGGCGCCGTGCTCTTCCAGCTTGCGCACCACGTTGGCGATGGTGGAGGCCTTCTGGCCAATCGCAACGTAGACACACTTAATGCCGGAATCTTTCTGGTTGATGATGGTGTCGATCGCGATGGCGGTCTTACCAACCTGACGGTCACCGATGATCAGCTCACGCTGGCCACGACCGATTGGGATCATGGCATCGATGGCTTTCAGACCGGTCTGGACCGGCTGGTCAACAGACTTACGCTCGATAACGCCCGGTGCGATCACTTCGATCGGCGAGAAGCCGTCGTTGTCGATCGGACCTTTACCGTCGATCGGCTGACCCAGGGTGTTCAACACCCGGCCCAACAGACCACGACCTACCGGCACTTCCAGAATACGGCCAGTACCTTTTACTTTCATTCCTTCTGACAGACCGTCATAGGAACCCATAATCACCGCACCGACGGAGTCACGCTCCAGGTTCAATGCCAGAGCGTAGCGGTTGCCCGGCAGCTCGATCATCTCACCCTGCATGGCATCAGCCAGGCCGTGAATACGAATGATACCGTCGCTCACAGAGACGATAGTACCTTCGTTACGCGCTTCGCTCTTTACATCAAACTGCGCAATGCGCTGCTTGATCAGCTCGGCGATTTCAGTGGAATTCAGTTGCATGCTCTAATACCCCAATCAAGATTGCAGCGCGTCAGCCATGCGATCCAGCTTACCGCGGACTGTGCCGTCGATTACCAGATCACCGGCCTTGATGAGCACCCCGGCCATCAAGGACGCATCGATGCTGCAATTCAGCTTCACTTTGCGCGCGAGACGTTGTTCCAGAGAAGCCTGAATATTGGCTTTCTGCTGGTCGGTCAGTTCGATCGCCGAAATCACGTCAGCCTGAACCTCTTTATCCAGTTCAGCTTTGAACGCTACAAATTCAGCAACGACCGCCGGCAGCACACCCAAGCGACCATTCTCGGCCATCACCCGGATCAGGTTCTGGCCATGCACGTCGAGTTGCTCACCGCAGACACCGACAAACAGCGTTGCCAGCTCTTCGGCGGCCACAGAGCCGTTTACCAGGTTGTGCATGGTCTCGTTTTCTACTACTTGCGCAGCGAAACCGAGCATACCCAGCCACTGGTCAACCGCCTTGTGCTCAACGGCAAACTCGAAAGCAGCCTTGGCGTAGGGGCGAGCGATTGTAGTCAGTTCAGACATAGCCCCGTTCCCGTTACAGTTCTGCTACCAGTTTGTCGACGATGTCGCTGTTGGCAGCCTGGTCGATTTGACGCGCCAGGATCTTCTCTGCACCAGCAATGGCAAGAGCAGCAACCTGCTTACGCAGTTCTTCTTTGGCACGATGACGTTCAGCTTCGATCTCGGCACGGCCCTGAGCCAGGATTTTTTCCCGCTCAGACTGGGCACCAGCGGCAGCTTCATCAATGATCTGGGCTTTACGTTTGTTAGCCTGCTCAATGATTTCAGCAGCCTGCAGCTTGGCTTCTTTCAGCTGATCGGTGGCGTTGGCCTTGGCCAAATCCAGATCTTTCTTGGCACGTTCGGCAGAAGAGAGACCGTCAGCAATAGCTTTCTGACGGGCTTCGATGGCTGCAATCAGCGGCGGCCATACGTACTTCATGCAAAACACTACGAAGAAGAAAAAAGCAATTGCTTGGCCGAGGAGGGTGGCATTGATATTCACAGCCGATGTCCTCTTAAGTTAGTTAATGGGTTATGCCTGGAGAGTCGTAACGACTTAGCCAGCAACCGCAAACATCACGTACAGACCCAGACCAACGGCGATCATCGGGATCGCATCCACCAGACCCATTACGATGAAGAACTGGGTACGCAGAACAGGGATCAGATCCGGTTGACGAGCAGCACCTTCCAGGAACTTGCCACCCAGGATACCGATACCGATGGAAGCGCCGATAGCAGCCAGACCCATCATCATTGCAGCAGCGATGTACAGCAGGTCCATGTTCAAGTTTTCCATGAGGATCTCCAGTTATTTAGATGTAATTGATTGTATAAAAAGGATTATTTGAGTTGCATCAACCATGGTCTTCCTGCGCCATCGACAGATAGACGATGGTCAGAACCATGAAAATGAATGCCTGCAAAGTGATGATCAGGATGTGGAAAATTGCCCAAGGCACGGACAGGATCCACTGTGACCACCAGGGTAACAAACCCGCAATCAGGATAAAGATCAGTTCGCCAGCATACATGTTGCCGAACAGTCGAAGACCCAGAGAAACAGGTTTGGAAATCAGCGTAACAGTTTCCAGGATGAGGTTAACCGGGATGGCCGCCGGGTGGTTGAAAGGCTGAAGCGTCAGCTCCTTCACAAACCCGCCGATACCCTTGACCTTGATGCTGTAATACAGGATCAAGAAGAACACGCCCAAAGCCATGGACATGGTGATGTTAACGTCAGCAGAGGGAACCACACGCAGATAGGGAATACCCATCAATTGTGCAGCGTGAGGGATAAAGTCAACGGGGATCAGATCCATCAGGTTCATCAGGAAGATCCACACAAACACCGTCAGTCCCAAAGGTGCGATGACCTTGTTGCGACCGTGAAAGATGTCTTTGACGTTACCATTCACAAACTCGACCAGCATCTCCACAAAGCACTGCAGCTTACCCGGCACCCCGCTGGTAGCGTTAACGGCTACTTTGCGGAACAGCAGGATAAACAGGGCGCCTAGCACGACGGAAAATACCATTGAGTCGATATTGACCGTCCAGAACCCGGACCCGACTTGAAGGTGGGTCAGGTGGTGGGAGATATATCCCTGAGGAGTCAGGACTTCTCCGGTTGCAGACATGAGTTTTCCTAATAGTGGTTGTTAAGCGTGAATGAAACCATCCACTGTACAACGAGGGCGAGGATATAAGTGGCGAAAAACGAGACGGTAACGACCTCGACTCCCGCACCAAACATCAGGGCGAATAGACCTGTTGTAGAAATGAGCTTAATCCCTGCCCCACCATAAAAGTCCCGCAAAACCAGGCCCACACTCTCGGTTGTCACCTTGCGGCGCAGCACCCAGACAGTAAACAAGGCTTGAGGAACCCAGTACATCCCCCCTCCGTAGAGAGCGGAATAACCGGCGCTGGCACCAGTCAGGTAAAACCAGACGGCACTCATCGCCAGGATCAGGATGAGCTGACAAACGAGCATAACCAAGGCCAGTGTCAAACCTTCCAAGGCTATTTTCTGCTTCACCAACCTACCCCTGAACATTACAGAACTGTAAAAAATCGGGATCCGAAGACCCCATGTTAACAGCTCTTAAAGCCGGTCAAATTATACCCTTGAGGGCAGCTATTGCAATATGACAAAAATCCTTAATTTTTGCGGCTTTCCGCGGCAAATCAGGGTTATGGTCATATCAAAAGGAATGGATGTTTTATTACTACAAAAAGCGTAAAAATCACGATTCCGACACGCCAAAATAGCCCAATATACGGTCCAAATCGGACAAATTCTCGTAACTTATTACTAACTTCCCGCTATCCCGCTTGCCAGGCTGAAGTTGCACCTGATTGCCAATTTTTTCTGCCAGTTGGCGCTCCAGGTAGCCGATCTGCGGATCACGGGCCGGTTCGACCCTGGCTTTTGCCGGTTCGAGCGCTTTTTGCACCAGCTTCTCGGTATCGCGTACGGTCAGTCCTTTCTGGGCAACCAGCTTGGCCAGTTCAGACTGGGCCTGGCCGCTCAGGGCCAGCAGGGCACGGGCATGGCCCATGTCGAGGTCGCCATGCTCGACGAAACGCTTCACATCATCGTTGAGCTGGTTGAGACGCAACAGGTTGGTCACCGTGGTGCGGGACTTGCCCACCGCCTCGGCCACCTGCTGGTGGGTGAGTTCGAATTCGGTCAGCAGTCTTTGTAGAGCGACCGCCTCTTCGATGGCATTGAGGTCTTCCCGCTGAATATTCTCAATCAGCGCGATGGCGACAGCAGCCTCGTCGGGTACATCCTTGACGATGCAGGGCACCACCTCAAGCCGCGCCAGCTGGGACGCGCGCCAGCGCCGCTCACCTGCGATGATTTCGAAGGATTGTTCGCCGAGAGGGCGTACCACGATGGGCTGGATAACCCCCTGGGCGCGGATGGAGTTGGCAAGCTCTTCCAGTGCATCCTGGGACATATCCTTGCGGGGCTGGTACTTGCCGGACTGCAACCACTCCACCGGCAGCTTGCGCAGCTCGCCCTGATTGGTGGGGGCCATGGCCTCTTCAGTACGTTGATCGCTCATCACCTGTTTCTGGCGGGCAGCCGTGCTGGTACTGAGCAGGGCATCCAGCCCCTTGCCCAGTCCACGTTTTTTCGGAGTCATATGCTCTCTCGGTCTGCGATGGTCGCCTGACGTTCCTGCTCTTGGCGGCGCAGGATCTCGCCAGCCAGTGCCAGGTAGGCCTTGGCGCCCACCGATGATTTGTCATAGTGCATGGCCGGGGCACCGAAACTCGGGGCCTCAGCCAGTCTAACGTTGCGGGGAATGATGGTGCGGTAGACTTTGTCGCCAAAGTGCTGTTTTAGCTGATCGGACACATCATTGGCCAGCCGGTTGCGGTGATCGAACATGGTGCGCAGCACCCCTTCGATCTTGAGCTCCGGATTGACCACAGCGGCCAGCTTGCTGATGGTGTCGACCAGGGCGGTGAGCCCCTCCAGCGCGTAATATTCGCACTGCATGGGCACCAGCACGGAGTCGGCGGCGGCCATGGCGTTCACTGTCAGCATGTTGAGAGAGGGCGGGCAGTCGATGAAGACGTAGTCGTATTTGTCCCGCACCGAGGCCAGCGCATTGCGCAGGCGGATTTCGCGGGCGAAAAATTCCATCAAACGGATTTCGGCCGCGGTCACGTCGGCGTTGGCGGCAATCAGGTGATAGCCCCCGGTGGTTTCGGGGATGATCACTTCGCTGATGGGGGCATCCTCGATCAGCAGCTCATAGGCGGTGCGCTCGACGTCATACTTGTCGACACCGCTGCCCATGGTGGCATTGCCCTGCGGATCCAGATCGATCACCAGCACCTTGCGCCGGGTGGCGGCCATGGAGGCGGCCAGATTCACACAGGTGGTGGTTTTACCCACTCCACCCTTCTGGTTGGCTATGGCGATGACTTTTCCCACACGATCCCCTAAATGAAACTGCGACCCTATTCGGGCTGGATATGTTTGAATTCCAGCAGATGACGTTCGCCTTCCAGCTCCGGCACCCGCAACTCATGACAGGCTACCAGACGGATATTGGCAGGCAACTGGGCCAGCTCCTGCTCGGGATATTGTCCCTTGAGCGCCAGGAAGCAGCCCTGTTCTGACGGCAGGTGGTGACACCAGCTCAGCATATCCTCCAGCGAGGCAAATGCCCGACTCAGTACACCATCAAACCCCACCTCGGGTTGATACTCTTCAACCCGGGATTTGACCGGCGTCACATTGGTCAGACCCAGCTCCTGGATCACCTGACGGATGAAGTTGATCCGCTTGCCCAGACTGTCCAGCAGAACGAACTGCTTGTCTGGGTTGATGATGGCCAGCGGCAGTCCAGGCAAGCCGGGACCGGTCCCCACATCGATGAAGCGCTCCCCGTGCAAGTGGGGGCTTACCACCAGACTGTCGAGGATATGCTTGACCAGCATGGCGTCCGGATCACGAACCGAGGTGAGATTGTAAGCCTTGTTCCACTTGTGCAGCAACTCGACCAGCTGCACCAGTTGGCTCTTTTGGGTATCAGTGATAACAATTCCGGCCTGCATGAGCAGGCCGTTCAATCTTTCCAGCATATTTTCCAACGGTAAGAATCCTCAGGCGGTTTTACGCAGCAGGCCGTGTTTTTTCAGATGCACCAGCAGAATGGAGATGGCCGCCGGGGTGATGCCGGAGATGCGGGAAGCCTGACCGATGGTCTGCGGCTTGGCATCGTTGAGCTTGGCTTTCACCTCGTTGGAGAGGCCATTCACATCGTGATAGTCGAGATCCAGCGGCAACAGGGTGTTCTCGTTGCGCAGCTGCTTCTCCACTTCGTCCTGCTGACGATCGATGTAACCGGCGTACTTGATCTGGATTTCCACCTGCTCGGCAGCGGCAGGATCCGCCACGGCAGGGCCGATCCCGTCGATGGTCATCAGGGCATCGTAGGTCACTTCCGGACGGCGCAGCAGCTCTTCCAAGCTCTGCTCACGCGTCAGCGGGGTATTGACCAGGGCGTTGACCGCCTCCAGTGACGGATGCTGCGGGTGGATCCAGGTCGAGCGCATACGCTGACGCTCCAGTTCTACCTGCTCCATCTTGGCGTTGAACTTGCTCCAACGCTCGTCATCCACCAGACCCAGCTCGCGACCAATGGTGGTCAGGCGGATATCGGCGTTGTCTTCCCGCAGCAGCAGGCGATATTCGGCACGGCTGGTGAACATGCGGTAAGGCTCGCGGGTCCCCAGGGTGGAGAGATCGTCCATCATCACGCCCATGTAGGCCTGATCCCGACGCGGGTTCCAGGGATCCTTGTCCTGAGCACGCAAGGCCGCATTCAGACCGGCCATCAAGCCTTGTGCCGCCGCCTCTTCGTAACCGGTCGTCCCGTTGATCTGGCCGGCGAAGAACAGGTTTGAAATGCACTTGCTCTCCATGTTGGCCTTGAGATCCCGCGGATCGAAGAAATCATATTCGATGGCATAGCCCGGACGGGTGATGTGGGCGTTCTCGAAGCCGCGCACGGAACGGATGATCTGCACCTGAACGTCAAACGGCAGGCTGGTGGAGATCCCGTTCGGATAGAGTTCGTGGGTGGTAAGGCCTTCCGGCTCGACGAAGATCTGGTGCGCCGTCTTGTCGGCGAAACGGGTGATCTTGTCCTCGATCGACGGGCAGTAGCGCGGGCCGATCCCCTCGATCACCCCGGCGTACATGGGGCTGCGATCCAGGTTATTGCGGATCACTTCGTGGGTACGCTCGTTGGTGTGGGTGACGTAGCAGGGCACCTGACGGGGATGCTGGCTGGCATTGCCGATAAACGAGAAGACGGGGCGCGGATCGTCGCCGTGCTGTTCCTGCATGACGGAGAAATCGACGCTGCGGGCATCGATGCGGGGCGGCGTACCCGTCTTGAGGCGATCGATGCGCAGCGGCAGTTCCCGCAGGCGCTGGGCGAGGGCGATCGAGGGAGGATCCCCGGCACGACCGCCCTTGTAGTTTTCCATCCCGATGTGGATCAAACCATTCAGGAAGGTACCAACCGTCAGCACCACTGTCTTGCCGCTGATGCGGATCCCGCTCTGGGTGACTACACCGGCAACACGATCCCCGTCCATGATCAGATCGTCACAAGCCTGCTGGAAGATCTTCAGGTTCGGGTAGTTCTCCAGCATCTGGCGAACGACGGCCTTGTAGAGCAGGCGATCCGCCTGGGCACGAGTGGCTCGCACTGCCGGGCCCTTGGATGAGTTGAGGGTGCGGAACTGGATCCCGCCAAGATCGATGGCACGCGCCATGATCCCGCCGAGTGCGTCAACTTCCCTGACCAGGTGTCCCTTGCCGATCCCGCCGATCGCCGGATTACAGGACATGTGTCCCAGCGTATCGATATTGTGGGTCAGCAACAGGGTGTTCATGCCCATGCGGGCTGCCGCTGTTGCTGCTTCGGTTCCGGCATGACCGCCACCGACGACGATCACATCAAATTGTTCATGGTATTGCATTGGGATCACCTTGATCTGCACGCCTGAAGATCTTTATTTGCCTGGGCTAAAGGGCGGAACATTCTATCTGTTTCGCGTCCTGAGGGGAACGTCTACTTAACGTTCAGTATGAAGGGAGGATCCACTAATTAGATCTTAAGGATCTTTAGATCGATCTTTTACTGGATCTCTTATTAGGATCCGCCCTTTCTGTTGATAAGCACTTTTTGATCATAAAGATCATTAATTTAAGGGCGATCCTAGCTTGTGGAAAAGCTTGGATCCTGGCCCGGTGAACGAGGGGATAACCAGGACTTTTATACACAGAGGTTTGTCAGTCTGGATCTAATACATGGATAACTATAGGTTTTGCAGAGCTTTACACCGTAGTTATGCACATTACCCCTGGGCGTTGTGGGTAACCTTGTAGAACAACTCCCCCGGATCAATCTGTTAATAACATGGTGGATAGTCGATCTGGGGATAAGTGGGGAGATCAAGCTTTTTTTCAGGATCTCCCGCACGCTGATCAGGCGATCAGCGTCATCCAGTCGCGGATCCACACTTCTGCGGCATCTTCGGGGATCTCGTGTTGGGTCACATCGATGTCGAGCCGCTCGCCGATCCGGCTGGCACCGCACTCGGCCAGCTGTCGATCCAGCGTCTTGCCACCCTGGCAAAAGGTGTCATAACTGCTGTCACCAAGGGCGATCACTCCATATTTCAATGAATTAAGATCCGGATGCTGCTCGGCAAGATCCTTGGCGAAGGGTTGCAGGTTGTCGGGCACATCCCCGGCACCATGGGTGGAAGTGACCACCAGCAGGATGGATCCCGCATCATCCAGCAACTCTGCCAGCTTGGCCGGGTTGTGGATCCGGGTCTGGTGGCCAGCCTGTTCCAGCAGGTTGGCAACGTGGTCTGCGACATATTCGGCGGCGCCCAGCATGGAGCCGACGACGAGATTGAGTTTGGCCATGGAATGGATCCTGATTTCAGACAAAGAAACGCAAAGCCGGATTCTACCGCCAAAGGGTGTGGATAAATATGGATAAAGCTTGGGGATAATGGATCCAGTCAGATAATGCCACCGGATCCATCCTGCCGATCTTTTTTCTGCTTCTTTATATTCCTCTCCATTTTCTTCTCCGCTCATGGCTCTCCTGATGGGTCCCATCTCCCGCAAAATCCTGCCAACGATGCAGCCAGATAACAATGTAGATGCAAATGATTAGCAATTATTGAATCGATTCGATCACGGCTCCTGTAGTAGGATTGCGCTGCTTTATTCGCCCATGGAACAGGGTGATGTCGTGACAAACGACCACAAATAACAATTAAAACAACATAACTCATTGATAAACGAGACTTTAATATGATTGCGCAAAAATACACTACAGGACCCGGCAAGAAGGGCGCCTTCGGCGTGCTTTCGCTCTCCGGTTTGCTCGTCTCCCTGCCGCTGATGGCAGAACAAACCACCGCTGAGCTGCCCAAAGCCAGCGAAACCATGGTGGTGACCGGTACGGCCATGAAGGTGGAAGTGCCGATGGCCGAGACCCCTCGCGCCGTCTCCGTGGTTAATCGCGAGGAGCTGGATCAGCACGCCGTGTTGCAGCTGGATGAAGCGATTCGCTACCGTTCCGGCGTATTGACCGGCCTCTATGGCTCAGACAACAACACCGACTGGTTCAAGGTGCGTGGCTTCGATGCCGCTTCTTATCTGGATGGCAACCGGTTGTTTGGCACAGGCTACTACGTCTGGACGCCGGAACCGTTCGGTCTGGAGAGTGTGGAAGTGCTGAAGGGGCCAGCCTCGATCCTTTACGGTGAGGCGCCTCCGGGCGGGGTGATCAATGCCATCAGCAAGCGACCGACCGCCACGCCGCAAGGGCAGGTGGATCTGCAGCTTGGCAGCCGGGATCATCGTCAGGTCGGGGTGGACGTATCTGATTCGCTCTCCGACAACAGCCGCTACCGCATGGTTGCTCTTTATAAAGAGCGTGATGGTGTGCTTACCGGTACTTACAACGATCGCGTCTATCTGGCGCCCAGCGTTACCTTCGATCTTTCGGATCGTACCAGCCTGACCCTGCTGGCCAGTTTCCTGCACGACGAAGGGGTCCCGACCAACGGCTTCTTCCCGGTCTATGGCACCCTGAATACGTCAGGTGGCCAGATTGATCCCTCCACCAACCTGAGCCAGCCGGATTACGATCGCAACCGCAATACCCAGATCTCCACCGGTTACGAGCTGGCCCACCAGCTCAACCAGACTTGGGAGTTCAAGCAGAACGTCCGCTTCAACTACAACGATCTGCTGCTGCGCCAGACCTATATCTTCCCGACTTATGAAGGCACAACCGCCAGTCGTGGCCTGGTTTACCGTGATGGCAATACCAAGAGTGCCACCATGGATAACCAGATGGTGGGCTACTGGAACACCGACAGCACCGAGCAGACTTTGCTGTTGGGGGTAGATCTGCAGCGTCACGTCAATGAAGGGGTCGAGGCCGACAACTACGGTATGGGCACCATCAATACCATGAACCCGGATTACAGCGGCTTCCCCGGTTTTGATGAGTCGACGGCTACTCACCAGAAGAGCACCAAGGGCCAGAGCGGCCTCTATGCTCAGCACCAGATCCGCTGGGACGATCGCTGGTTGCTGACTGCCGGTGGCCGTTTCGACTATGTGGAGACCCACAACACCAATACCAGCAAGGACGAGCGCCAGTACGATCACGAGCTATCCCTCTCGGGCAGCCTGATGTATCTGGCTGACAACGGCCTCTCTCCCTACTTTGCCTATGCCGAGTCGTTTGAGGTGCTGCCGGGGATCGATCCTAACACCCGAAACTCCTACAAGCCGCTCAAGGGCAAGCTCTACGAGACCGGCGTGAAGTATGCGCCTGCCTTCCTCGACGGTTACATCAATCTGGCGCTGTTCGATCTGGCCCAGACCAACTCGCTGGTCTCTACCGGTTCCGGCCAGCAGACCCAGGCGGGTGAAGTGACCTCTCAGGGGATTGAGCTGGAAGGGAGTGTGCAGGTGACCGATGCACTGCGTCTGACCGCTGCTTATACCTACACCGATGCCAAAACCAACGACACCGGCAGTGGCGATCGCCGTGCCAGCCTGATCCCGCGCCACCAGGCCTCCTTCTGGGGTAACTACAAGGTGCAGCAAGGGGTGGCTTCGGGTCTGGAGCTGGGTACCGGTGTGCGTTATATCGGTTCCAGCGTGGGTATTGGCGCCGTGAATGCGGACTATACCCCCATCTACGGCTCTGCCGAGGTGCCGGCCCATACCGTCTGGGATGCGATGATCGGGTATGACTTTGCCAAGAACTGGCGTGCCCAGCTCAACGTCAACAACCTACTGGGTGAAACCTACGTGGCCAGTTGTGACTACTACTGCTACTACGGCGAGCCGCGCAGCGTAGTGGGCAGCATCAACTACCGCTGGTAATCGAAGTCGGGTGGGAACCAGATTCCCGCCCTTCTTTTCACCCGCAGTTGTTCTGATCTCTCTGGAATACCGGTCCGTTATGGAACTCTTGTCTCTGGTTTATCGCCAATATCGTTGGCCCTTTATCGCCATCACCCTGCTCAGTCTGCTCAGTGCCGTCAGCGGGATTGGCGTCATTGCTTTTATCAATCAGTCTCTTATCGAATCTATAGGTGATCCGCTGCCGATCCTCGGTCAGCTGGTCGGCCTGATTGTGTTGCTGCTGGTGATCACTCTCGGATCTCAGCTGGCCCTGACCACTCTCGGTCACCATTTTGTCTACCGGTTGCGTGGCCGTCTGCTCAAGCAACTGTTGGATACCGATGTCGCCCGCATCCGCCAGATTGGTCAGGGGCCACTGCTGGCCTCCCTCTCCAGCGATATCGGCCAGATCACTATCGCCTTCGTGCGCCTGCCTGAGCTGGTGCAGGGGCTGGTGCTCACGCTGGGTTCTGCCCTTTACCTTGGCTGGCTCTCTCCTGCATTGCTCGGGGTGACTGCGCTCTGGGTCACCGTCACCATGGTGGTGGGCTGGTTGCTGGTGAACCGTGTTTATCGCCATCTCTCCCACATGCGTCAGGCCGAAGATCGGCTCTATCAGAACTATCAGGCCATCATCGCTGGCAGCAAGGAGCTGGCGCTCAACCGCGAGCGGGCTCACTTCGTCTATCACCAGCTCTATGAGCAAAATGCCCGTGACTACCGCCAGCAGATCATTCGCGCCGACACCTATCACCTGAGCGCGGTGAACTGGTCGAATATCATGATGCTGGGGGCCATCGGTCTGGTCTTCTTCCTGGCCAACGGCCTTGGTTGGGCCAACACCAATGTGGCCGCCACCTTCGCGCTGACCCTGCTGTTCCTGCGCACCCCGCTGTTGCAGGGGATTGGCGCCCTGCCGACCCTGCTTGCCGCTCAGGTGGCGTTCGACAAGATCGCCGCCCTCAATCTGGCTGAGCCGGATGCGGACTTCCCGCTGCCGCCCGCCATCCGCCCTTGGCAGCGCATCGAGTTGGAGCAGGTGAGCTTTCACTATCAGGGGGAGGGCGGTTTTGCCGTTGGCCCCATCGATCTGGTCATCGAAAAGGGGGAGCAGATCTTCATCATCGGCGGCAATGGCTCCGGCAAGTCGACCCTGGCCATGCTGCTGACCGGACTTTACCAGCCGGTATCGGGCCGGATCCTGCTGGATGGTGAGCCGGTCACCGATCGCAATGGCTATCTGGCGCTCTTCTCCGCCATCTTTACCGACTATCACCTGTTCCAGCACCTGCTGGGGCCGGAACCCAAGGATGAGCTGGTGGCCGAGTGGCTGGAGCGGTTGCAGATGGGCAGCAAGCTCACCATCGAGGATGGCTTTATAGCCGATATCGATCTCTCCCAAGGGCAGCGCAAGCGGGTCGCCCTGCTGCTGGCGCTGGCCGAGCAGCGCGAGGTGATGCTGTTTGACGAGTGGGCTGCGGATCAGGATCCCCAGTTCCGCCGCATCTTCTATCAGGTGCTGTTGCCGCGCCTCAAGGAGATGGGCAAGACGGTGATTGCCATCAGTCACGACGATCACTACTTCCCGCTGGCCGATCGCCTGCTGGAGATGCGGCAGGGAAAACTCACCGAACTGACCGGCGCGCGCCGTGCCGCAGTGAGCCGCGATGCGATCGCCCATCTGGATTGCGAGGTGCCGGCTTGATGCCGGCACCGATGAGACTGGCGGCAAGCCAGCACAGGAATTGCTTATGTTCGAGATGAAATCAGCCAGCTTCACGGTCAATGACCGCACGCTGCTGCACCCCACCGACCTGCGTTTCGAGCAGGGACAGGTTTATGGCCTCATCGGCCACAATGGTTCGGGCAAATCGACCCTGCTCAAGCTGCTGGCACGCCAGCAACCCCTCAGCGACGGCGAGATCCTGTTCGATGGCAAGCCACTGGCCGACTGGGGCAACCGGGAGTTTGCCCGTCAGGTGGCCTATCTGCCCCAGCATCTGCCGAGCGCCGAGAATCTGCTCGGGCGGGAGCTGGTGGAGATGGGCCGCTACCCTTGGCGCGGCCTGCTGGGCCGGATGGGGGCGGAGGATCACCATCAGGTCGATCGGGCCATCGCCCTTACCCATACCGAACGCTTTGCCGATCGGCTGGTGGATACCCTCTCCGGTGGCGAGCGGGGGCGGGTCTGGCTGGCGATGCTGTTGGCGCAGGAGAGCCGCTTCATCCTGCTGGACGAGCCGCTGGCCGCGCTGGACGTGGCCCATCAGGTGGAGGTGCTGACGCTGGTCAAGCAGTTGAGCCGTCAGCTAAACCTAGGGGTCATCATCGTCATTCACGACATCAATATGGCCTCCCGCTTCTGCGATCGGTTGGTGGCACTCCACTCCGGCCGCCTGCTCACCCATGGCGAACCTGAGGGGCTCATGACCAGCGAGACCCTGCACGCTATCTATGGCATTCCGATGGAGGTCATTCGCCACCCGGCTCATGCTCATCCCATCGCCATCGTCTGACCGGGGGCTCTCTTGAACCGTTTATTGAAGAAGATGGCACCCTGCCTTATTAGCCTGCTGCTGCCACTAGCGGCGCAGGCCGACACATCCCCGATCGCCTCTGCACCGCTACCCCGTATCGCCACTGTCGACTGGACCATTGCCGAAACCTTGCTGGCGCTAGGGGTGACGCCGCTGGCGGTGGGGGATGCAGGCCCCTATCAGGCATGGGTTGGCGAGCCACGGCTACCCGCCGGGGTAGTGGATATCGGCCTGCGCACCCAGCCCAACCGCGAGCTGCTGGCGGAGCTCAAACCCGATCGCATTCTCATCTCGCCGCTGGCGGCCCCGCTGGCGCCAACCCTTTCCCGCATCGCGCCGGTGAGCACCATCGCCCTTTATGATGGGCAAACCGATCTGTGGCAGAGACTGCACGAGGTGACCCTGACCCTCGCCCGTATGGTGGGCAAAACCGCCGAGGGCGAACGGCTGCTGGCCGGGCTGGATCGGGATCTCGCCAGCATGCAGGCCAGATTGCCTGCGGATCTGCCGCCTCTGCTGGTGGTGCAGTTTATCGATGAGCGCCATGTGCGGGTGTTTGGTCGCCACAGCCTGTTCGATGCGGTGATGACGCGGCTCGGGCTGCGTAATGGTTGGCAGGAGCAGACCAATGACTGGGGTTTCTCGGTGGTCAGTATCGAGCAGTTCATGACCTTGCCAACCGCGCGGCTGGTGGTGGTCGATCCCATCCCGGTAGGGGTGAGCGAACGGCTGCAGGAGCCTGGGCTGTGGCAGCATCTGCCGCAGGTACGGCAGGCGCCTGTGCTGCATCTGCCTGCGGTCTGGAGTTTTGGTGGCGTACTTGCCGCCCGCCGTTTCGCCGGTCTGCTCAGCGATGTATTGCTGCAAGATGCCGAGCGTATGGGGGCTAGCCGATGAAGCGACTGCTCACATCGCCGCTGCTGCGGCCGGTCTCGATCCTGCTGGGGTTGACCCTCTCGCTCGCGTATTGGGAGCTGGCTCGCCAGCTGCCCAGTGCGCTCTGGTGGCAGAGCCTGCTCGCCCCCAATCTGGATGATGTCAGCCAAGCGGTGGTGCATTTCAGCTGGCTACCCCGCTTGGCGGTCACCCTGTTGGCCGGGGCGGCGCTCGGGCTGGCGGGCACCCTGATGCAGCAGGTGCTGCGCAACCCGCTCGCGTCACCGACCACCTTGGGGGTGGCCTCCGGTGCCCAACTGGCGTTGATGATGGTGACCCTGTTTGCCCCCTCCTGGTTGCTGCTGGGGCGGGAGTGGATCGCCATGGCCGGTGGCAGCCTCGCGATGGCACTAGTGTTTGCCCTGGCCTGGCGTCGCCAGCTCAATCCGGTGGTCATCGTCTTTGCCGGGCTGGTGATCAACCTCTATCTGGCGGCCATCAGCATGGGACTCTTGCTGTTTTTTCAGGAGGAGCTGAAAGGCTTGCTGGTGTGGGGCAGTGGCTCGCTGGTGCAGAACAGCTGGAGCGGGGTGAGTTACTTGTTACCCCGCCTGCTGGCAGCCGCTGTGCTGGCCGTTGTGCTGGTGCGCCCGCTGACGGTGCTGGAGCTGGATGATGCCAGCGCCCGCAGTCTGGGGGTCTCCCTGCAGCATCTGCGTTTTGCCGGACTGGGGCTGGCGGTGTTTGTCACCGCTTGCGTGGTGAGCGTGGTGGGGCTGATCGGCTTTATCGGGCTGGCGGCGCCCGCCATGGTGCGGCTGCTCGGTATCCGCCAGCTCGGCCAGCGGCTGTTGTGGGCACCGATCCTCGGCGCCCTGCTGCTGGCGGCGACCGATCTGTTGCTGCAGAGCCTGAGCCGCTTCTGGCCAGTCTTGATCCCCACTGGCGCCATGACCGCCCTGCTGGGGGCGCCGCTGCTGCTCTGGCTGATCCCGCGCCTAGGTATCAAGTCGGGTACGCCTAAGGCAAACGCCGGCCTGCTGGTGGCTCGCCATTCGGCACCGGCTCGCCTTATCGGCCTGTTGCTGGCCGGGCTGCTGCTGGCCGTGGTCGCCTCCCTGCTGGTTGGGCAGGGAATGACGGGCTGGAGCTGGCCAAGCTGGCTCCGCTGGCAGGCCCAGCTGGAGTGGCGGCTGCCGCGCACTCTGGCGGCGGGGGCGACTGGCGTGCTGCTGGCGCTGGCGGGCACCCTGTTGCAGCGGGTCAGCAACAACCCTATGGCGAGCCCGGAGTTGCTGGGGGTGAGCGGCGGCACCTTTATGGGGGTGATAGCGACGGCCTTACTGCTGCCAGCTTTGCCGTTGCCCATAATGCTGCTGGGCGGCCTGATCGGGGCCTTCGCTTGTCTCTTGCTGCTGGTGCTGGTCAATCGCAAGCACGGCTTCCAGCCGGAGCGGATCCTGCTCTCCGGTATCGCCATCACGGCACTGTTCGAGCCGCTGCAGGCCATCGCGCTGGCCAACGGCGACATGCGGGTGCAGCAACTGCTTTCCTGGATGTCCGGCTCCACCTACTACGTCACCCTGCCGGTGGCCTATGGGCTGGTGGGGCTGGCGCTGTTGATGCTGGCCGCCTGCCTGCTGGTGAGCCGCTGGCTCGATCTGCTACCGATGGGGAGTGCTGTCGCGACTGCGCTTGGCATTCGCCTCAACCGTGCCCAGCTCGCCATCTTGCTGCTGGTGGCCGTGCTCACTGCCAGCGCCACCCTGGTGGTCGGGCCGCTCTCATTCGTCGGTCTTCTGGCGCCACATATGGCCAAGCTGATGGGGTTGGTGCGGGCACGCTGGCACCTGCTTGGGGCCGCCGCTTCCGGCGCCCTGTTGATGGTGTCGGCTGACTGGGTCGGTCAGCAGATCCTCTTCCCGCAGGAGGTGCCGGTCGGGCTGGTCTCCACCCTGTTAGGGGGCGCTTACTTCATGTGGTGCCTGCGCCGCCTCTAGGTTTTTGGATAAAAAACGCACAAGAAAGCCCGGGACGAACCCGGGCTTTTTATTGTCTGCCTAACAGGCTTACTTGCCGATGCAGAATGTAAATAATCTATTATCTTCAATATGTTAGTGACTTTTCGGGGGCCACTTGGGGTAAAAGTAACTAAAACAGCATATTGAGAGGCCGCTCACAGGTTTCTGCTATCGTGCTGCGTTCCCACATAGTCCATTCTCGATCGTGCAGCCTTCCCATAAGCCCCGCCCTGTTTACCAGGGGTGCCCGGCTTGCGGCCTACCGACATAATGACTCCAGCAATAAAGAAAGCTTCCTTGGAAGCAAGTTTAGTATTTTCACAGAAAGCGATTAGAGCGATTCCCTGAGCTGAGACATATCTTCGCAGCAGTCAAAGCTTTCGGCGAGCTCTGTAGTCGATTCAGAGCGCTGATTTTCGCATCCCCAGAGCGAGTATCAGCTTCGCTTTGTTGAGATGAAAATACGACAGTTGGAGAGCAAAGGTCGAGAAGTTTCCGCCTCATCGGTGAGGCAATAAAAAAGGGGCCAAGGCCCCTCACTCATTCCTTCAACGGCTTGCCGTCCCAATCCAGCCCCTTCTCAAAGCTGTCGATCGCCTCTTTGCTAAGCGTCGCCTGACCGCTCCGGATCCTGCCGGCCGCAGTTCCGCAGATCTCCCGCTGAGTCTGGTCGAGCCTGTCGTTCGCTCTGGCCTCGTTGATGCAGGTCGTGAACAGCCAGTCCCCTTGCGCTATAAGCTCTTCCTTGCTTGGCTTCATTGCGTTGCCGATGATCAGCAGCGCGATGATCCCTATAGCGATGTACCCCAGTATTTTCATCATTTCCCCGAAATGGTCTCAGACAAGGCAATTCTCAATGCTTTGGCGCCTTTACGCATAGCCCTGGCTCTCTAACATAGGTCACATATTTGCCACTGGGCGTCGTTTTGGATAGGACCTTGCAGTACGAGTACCCCTGATCAGCCAGCTGGCTTTTGAGCTTTTGGTACCCAATAAAGCCTGATACCGCACCGGCGGCCAGGAACGCGAGCATAACCACATTGGCTACGGTCATCCTCCGGCCCGTCAGTACGTCGCTCATCAAAACGCCTCTTAGGAGACAAATAGGCGAGGTGACGAGCAGCACCAACAAAACGCCAATAAGGCCTACCGGCGCCCATAGAGTGTGAAGTCCGATCTTCACCACCCCCTCACCAGCTTGCAGAGCGAAGTAAGGCTTGAGTGCGGCCGAAGAGATAAACCACCATGCCCATACCGCAAACAGGGTTAGAGTGACGATCGCGACTGACAGCTTGAGCCTATTCCGTTGTTGCACTGTTGAGCGCCCCCACCACCTTCTCGGATACCTCCCACTCCTCGAACGCTATGTCGATGATCACATAGGTGGCTATCACAAGAATTGTGCCGACCAGAATGGGCGCCCCGGCCGCGAAGGCCAGAATAAGAACAGCCTCCCCAGCCCCGAACTGGACAAGCGCCTTGAACATGTCGGCACCGACATTGCCGAACCAATCAACCAGGTGGAATTGATCGTTGAAGATCAGGTCGTTGGTATTGATGGCGGCTGAGATAACAAAGGTGACGGCCATGCCGCCCTTGAAACCGGACGCCCGGCTCTGAGGTGAAAGGCCAAGCTGGGAGATTTTCGGGTTGTTGATCCGGTACTTGTGCCCGTTAACCTTCAGCCTGACCTCATTGACCAGAACGTGCCGCAGAACCTTGCTGCTGTTGTTCTTGGTGGTAATGGCTATGTACTCTTTGCCGTTGCTCTTGAACACCTCGGCCGTGACACCCAGGTCGCCGAACTGCTTCACCAGCTCATACGACTTGTAGATGGTCATGCCGTAGTCGCCAAGGTCTTTGGTGCTGCTTGCCGTTTTGAGCGCGTCGGTCCCTTTCTCCTGCCACATGTCCTTCAGGGTGGCCATGGCGTCCTCGAGGGTGAAGATGATGGCCTTCTTGTGGTTGGCCTCGAGCACATCCCTAAGCTTTGCCGTCAGGTCTTCGCCAGTGATCGGGTTGTACGGTGGCCAGAATCCGCCCCGGGTGCCGTCAGCAATGGTCTGGGCCTGCTCGGGCGTGAGTGATGCCGGTGCCGCACGGGAGGCAGCCGCAGGCGCTTGGTCGCCGATGATCACAGAGCCTCCGCCGATGATGACCCCGCCGCAGTCGATGCCACTGCCGGTCAACGCTGCAGGCTTTCCATTGAAGAAAACAGTGCTTGAACCGGTTGAGATGGTTCTCGGGTGCGGCGAACTGCCGGGCTTGGAGTGTGGCGCCAGAGAGTCGCCTACGCGGGCAGCTGGCTTGTTGTCGATGATGATGTCCGGCGAACCGGTGATGATAGGGGTTGGCGGGAAACCGTCGTGGTCTGTGCCGATGTCGCCAATGGTGGCTGCTTTCTTGCTCATTGAGGCTCTTCCGTTCAGCTTTAAGATGCGCCAACAGAAGCAAAGAGGCTCCCGTCGGCACGACATAATGGGAGCCTCTAGTGTCTCACACCGAGGATTCGTTCGCTAACTGAGCAATATGAGGAGTTTTCCCACGTTTCGCCTTGTCCAGACAGATCCAGTCACCTGCACATGGAGACAAGACCTCCGGTTTGCGACAGGTTTTGCCTTCATCAAAGAAGTCCATCTCCCCGCCGGTCTTGCCGCAAGTGGGACAAACTGATCTCTGCTTAGTCATCCATCCGAACCTTTTTCACTAGTTCATGCTTGATTGGCCAATCTTCCCCTTTCTCTGCTGCCTCGAGAACCTGTTTCTGAGTGAGCACCTCGATCATGCCGCTCGCCTCGTAAATGCGATCCTTATCCGAGAGTACGCTGTCAGGGTTATCCTCATACATCTGCTCCGCCAGCTCCTCTTTCGCCTCCTCCATAGAGCCGTCCACGATCACCTTATTCCAATCGCGGTTGTAGAAGACGAAGTCCGGGCACTCTTTGATGGCAAAAACAGTTTTTGACATGGCTTCTCCAAAGGGCAAAGGCCCTGCTATTTGACGGTGTAGCCTTTTATCAGCCTGGCAGAGCGGGCTTTTAGGCCCTCTAGAATGGAGCTGCTGATTGCATCGGGGAAGCCTGCCGGCAATTGCTGGGTAACGCGTTCAATAACATCATCAACGGAGTTGGCCAGTTCTGTCAGGATCTCTTCCATAGCAGAACGCTCAAATCCCACAGCTTTCGCCATTTGGAAGAAATGGCGCGGGAATATCTGCTCAATGGCGTACTTCTTTCCCTTGCTGCTTGCTAGGCCCATAGCGAGCTTGGCGTCCCTTCGGTTGAGGCCTCGGCCGCCAAACACTGGATAGACAGATAGGATGTCGTAAAAAGGGGTCAGGCGAAAACGCCCTTCCGGTTCAATAAAGACCGAGAAGTTCTTTGCATGGCCATCGGTGGCCGCCAGCAGCCAGAACAGGACCTGAGATTTCATGAACAGGTAGCGATCCTGTTCTGGTGTCGCAGAGCCCAGCAAGGTTTTCATGATGTCAGTGATCCCCGGTCCTCCATGGCTCTCGTATTTCCGTGCTGACGGAACATTCAATACCTGACAGAAATCTTCTTGGGGAAGGCGCATGATCCAACTGCGATCTGTAGCGTAACGTCTGTCGAAGCGTTCCACCGCAAGTGCTTGGACCTGGCCAACCTGCATCATGAAGCAGTGAGGTACGGGTAGACCAAACTCCTTGGCAATCAGAGTGCAGATATATTCGTTTTCTACGCTCTGGGAGAGGTCTATCGAGTAGGAGTGGCTTTCAATCTTGCCGATAGGGAGTTTAATGATGTGGGTTGTCGGCGTTGCGTTGAGTGGCAAGTACCAGCGGCCATCGAGATAGAGCAGCGCAGTCTTTTCTTGCGCCCCGGCGATAGAGATCCGGAACTCCTCTTGCTCCCTGACCATCCCCAAAGGGATTCCTGATTTGTAGCTGGTCAGGATTTGCTCGAGCTCGTCATCGGAAAGTGCCTTGTAGTCGATTCGCCTGACATCTGGAACATCGTGCCCTTCGGTAACCAGCTGTAATGCCCCTACGCTATCCTGGCCAATGCAACTGAGCAGATCGAAGGGCTGGGTTGATACCGCTTGATAGCGTGCTACAACCCTGTTCCTCACCTCCGTATTATCTGGCAGCAGGTTGTCGAAGAAGTTATAGGCTTCATCGCCCCGGTAGGCCTGATGGCGCAATGGCATGGAGAGTGAGATGGGACGGCTGCCCGGTTGTGCTAGCCATGACCCATGGTACTGAAACTGATGGGCGCCGCTGGTAGTTTTGGTGAATGTGCCCACCCGATAGCCGTTCATGTAGACAGCCAGATTGGCCATTACCACTCCTCCTTCCAGCCCGATGCCGGACTATCGGATGACTCATTGCGGGGTTTGATATCCACTGACAATTCGAGTGCTGCGAGGATCTTGAACAGGGTTTCCAGCTTGGTGGACTCAGGGTTGAGCTCGAAGCTGGAGACTGTGTCTTGCCTAATCCCCACTTTCTCGGCCACTTTGCCTTGAGAGAGCTTTTGAGAAAGTCTGGCATCCTTGATACAGGCGCTCAGTTGCTTGGCGCTGGTTACTTTCATGATTCAACAACCTGGTAGCGTGCCTTCTTCCAATTTACACGCTATGACAGGTATATCAATATTTACCTGTTATAGAGGGTAAGTGTCATTTACACGCCATAGGCGGTATTTAACATTTATCCCCTATAGCGGGTAAGAGAACAGCAGACGGGGAGATTACCCAACCAGTTGAGACCTTGCTCTGCAAACGTCAATAGTTGGTTACTTTAGTTCTGAGCGATCAGGCCGCAGATTATCTTGAGTTCGATAATAAGGTCATCGTGCACTAACGCGTTGCGCAGGCCAATGAGCTTGCGCAGAGTGTCAGAGGGGATAGCCTTGCGGCCCGAGAAGGTGGACCTATTAAGAAATTGAATCGGCCTTGGAGCGTGGGGCCAAAAGAACCTAGCATCATCACCAGTAAGGTGGCTGGGAGAGGACATAAACTAGGGCTACGCGTTGATTATTGCAGTTCAAGTCAGAACTGAAAAGGTACATATCCGAGCATATGTACTAATTTTGGGCTGAAAAATCATACATCTTACTCACTCAAACCATGGGGTAAAGAACTGCCGCGCTACGCTTGGCTGCTGGCTTGTTCGGCGAGTCGAAAAGATGACTCACCTCAAAGCCCAGCTTCTGTAGATTTCCTCCTTTGGCAGCCCATTCAGCAGATCAGGAATCGTGAGCAACGTCGCTTAAATACTCAAATACAACTCAAAAGCGACTTTGTGATGACGGATCACACTTAAAGTTTGTGCTGTCAGATCAAAAGGCTATCGAAAGGTCGTGTTTTGATCGTCATGCGGTGGTTTTAAAAAGGTATACCCCATTAAAACCACTTAATACCCTCTCGAAAATAATATTGAAACCACTTATATTGAACCAATAATTAGGAACCACTTTAAACAGACTGATGGGGGTTTCAATGTTCATACGGGCGTATTTACGTGCATCGACTGTGGAACAGGATGCTGAGCGGGCACGAGAGCTGCTGATTGGTTTTGCTGCTGAGCATGGCCATCAGATTGCCAGTTTCTATGTGGAGAATGAGTCTGGAGCGACGCTGGACAGGCCTGAGCTTATGAGGCTGATCCGCGACGCTGCAGATCGTGACATTGTGCTGGTAGAGCAGATTGATCGTCTGGCCCGTCTCAATCAGACGGATTGGCAAACACTGAAGCAGCTTTTGGCACAGAAACAGCTCTCCATAGTTTCTCCTGAGCTTCCGACTTCCTGGGTGGCATTACAGGGGGGCAGCCGCTCCGAGTTCACCAGCGCCATCTTGCAGGCTGTAAATGGCATGCTGTTGGATATGCTCGCAGCCGTCGCTCGTAAAGACTATGAAGATCGCCGTCGCAGGCAGCAGCAGGGTATTGCCAAGGCCAGGGATGAAGGGAAATACCGTGGTAGGCAGAAGGATGAGAAGAAACGTCAGCACATCGCCAGGCTGTTGGTGACAGGCCACAGTTATTCCGCGATTCAGGAGATGCTTGGTTGCTCAAGGTACCTTATCGCCAGTGTGGCCAAGGAGGCGCGCAGTTAGCTTCAGAAGTAGTAATTTTTGATGACCGGCCCACCCTTGCGTTTTGGGCGTGGGGTTGTCTTGAGGGTTTTCGCTGTCCAGATAAGAGCGATGCTCAGCGCAGTGAACAGCCCGGCGGGCCAGTGCCAGCAGGTGAGTGCGGCAAGAGCCATTAACTGCAACCTGGCCGTGATGGGGCGCCTGGTGGCCCAGGCCAGTATTGGCCAGCACCAGTAAACCGGTGGCAGGCAGATCAGCAGCCATGCAAACAGCGTGTCGCCAAGTGCCATCAAGCCCAGCGCAACCACCGCCATGAGGGCGATATCAGCGATCGGTTTCATGGTGTCTCTCTTTTGCATGCGCCTTGTAGCTATACAGACTCCACACGAAGACAAGCGTGAAGAAGGCCAGCAAGCCTACCATTCCCCAACTGAACGCATCCATCGTGTTACTCCACCACTGAACATGATTTCAGCATGGCACTGAAGGCATTAGTATTCAATCAACTTATTGAAAATATTGACTTTGTTCGTTCGTGACAAAGTTGGAGTACTGGAATCCAGTGGCTTATTGACCAGTGGAATCAGCGCCCTTATCCCCGGCCAAGTCCTGTCCAATTCCTTTCCACATAACTATCTATCTGGAATCTTGGTGAGGATATTCCAGATACTGGAATGTCGCTTCAGAACGGGCACCTGGAATATTGATAGGGGCCTTCCCATCTATCTGGAATGTTCGTGTTGTTTTTCGCTCTGGAATGTTGGTCGTCTTATTTGAATGGATGATGGACCTTGGTGTGCTGGAATTGATGGGGGCGGATTCCTATCTATCTGGAATTTTGCCCCTCATATTTCAGGATGTCAGCAGTCGGTGGGCCATCCCGTCGAGCAGCTGTTTGGTCTTCTCCCAGGTCGGCATCACCTGACCGAGCAAACGCCAGAATCGCTCGCTGTGGTTGTGCTCGGCAAGGTGGCAAAGCTCGTGGAGGATGACGTAATCAATGCACTCTCTGGGGGCTTTTACCAGATGAGGATTGAGTGTGATCCGGCCATTGGGCGAGCAGCTTCCCCATTGGGTTTGCATATTCAGCAGGCGTAGCGGAGGGCGATCCACAACCCACAAGGCTTGTTCCAGCATGGCATCGAGACGTTTGGCGAAAAGCTCTCTGGCGCGGGTTCTATACCACTGGGTCAGTTGAGCCTTCACTGTCTCGGGTCCTGGCTTCCTGACTGATACTTCCAGCTTGCCTCGCAGCAGTTTGACCCCTTGCACACTGCTTGGTGCAACGATGACCTTGAGCAGGTATTGCTTGCCGAGGTAAAGGTGACTCTCACCACTGACATAACGGCGTGGCGTGACATATTCCAACTGCTGACGAAAGTCACGCAACTGCTCGTAGATCCAGCGGGCACGCTTTTTTACCGCCGCAAGCACCTCTTCATCTGGCGTTTGCGGCGGAGCCATCACCTCAACCCGGCAGTCAGGATGCACCTTGATCAGCAGTTTGCCTGCCTTGGGTCTGGTGAGCCGTTCGAACCTGATAAGCTCGCCACCATAGGAAAAGTGCTGGAGCCTATTGGCCATGTTGCCGGAGGTGCTCATCTGCAGTTACATCCCACTGTGACCAACTCGGGTAATCTGCACGACCATTTCCACCATGCGCTTGGCTTGATCCATGCCACAGCCGATGGACTTGCACTCGGTGAACAGCAATGGCAGCAGCTTCTTGCGAATATCGGCTTCAATATTTTGCGGGTTGATAGAGTGTTCGGCGACCGAGGCATCAACCAACCGGTCGATCTCGAAGGCGAGTTTGACCCACTTTTCTTCAACCTGAGCATCTTGGCTGTCAAACAGTTGTGGCAGGTTCTTTTTGAAGACACCGAAGTAGGCCTGTGCATGGCGGTTAGCGCCAAACGCATCAGGCATATCGTTCAGGCGGCGTTCCTGTACCTGCTCTTCAAACTCGCGGAACAGCATGTACTGCTTGAGAGGGTGATCAAACAGTTTTTCCGCCTCTTCAATGGCGAGGCGCAACAAGGTTGAGAAAGACTCCTGAGCATAAGGGTCATCCCTGAGATCCTGCTCAATCATGCGCGTGACGCGAGTCTTTATGATGTCAGTCTCGTTGCGGGTCTTCTCTTTGCTCCACTCTTCCGGCGGTTTTTGCAGTCCCATCTTGCCGACTTCATACACACCACCGGGCTCTTTGACCTCGACGCCAACCACATGCTTGTCGAGCAGCTTTTTCACCTGCTGGGCGTACTCGTCGTAGTCGACTCGTTCACCTGCATCCTGTTGCACTGTCTGCCGCAGGCTGGAGAACTGCTGCAGCGTCTCTTTGTAATGGCGGCGATCCGCTTCGGTAAAGGCGGTGTCTTCGAAGAACGAGGCCGACTGTAGAGCTACTTTCAGGCAACTGGCAAAGCGGGAGAGTGCCTCATAGAAGTCTTCACGCACCTTGAGATGCACATCTACCAGCTCTCCCTCTACCTCTTCCATTCGGGGTACCAGCACCTGGCGCAGTTGCTCTATATCCTGCTTGTTCTTTACCCCGGCAAAGATGTTCCACAGGTCCTTGTAGAGCTGTGGCAGGCGCTTGTATTCAGAGCTCATCTGGTTGTAGAGGCCGGCGATGTCGTCAAGGTCGTAGCCACCCTGAGTGCGTGAGGCGAGATCCTGATACTTGGCGATAGTGGTATCTAGCTCCGAGAGAATGCCGCGGTAGTCGATGAGCAAGCCAAACTCTTTGTCCGGGTGCAACCGGTTAACCCGGGCGATGGCCTGGATCAGGTTGTGTTCCTTCAAGGGTTTGTCGATGTAAAGCACCGTATTCTTGGGCTCATCGAAACCGGTCAGTAACTTGTCTACCACGATCAAGAGCTTGAGCGGATCATCCTTGTCGGCGAAGCGTTCGATAATCTGCTTGGTGTAGAGCTGCTCATCCTGGCTACCCACGTTATCTTTCCACCACTGCACGACCAGAGGGAGGGTTGATTCATCAACATCGGTATTGCCCTCCCTGCTATCGGGGGAGCTGATAACAATGGCAGATTCGAACAATCCAACCTCATCGAGATATTGCTTGTACTTAATGGCGGAAGACTTGCTGTCGCAGGCGAGCTGACCTTTCAGCTCTTCCGGAATGTTTTTGTCGAAGTGCTCGGCTATGTCGCGAGCGATAAGCTGGAGCCGGTCATCGGCTTTGTAGAGCTCGCCTTTGCGCGTGTATTTGCGCTTCAGGTCAGCCTTTTGCTCCTCGGTCAGGTTGGTGGCGATGCGGTTAAAACCGGCATCAATCGCCCTGTCGTTCACATCGAGATCCGGGATGCGTTCTTCATAGAGCAGGGGGGTGACCGCCTTGTCCTCAACGGCTCGCTGCATGGTGTAAGCGTGCAGGATGGGGCCAAACTTGTTGGTCGTCTTGTCGTTTTTCAGCAGTGGGGTGCCGGTAAAGGCCACAAAGGCGGCATTGGGCAGGGCCAGTTGCATGCGAATGTTGTTTTCGCCCCCCTGGCTACGGTGCCCCTCATCGATCAGCACGATGAGATCCGGGCTCTTGTTGACGCACTCAGGCAATTTGGTGGCAGTGTTGAACTTCTGGATCAGCGAGAAAATGATGCGCTCGGTACCCTTGCCAATTTGCTCGGCCAGTCGCTTGCCGGAGGTGGCCATCGCCGCGTCCTTGTCCTTCTTGCCAGCCAGTTCACCACTGGATGAGAAGGTCTTGCTGAGCTGGCTTTCGAGATCCACCCGGTCGGTCACGACAATGATGCGGCAGGCTTTCAGCGCATCATGCAGGATCATCGCCTTGCTCAGGAAGACCATGGTGAACGACTTGCCTGAGCCTGTGGTGTGCCAGATCACCCCACCTTGGCGGCCGCCATCAAGGCGCTTGTGGCTGATCCGCTCGATCAGTCGCTTGATGCCGAACACCTGCTGATAGCGGGCCACTATCTTGCCGGCCTTCTTGTCAAACAGGGTAAACAGACGGGTCATCTCCAGCAGCCGATCAGGTGACAGCAGGCTGATAAGCAGCCGATCTTGGTCCGTCACCGCCAACTCGCCGGCGGCCAATAGGGTCTGGTACCAATCCTGCGTGGCCGGTGGGCGATGATCAAACAGTGTCGAGAGGGTATCTTGGGGAATCGGCCGATTCTTGATCTCGGCCATCTGCGCGTCGCTTATGTCCTCTTCACGCCAGGCTGCCCAGAATTTTTCCGGTGTGCCGCAGGTGCCATAGCGTCCTTCGATTCCGCTGATGGAGAGCAGCAACTGGCTATAGGCGAACAACCGCGGGATCTCACCGTGTAGCTGGTTGCGAATAGTCTGGGAGATCCCCTCCTTGACGGTAGGTCCCTTCTTGGCGTTGCTATCCGGGCGTTTCGCCTCGATCACCGCCAATGGCAGGCCATTGACGAAGCAGACGATATCGGGGCGACGCGACTCTATGCCACTGGCTCGGGTGACATGAAACTCTTCGGTAAAGGTGAAGCTGTTATTGTGCGGGTGATGCCAGTCGATCAGGGCAATGGTTGGGCTCACCTTCTTGCCATCGATGAATTCGGTGACCGACATGCCGTAGAGCAAATGGTTATAGATCCGTTCATTGGCGGTCATCAGCCCTTCATTAAGCGCTGGAGTACACAGCTCACTCACCAGATTGTCGACTGACTTGGCCGAGAGCGGATACCTCTTGCCGGCATACACAAAGGATCGTTTGCTCAGCTCCTCGCGCAGAATCTGGCTCAGCACGACCTGGTCATATTTATTGTTACGGGCCGCCAGCGCCTGCTTGGGGGGCAGAAAAGTCCAACCCAGCTGGGTCAGCAGGGTCAGGGCCGGGATCTTGGCGCTGAACTCTTCTTGAAACTTGGGTGCGTGGTGATGATCAGTCATTGAGTTCAATTCCCCGTGCAGCGAGCCATTGGCGCCCTTTCTCTGTGGTTTGGTAAGCCTGTTCCGGATGATTGGGCACTTCCGGGTAGGCATAGCCAATCAAGCCCTCTTGTTCCCGCATAATGTTCAAATGGGACGCCTTTAGTGCGTTTTCCCGCCGGTTCAGCGTTTTGGCCAGTTGCTCAGTCTTGTAAGGACGCATGGCACAGAGCCACAGAATCACTGGCCACAGGTTATTTCTGCGTGCTTTGGGGGTGAGCTGGTCTATACGAGCGAGCAGATCTGACGGGAGGTCACCCGCATTTGAGCCGAGGTCACCTCTATTTGCCGCGAGGTCACCCGTATTTGCGTCGAGGTCACCCGTATTTGCCACGGGGTCACCCGCATTTGAGCGGGGGCCCTCATCATTGGCTGCAGCAAACAGTGGGAGTTCGTGAGGCGCTGACAGCTCGTAGTAAGTGGAGGGGCCTGCCCCCCCTTTGACCAGCAACTGGTACTGATGATGCAATCTTCCCAGTATCTGGCTGGCAGCGAGCGTATCAAGGCCGGTAATGGCGCGAAGGCCTGCGTTATCCACCGCTCCCGTCTCTTTGGCCAGGATAAGTGCTTTGGCTTCATCGTTGTTCAAGGTGAAATGAGCGAACTGTTTGAGCCAGGCCAACTGCTCTTCGCCCATCAGTTGATGCAATAGATAGGTTGCCAGAAACTGGTTCTGGATGACCTGACTCATGAAAACAGGTGCAGTCAGACCCACCTGGTCCAGCAGACGCCGCATGGTGCGGATGCCGGAGCCTTTGGTCTCGGCAAAGCTGACGTCGTAGAGCACAGAAGCTAGCACCGGATTGCGCAGGATAGAGCCCATCTCCCCCAGCATCGCCTCGGGCTTGAGAGAGTAGCCGGCGTTGCGTATCTCGAGACGGTTGCTAAAGCGCACCACTATGATGGGCTGATTAACCTGATAATCACGGTGCATGACGGCGTTGACCACCGCTTCGCGAATCACCTTCTGTGGCAGCAAGGGCTGGTCGTCTCGTTGGGTTTTGCCCTCTTCCAAACGAAAATGCTTTGGCAAGTCATCCAGAATGGTGGCTTCCAGTTTGGGGATCAGCGTCAGCAGGGGTTCACGCAGATCCAGCGTGATGTCGAAGCGCTGTTGAGGGTCTTCCACCCACTGAGTGCCGGCGACGCGCACATAGTCCACGCGCATGGCGGGTAACAGTCTTCGCAGCGCCAGCGGTTTGCCAAGGAGCAACAAGCCGGCGATATTGGGTACCCATTCACCCTGGCGCTTTTTCACCAGATTGAGGGATTGGAGCATCTCACTGTCACTGGCCTGCAGCTCTTCAGCATGAGGGCGAACCTTGCTGCGCAGCGTGCGATAGAGCTCGATGGCGTGGGGATCGAGATCATCCCAGTGGGCATCAGGCAGCAGAACCTGCTCGAACCCCAGGCCATTTTTGGCGAGCAGCAAGGGCTCCAGCTCCAGCTGGGAGCATTCGTAATCACCGTTCAATCCCCGTCGCCAGACGCCGCTCTTGCGCTTGTTCTTGCTGTCGAACTTCCCCTTAAAGGTGCAAGGCTTGGCTGCCGGCTCCAGTTCGGGGACAAAGACAACCAGCACACGCTTGCCCTCCAGCTGATGGGCTTGCGCCTGTACCGGGATCGGCTGTTCAAACTGGTCACGGCAGTTGGTCTGCAGCGTGTTGAGGAGCTGGTCACTGTGGTTGACACCGCATACCGAAAAGGTGTCGTGTGTTTCATCTGGCTCGTTAACCCCGAGCAGCAGATAGCCACCACCAAGGCCAGGCTCATTGGCAAAGGCACAGATCGACTGCATGACGGATGAACCGATGTCGCTGCCCCGCTTGGCCTCGATACGGGGACACTCATCCAGCTCGCGCAACTGAGCCAGCAACTGCTCCGGGGTAAATTCGATCATGCCTTTGAACGCTCCTTCAACTGTGTGCTACCGATGGCGTCTGTTCGGGGTCTTGCCATCTCAACTCAGTGCAAACAGCACTGTTTGAACTTCTTGCCGCTGCCACAGGGGCAGGGGTCATTGCGCCCGATCTTGGGGGCCGCTCTAACCGGCAGGGTTACTGGTGTGAGGGCTGGTGCGGCTATCGGCGCTCCCCGTTGGGCCAGAAAATGGGCGTGCAGTCGCAAGGCGGCGGTGCCCACCTCGGCCACGCTCTGTTGATGCTCCGGTAGCGACAGGCTGGCAAGCTGTGGCAGCCGGTCATCGCTGCCATGCAGGCGGATCACCTCAAGCGAGCTATCCAGCTCCTCTGGCAAAGCTGGCCAGTTTCCCAGTGCCATGCCACGCAGATAGCCAAAGCACCACTCCTCGGCGTTGCAGATCTCCTGCCCTTCGACATAGTTGGCCATCAGCACCGGGAGAAAGTGCTTGGGCTGATAACAGAGGGTATGGGCCAGAATATTCATATGGCCGAGGATCAAATCCAGCGCCCGTTTCATCTCATGCTCGGACGACCACTCCGGGGGCGTGCCGCCCCAGAGTACCGGCCACCACTGGCTGGGTGGCACCAGCTCGGGGCCGGAGAGTACCGCAGTCAGCAAGCCGTCGAGCGCCGACAAACTCAGCATCGAGTCGTCGTTGCCATGGTCCATCAGCCGCTGCTCCAACCACTCCACTTCGGCCTCTGTCATGGGGTGAATGGTCACTTTTTTCATGCGGCCTCCTCCACCTTTACCCGCTGTTTGCCGGTCAGCAGTTGTTGCATCAGCGCTTTTTTCTCTTGCTTTAGTGCAGCGAGTTTTTGTTGCAGAGCAGAGATTTCTTGATCGGCGGTGGAGAGAACTGCAGCTATTTTCTGCTGTTCTTCCATCGTAGGTAGATTCAGTTTCATTTTCTGAAACATAGGAAGTCTGAGAGACTTCACGGTTGATCCTACTGCTTGAGACAAAAAGTGCGAACGGAAGTAATGGATTGTATAGAATAAGAATTTCCCGTGACATTCAGGAAAATCCATGATTGCGTATGTTCGTTGGTGAAGATCAAATTTCCCTAAAAAATATTTCGGTATAAAGTCCTGTCCTTCTCCGGGGACAATAACAGCCTCGCAATCGAATAAATATGTATCACTGGTTCTGATATCTTCCGATCTGTCAAAAAATGTGTACGCGCCGTTCATATGGGAATCTTGACGATTTGAACTGCCCGTCGTTATTTTTGATATGTCACCAAGTAGGCGTTCAGACCACACCCCACTAAACCTCACACCATTGCTGTCAAGCAGGCGTTTTTTGCCGGTAAGCAGTTGCTGCATCAGCGCCATTTTCTGCTGCTGGCTATTGGCCAACAGTTGCTCGGTGGTGCTGATCGCCTTATCCCAAGTGGAGAGGATTTTGGCTATTTTCTTTTGTTCTGAGAGTGGTGGCGTCAGAATGACAAGAGGTTTTAACACCTGTAGGTTAATATTTTTTTGTGCATTTTGAGTGGATTGTGAATCTAAATCTTCCTTCTTTGTATCGAGGACATTCTTTAGCCAATAAGTGTCTGCTTTAGTCGAGTACGGCTGAATAGCGACAACACTATCAGGACATGCAACATCAAATGAAGTTATTGCCGTATCACCAATATTTGCAGCAATAGTAATCAGAATAGTTCCTTTAGGAAAAACCTTACTAACTCCGATACCATCTTGATTCAGTGTTTGCGTAAAACTATTTAGATATGTCTTTGAACCAGTAACGTCACCAGTTTGTACGAATGGCATTTCCCCACCAAAATATCTTGGATCATTTCTTGGCCGAGCAGAAAATTTACCTCGCTCAACTATTGATAAATCTTCAAGCGTTTTTTGGCTCCACCCATTAGGCACCATAACCCAACTCCTCCAGATAGTTGGCCATCTCAGTTTCCAACTCGAGCAGCTGAGTTTTTAGCTGTTCACGCTCGGCACGCACCGCCAGCAGATCGATCTCTTCCTCTTCCTCGAAGGTATCCACATAGCGGGGGATATTGAGGTTGTAGTCGTTCTCTTTAATCTCTTTAAGCGAGGCAAGATAGGCGTATTTCTCGACATTGCCGCCGTTGCGGTAGGTGGCGACGATCTTGGCGATATTCTCCGGACTCAGCACGTTCTGGTTCTTGCCGGCCTTGAATTCACGGCTGGCGTCGATAAACAGCACATTGTCGTCCACCTTCTCTTTTTTAAAGATCAGGATGGCGGCGGGGATGCTGGTGCCAAAGAACAGTTTCTCCGGCAGGCCGATCACCGCATCGAGCAGGTTCTCGTCGATCAGCTGCTGGCGGATTTTGCCCTCGCTGGAGCCCCTGAATAGCACGCCATGAGGGACTACGACACCCATACGGCCGCTCTTGGGTTTCAGGGTCTCGATCATATGGAGGATAAAGGCGTAATCCCCCTTGGTCTTGGGTGGAATGCCGCGCTTGAAGCGGCCATGTTTATCAATTCCAGCCTCGTCATGACCCCACTTGTCCAGTGAGAACGGCGGGTTGGCGGTCACGATATCGAAGTGCATCAGATCGCCGTTTTTATCCAGCAGCTTGGGGTTGCGGATGGTGTCGCCCCACTCGATCTTGTGGTTGTCTTCTCCGTGCAGGAACATATTCATTTTGGCCAGCGACCAGGTGGAGCCGATGGCCTCCTGCCCGTAGAGGGCGTAACGTTTCTGGCCGTGGTTTTGCACCACCTTGCGGCCGCATTTCATCAAGAGCGACCCAGAACCACAGGCGGGATCGCAGATGGTATCGCCAAGCTGCGGATCCAGCAGTTCGGCCATCAGGTCGGAGACCTCGGGCGGGGTGTAGTACTCGCCAGCCTTTTGACCGCTGTTGGCAGCAAACTTGCCGATCAGGTACTCGTAGGCGTTGCCAATCACATCGAGGTTGCCGACCCGGCTTGGCCGCAGATCGAGAGCTGGATTTGCAAACACCTCCAGCAGGTCTCGAAGTATGGTGTTTTTCTGCTTCTCTTCGCCGAGGCGATCGCTGTTGAAGCTAATGTCCTGGAACACGCTCTTGTTGCCATCTTTGAGCTTGGTGCCGTTGGCTTCTTCGATAGCGTGCAGGCAGACGTCGATGCGCTCGCCGTTACCGGGTTCGAATCGCTTCTCGTACAAGCTGTAAAAGTTAGCCTTGAAGGACTGAACTACCTTGTCATCCTGATCCTTGATTTCGGCGATGGGCAGCACAAAGCGCTCGCTCTTCATCATCTCTTCGATAAGCTCTGGCGCATCGCCGTACTGCTTCTTGTAGCTGTCGTAATGGTCCTGCCAGACATCGGAGATGTACTTCAGGAACAGCATGGTGAGGATGAAATCCTTGTAAGTATCTGGGCTTATGGTGCCACGGAAGATATCGCAGGCACCCCAAACGGTGTTGTTGATAACGTCCTGATTGATCTGCTCGGTCATAAAGGGGGTTTCCTTGGCGTAATAACGGGTATGCGAGCCTCAAGAGGCATCTGCATCGGATTGTTCAAGTAGGCGAGTTGCGATGGCATGCATCATCTGCTCGCCATTGTGCAGGAGGCGCTGCATCAATTGGCGCTCCTCCTGCAGCGTGCGAGCTATTGCCAAAATGGTTTGTTGTTCTGTCAGTGATGGAAGCCCAATCAAGGCCTCTTCCAACACCTGGCGGCGAATACTTTTGGTCAGGGTGCCTTCGGCATGCAGTTCGAAGTAACGCTGGCAGGGCTGCTGATTGAGCTGCCAGGCGAGGAACTCCGGGATCAGTGCATCAGATTGTGGTCGTACCACATAAAAGTGGGGGGCCGCCACAGCTGGCAGTGAGGCATGCCGGGTATCAACCAGCACGGCATAGTTTTGGTTGCCCCGTGCTGCCACCAGAATATCTCCAGTTTGCAGCCAGTCCGGTGCTTTTTTGCCAGTTGCCTCACTGCGCAAGCAGCTCATCCAGTCGACACCGAACTCTGACGAGGTGTCTTTCATCTGCACAACGGCCAGATTCCCCTCTGGATACTCGGGGATCTTGCCGCGAAACGGATAACCAGCGCTGATAGTGGCGATTTGGTTCAGGTGTAATTTCACAAAAAATCTCGTCATCGCTAATGATGCTGATGATTAGTGTCTCTGATGAGACTTTGTTCCGTCAAGACAAAGTTCGAACTTTTTTTTGCATCAATGGCGATGAATCTTTTGTGTGGCTCTCACATGTGAAAGTTTTCCCTCCGTAAAAAACGCTCTTGGTGCCCAAATTGGACAACTACAGCGACGAGGATTTCGCCAGCCCCCCGATACGCTCTTGCATGCTGATGATTGCTACGAGGAGACCATCTGCATGCGTGAACAAAATCCGCCGCTTTACGGTGACAACAATGGGGCAATCCTGAAAGAGCTTTATGAGCTTAAGCTGCTGGTAATCCAGCAAGGACAGGCGCAAAAAGAGGTGCTTTCTGCCGAGGAGTGCGCTGAGTTGCTGGGGGTTTCTGTCAGCTATGTGTACCGGCTGACCAGTGAAAAGCGTCTGCCGCATTACAAGCCACAAGGCAAAAAGATCTACTTTAAGCGGGCCGAGTTGCTCGATTGGCTGCTCTCCCACCGCATTTCACCGGACGCCGAACTCACTGAGCATGTAACCAAGCGTGTGCGGCAAGCTAGCCATGGGCGGTTGTGAGGCTGTTATGGAACGAGATCTCATAGCATCTCACTGGCCTCAGGATCTCCGGTCGGCTTTTATTGAACCACCGAAACCCCTCGATTTTGTCCTCCCAGGGCTGCCGGTGGGCTGCGTTGGTGCTTTGGTGTCACCGGGAGGAGTGGGCAAGTCGATGTTGGCATTGCAACTGGCAATGCAGATCGCCGGTGGGCCGGATTGGATTGAACTTGGCAAGCTGGGCAGGGGGGCTGTGCTCTACCTGCCTGCCGAGGACCCTTGGCCTGTACTGCACCAGCGCTTGTTTGCCTTGGGCGGAGGCCTTGATGCTGAACTTCGTGCCAACGTTGAACGAGGCCTTCGTTTGATATTGCTTCAGGGTGCCAGCCCGAATGTGCTGGATAGCCATTGGTGGGAAGCGATTGCTATTTGGGCTAAAGGGGTGAGGTTGATTGTCATCGATACTTTGAGGCGCTTCCACGATGCCGACGAGAATGCGGCCTGTGCCATGACGCAGGTACTAGGTCAGTTGGAACGGCTGGCCATGGGGCTGGGATGCGCTGTGCTGTTTGTACACCACACCAGTAAACCTGCGGCATTCCAAGAAGCTGGCGATCTGCAGCAGGCAAGCCGTGGTTCGTCGGTACTGGTGGACAACGTTCGCTGGCAGGCCTATCTCGCCACTATGACCAAGAAAGAGGCGCAGAAGCTGGGTGTATCGGTAGAGAAGAGCCAGCTTTACGTGCGGTTTGGGGTAAGCAAAAGCAATTATGGGCCGCCACTACCAGAGCGCTGGTTGGTGCGGGGGGAAGGTGGTGTGCTGCACCCCGCTGGTTTGGACGTAATACGCCAGGCTGGAGGTAAACGTGTCTTGCTTTGAATTGACCCATGTTAGGCACGACCATATGCACTGCCTTGCTCCCGGGTTGTTTAGGGCGATCTCGCATGGCCAACGCCGCCGTGACAAGCTGGAGGTGATTTACCGTTTCGGTGGTGGCAATCAGATCGAGTTCTCCGGGCCTGAGCCGTTGGGTGCAGATGACCTCCGTGTGCTTCAGGGGTTGGTTGCCATGGCTGGACTTGAGTCACAAAGTAACGAGATTAAGCCAGTTGCAGTGAGCGAAACTGGGACGATATTGCGAGATCTTCTGGATCTTCGTTGGGCTGCCAACCAGCAAAGGGTATTGGTGGTCAGAAGCAGCCTGCGCAAACTGGCCAAGGAGATTGGATACGCCAATCCTCGGGATACCAATACTGTACGTTGCTGTATCGAGCGATTGTGGAAGGTGTCGGTGATCGCAAAGGTGGCTGGCCAGCGTAGCGGATTTCGCTTATTGGCGAATTATGTCAGTGACACTCAGACTGATGGACTTTTTGTGGCGCTTAATCCCTTGCTGACCTACGCCATTATGGGTAATGGCCGCCATGTTCGTATCGACATGACAGAAGTTCGGCACTTGAATGGCAGCATCGCTCGGTTGTTGCATCAGCGGCTATGTGCCTGGGTGGATTGTGGTCAGAAAAGGGCAGTGCAGTTAGACACCTTGGTCGCTTATGCCTTCCCCGATGAGGTCAGCACGGCCACCCATCGCAAGCGGCAATCACGAGTTCGCAAGGCATTGGATGAGCTGACTGCTTTGGGCTGGTCTATCTGCGAACATGCCAAAGGGCGGTTTACCATCGGCAGGCCTGCACTATCACGATAACGGTCACAAACTATCACGAAAGTGGTCACAAAGTTCACGATAACGGTCACAAGCCAATTCAGTGAAACCCAGTTACCGCTTGGGCTGCAGGGCGATCCTGAAATCCGATCTATATTATCTAAGATAATCTAGGCCAGCGCATGGTTGCGCTGGCCTATTTGTTGGCTCTTCCTGGCCATGATCTTGTCGAGGGTGCTTCTATCACCCCAAGACATTGGGGAAATCGAGCATGGCATCTCGGCGCCGCGATTCAAGAATGTCGGCGTAGATCTCGGTGGTTCTCAGCTCACTGTGCCCCAGCAAGCGGGAGAGGGCATAGATATCGACGCCGCGGTTAAGCTGGATGACGGCGAAGGTATGACGCGCGCTGTGGAAGGTTACCTTCTTGGTTATACCCGCCAGCAACGCCCACCGGGTGAGCTCCATGTTGTGCCAAGCCGAGTACTTGAGGCCCTTGAAGATCCGCTCTGTTGCCTTGCCTAGGCGCCCCATCAGCTGCATCGCCATGTCATTCAAATCCAGGTATTGCAGGCCGCTGGTCTTTTTCTGGGTGAAGACGATACGGTAATGGCCATAGAAGGGCTCAAGCTCGGCCCAGGTCAGCTTGTGAATGTCGGACCAGCGCAAGCCAGTGCAACAAGAGAACAGAAAGGCGCGCTTAAGAACGTCGTACCGGCACTCGGCCTGGGCCAAGGCTCGTACCTCTTCTTCGGTCAGGTAAACCCGTTTGTTCTTCTCCCCCTGGATAGCTTTGACACGTCGTACCGGATTATCCGGTAGCAGCCGTTCCTGCTCCGCCTGGTTCAGGGCCGCCCTTAACTTGTTGAAATAGGCACTCTGGGTGTTGCGGCTCAATGGTGTGCCGCTTTTGGTGCGGGCCTTGTGCATCAGGTAATGCCGAAATCCCTCCAGGAACAGCTGATCTACTTCCTCGAAAGTCAGCTCCGGCAGCTTATGGTACTGGCGTAAATGCTTGAGGGCTGATATCCAGATGGAATGGTTGCTCTTGCTGCCTGCCGCTTTTTGGTCTGTAACCTCTTGGAAGTACTCGAAGAAGCTGGCCTTGTAGGCGTTCGAGAAATCCAGATGGTGTTTACCAGTCTCGTACTCGAAGAGTCGCTTGGCGCGGATGGCTTCGGCTGCTCGCTGGGTTTCTTTGTTGTGGAGCCGCTGTGCTGGGGTACGCGGCTTGTCGTACAGGAAGAGATCCAGGGTCTCTCTGCTGCGTTTGTGCTTGCGGATGCCCGTGGTTGGGTCAAGGTAGGAGCCGGCGTAGTAGGTTAAGCGCAGAGCGCGCTTGCCTTCGGCGTCCGGTGCGCGGTATTCGATGCTGATCTTCATAAGTGTCCCCCAAAAGTACCCCAAGAGGTTACGTTGGGGTACTCTCGGGGTAAATTCTCACGAAACAAGATCAGGCAAGAATAGCCAGTAAAAAACAAAGTCCAATATTTACAATGTCTTATGTTCTAACTGGCTGCTTTTTATTGCTGATTTTTCACCACATTACTTGCCGATGCAGAAGCTGGAGAAGATGCGGCCCAGCAGATCGTCGGAGCTGAATTCGCCGGTGATCTCGGAGAGGGACTCCTGCGCTAGGCGCAACTCTTCGGCCACCAGCTCGCCAGCCACGAACACTTCCAGCTGCTCTTTGGCTACCAGCAGGCGCTCGGCGGCACGCTCCAGCGCATCCAGATGGCGGCGGCGGGCCATAAAGCCCCCTTCGGTGTTGCCCTGGAAGCCCATGCAGGCTTTCAGGTGCTCGCGCAGGGCGGGCAGCCCCAGCTCGGTTTTGGCGGAGATGCGGTAGACGGCGTGGCCCTGCTCCTGGCTCGGTGCCAGATCCTCGCCTGTCAGATCGGCCTTGTTGCGAATGACGGTAAGGCCGATGTTTTTTGGCAACCGATCAACAAATTCCGGCCAGATCTCCCGCGGGTCAACCGCATCTGTGGTGGTGCCATCCACCATAAACAGCACCCGATCGGCCTGTTCAATCTCGGCCCAGGCGCGTTCGATACCGATCTGCTCCACCTTATCCTGGGTGTCGCGCAGACCGGCGGTGTCGATGATGTGCAGCGGCATGCCATCGAGGTGGATGTGTTCGCGCAGCACGTCGCGGGTGGTTCCGGCAATCTCGGTGACGATGGCCGACTCGCGCCCCGCCAGGGCGTTGAGCAGGCTCGATTTGCCAGCGTTGGGACGACCGGCGATCACCACCTTCATCCCTTCCCGCAGCAGAGCTCCCTGTTTGGCTTCCCCGCGCACGTCGTCCAGCTCGGACATGATGGCGTAGAGGTCACCCGCCACCTTGCCGTCGGAGAGGAAGTCGATCTCCTCGTCCGGGAAGTCGATGGCCGCTTCCACATAGATGCGCAGCCGGATCAGGCTCTCCACCAGTTGCTGGATTTTGCTGGAGAACTGCCCCTGCAGGGAGTGCATGGCGCTGCGGGCGGCCTGTTCGCTGGAGGCTTCAATAAGGTCAGCGATAGCTTCGGCCTGGGCCAGATCCAGCTTGTCGTTGATGAAGGCGCGCTCGCTGAACTCGCCGGGGCGGGCAGGACGAATGCCGTCGATTTTCAGAATGCGGCGGATCAGCATGTCCATGATGACGGGGCCGCCGTGGCCCTGCAGCTCCAGCACATCCTCGCCGGTGAAGCTGTTGGGGGCTTTGAACAGCAGGGCGATGCCCTGATCCAGTACCTGGCCTTGCTCATCCCTGAACGGCAGATATTCGGCGTAGCGCACCCGCGGGAGCTTGCCGAGCACTATCCCGGCGACCTGTTCGGCGGCGGGGCCGGAGACCCGGACTATGCCGACGCCACCACGGCCTGGCGCGGTGGCCTGGGCCACGATCGTATCTGTTGTCATCTTGCTTGGCTCGTTTGTTCGCTGATAGGAAAACGTAGTGGGAGACATTGTAATAAAAAAGGCGGCCCGAAGGCCGCCTCTTTTGTCATCACGGGAAGATTAGCTGCGTGAATGCAGTCCTTTCTTCTCCAGCTGACGATAGATGATGGTCTGCTGGATGATGGAGATGACGTTGCTCACCAGCCAGTAGAGAGTCAGGCCAGCCGGGAACCAGAGGAACATGAAAGTGAAGATGATCGGCATGAACTGCATCACTTTCTGCTGCATCGGGTCGGTTACGGTGGTCGGGCTCATCTTCTGCAGATACCACATGGAGGCACCCATGAGGATTGGCAGCACGAAGAAGGGGTCCTTCACTGACAGGTCAGTGATCCACAGGGCAAACGGCGCGTGACGCAGTTCAACGGACTCCATTAGTGCCCAGTAGAGGGCGATGAAGATCGGCATCTGAACCAGGATCGGCAGGCAGCCACCCAGCGGGTTGACCTTCTCCTTCTTGTACAGCTCCATCATGCCCTGAGACATCTTCTGGCGGTCATCGCCGAAGCGCTCACGCAGGGCCGCAATCTTGGGTTGCAGCATGCGCATCTTGGCCATGGAGGTGTACTGGGCCTTGGTCAGCGGGAACATGATGCCGCGCACCAGCAGGGTCAGCATGATGATGGCCAGACCCCAGTTCTGGACGAAACCGTGGAACACGGTCAGCAGCCAGTGCAGCGGTTGGGCGATGAACCACAACCAGCCGTAATCGACGGTCAGGTCGAGGTGGTTAGCCACCTTGGCCATCTGGTCTTGCAGCTTGGGACCGACCCACAGCTTGCTGGTCACTTCGGCCTGTTGACCGGCAGCCACGTCAACCATCGGCGCCTTGTAACCGATGATGGCCTGGCCTTTACCCGGGATCACGCGGCTGTAGAAGCTGTTGGTATCGTCGGCATTCGGAGCCCAGGCTGAGACGAAGTAGTGTTGCAGCATGGCGACCCAACCACCCTTGGTGGTCTTGTTCAGGTCGGCATCCTTCATCTCGTCGAAGGTGTACTTCTTGTAGCGGGTATCTTCAGTGGAGAAGGCACCACCACGGTAAGCGCTGGCTACCATGGCATGACCTTCCTGATCCTTCGGCGTTGCTACGGTCTGCTTCAGCTGACCATAGAACTGCACCTGAACCGGCTCGGTAGACTTGTTGTCGATCTTGTAATCAACGCCAACGGCATAGTCGCCACGCTTGAGGATGAACTCCTTGGTGAAGACCACACCCTTGCTGTCGGTCCAGGTCATCGGAACGACGACTTGATCCTGACCATCGGCCAGCTGATAGCTGGTCTGGACGGCTTCATAGGTAGGACGACCTTCGGCCTGACTGTCCGGACCGTTGCGACCCACCAGACCGCTCTGGGCGATATAGAGGTGCTCAGGCTGGCTGGTCAGCAGCACGAACGGTTGGTCCTTGCCCTCTTCCAGTTTGTGAGACAGCAGTTCGGCAGACACGACGTCACCACCCTGGGTATCCAGGGTCAGCTTGAGCACGTCAGAGGAGACGGTGATCAGCTTGCGTGCGGCAGTCGCGTTGGCTTGCTCGGAAACCTGAGGAATATCACCGGTCTGACCGGCTTCAGGTACGAAATGTTCGGTTTGGGCCACGGTAGTCGGGGCCGGCTTCGGAGCCTTGTCGGACTCCCACTGTTGCCAGAGCAGAAAGCTCACGAACAGCAAACCGATCAGGAGTAGATTGCGTTGTGATTCCATAGTTTTCAGTTTCTTCGCTTTGGTTGCGGAACCGGGTCATAACCACCCTCGGATAAGGGATGGCATTTTAATAGACGTTTGCTGGCTAACCAAACGCCTTTTATGAAACCGTGAAGTCGGATGGCTTCTATCGCAAATTGGGAACAAGTCGGGGTAAAACGGCAGCGCGGCCCGAGCAGAGGGCTAATGATTAGCTGATACAGGCGTATCAGTTTGATAGCTACCCATTGCAACGGCGTGACAGGGTGCGCCATAGCTTTTCCAGTAACTTGAACAGTTCCTCGTTATCCATCTCTTTCACACCGGCCTTGGCGATCACCACGATGTCGATAGCGGGCAGCTGATGTTGTTTGAGGCGGAAACTTTCCCGAACCACCCGTTTGACACGATTACGCCAAACGGCACGCTTGAGTGCTTTTTTGGGCACAGCGAGACCAAGACGAGGGTGTTCGAGCGAATTGGGAGAAGCGAGAAGGGTAATCTGCGGAGAGGCGGCCCGGACAGGCTCGGCGAAAACGCGTTTGAAGTGTTCGGGAGTTAACAGACGTAACTCCCGAGAGAAGGTGTGCTGGGTAGGCATTAGACTACCAGGCGGGCACGACCCTTGGCACGACGAGCGGCCAGAACTTTACGACCGTTGGCAGTTGCCATGCGGGCGCGGAAACCGTGAGAGCGCTTGCGCTTCAGGTTGGACGGTTGAAAAGTACGTTTCATGATTCGATTCCGTATTTCTGTACAGTTTTGATTGTCACACTTAGCCGACGCGCCAGCTATAGCGTGTGACGACTAGCAAAAGAGGCCGAATTCTAAACAGAGTTCGGCTTTTAGTCAATCCGCCGTTCCCTCTCATCCTGCCATGGCCTTGAAAGGGCCACTGCCGAGCGTGAGGATCCAGAGGATCAAGGGCTCCGGATTATACTGGCAACCCGGGGTTAAACAAGGGATCCCTCAATAAAAAAGGCGGCCAGGCCGCCAAAGAGAGAGCTATTTAAGGACTTTCCGCAAGAACTCCCGGGTACGGGGATCCTTGGGATCGACCAATATCTGATCCGGTGGGCCCTGCTCGACGATCCGCCCCCCTTCCATGAAGATCACCCGATCGGCAACATCACGAGCAAATTCAATCTCATGGGTCACCACCACCATGGTCTGGTGCTGGCGGGCCAACTCTTTCATCAGTCCCAAAACCTCGTCGACCCACTCGGGATCGAGGGCCGAGGTGGGCTCGTCAAACAGGATCACCTTGGAGTGTGCCGCCATGGCGCGGCCAATGCCGACCCGCTGCTGCTGGCCGCCGGAGAGGGAGGCCGGATAGGCATCCTGCTTGTCGGCAAGACCAATATCCTTGAGGATGCCGAGCGCTGTGGCGCGGGCCTCCGCTTTTGGCTGCTTCCAGACGGTGATCAGTCCTTCGGCGATGTTGTCTAGCGCCGTCTTGTTGGCAAACAGGGCATAATTTTGGAACACGAAGGAGGCCCGTTTACGCAGCTCGATCGCCTGCTGTTCGCTGGCCTTGGCCAGATTCAGCTCAAGATCGTCGATGGCAAGGGTGCCCGCATCCGGGGTCTCCAGCAGGTTCAGGCAGCGCAACAGGGTTGACTTGCCGGTGCCGGAGGGGCCGATGATGACGACAATTTCCCCCTTTTTGACCTCCAGATCGATGCTGTTGAGCACCTGATTGCCGTGATATGCCTTGGAGAGGCCGGTTAGCTTGATCATGAGAGCCCTCCTTTAATAGGCACGGTTGAGACGAACTTCCAGCAAATGCTGCAAGCGGGTAAAGAAGATCACCACTACCCAGTAGATCAGCGCCACCGCCATAAAGCTCTCGAAGAACTTGAAGGAGGAGGAGGCTTCCATCTGCGCCTTGCCCATTATCTCGGCCACTCCCAGCGTGAAGGCGAGCGAGGTGCTCTTGATCATGTCGATGAAGTAGTTCATCAGCGACGGGGTGGCGATACGTGCCGCCTGCGGCAGGATGATCCGCTGCATCGCCTGATAACGGCTCATGCCGATACTGAGCGCCGCTTCCATCTGGCTTTTGTGAATGCCGAGGATGGCTGCGCGGATCGACTCGGCCATGTAGGCGGCGAAGTGCAGGGTCAGACCGACGATGGCGGCGGTAAAGGCATCCATTCCCACGAAGATCGGGAACAGTTGCGGCAGTCCGTAGTAGAGCAGGAACAGCTGAACGAGTAGCGGTGTACCCCGAAAGAACGAGATATAGAGCATCGCCAGCCAGTGAATCGCGGGGACGCGAAACACCCGTACTATCGCCAGGGCCAGCGAGAGTACGAGTGCCAGCACGAATCCCCACAGGGCCATCTCCATCGTGGTGCCCAGGTATTTGAGCAGGATGGGAAACAGCCCCAGCGTGTATTCGAGGTCAAATTCCATCATTTATTTGTCGGTGATGTCGGAAGCGAACCATTTCTCGGAGATCTGACGCAGGGAGCCATCCTTGCGCATGGCGGTCAGGGCCTCGTCGACCTTCTTCAGCAGCGCCTGTTTCTCCGGGGTCTTCAGGAAGGGCAGGGCGTTCTCGATAGTCTCGAACGGTGCGCCAGCCTGTTGCAGCGGCAGCTTGGACTCCTTGATCAGCTGGGCGGTGGAGACGCGGTCCATCACGAAGGCATCGATGCGACCCAGGGCGACATCCTGCTCGAAGGCGGAGTCATAGGTGCGGATGTCGATCTTCTTGTTCGGGTCGTTCTTGCGCAGCAGCTCTTCAAAGTTGGAACCCAGGTTCACGGCCACCTTCTTGCCTTCCAGATCCTTGATGCCATGAATGGTGCTGTTGCCCTTGCGTACCACGATCTGGGCGCCGTCATAGACGTAAGGCTGGGAGAAGTCGTACTTCGCCTTGCGCTCGTCGGTGATGGTGATCTGGTTGGAGATGGTGTCGATGCGGCCGGTTTCCAGCATGCCGAACAGGCCGGAGAAGCTGGCGGTCACGAATTCGACCTTGTAGCCGGTGCGCTCGCCGATCTGGTTCCACATATCCACTTCAAAGCCTTGCAGCTTGTCCTGCTTGACGAAGGTGAACGGGAAATATTTGCCAGACATGCCGACCTTGATGGTCTCCTGGGCGATGGCCTGACCGGACAGGGTGGCGAGCAGGATGGCTGCGCCGGAAATCAGTTTGATGGATGTTTTCATGGTGTTTCTCTCTCAATGTCTTGTATTTGTAGTTGTAATAACTGGTTTGGCCCTGATGTTATTGGAATAAAATTTAAAAAATAAATGACATTTGGTTATATGAAATAACAGGAGAGAAGCACGGGATCGACCAATCCGGACGGTGGATCAAGCTGTGGGTAACTTTGGGGATGAAATCCGATCCAAAGGCGCTGGATCCTTGAAAGTCAAGGATCTTATTTGCTGGATCCACCGGGCGATGGCTGGAGATCCGGCGGCTAAAAACGTAGAATAGCCGGTCTTTAGTTAATCAATCGACAGGAGTTTAGAGTGACTGCTTCGCTATGGCAGCAGTGCCTTAACCGGCTGCAAGATGAGTTGCCCTCGGCAGAATTCAGCATGTGGATCCGGCCGCTTCAAGCGGAGTTGAGTGACAATACTCTGACCCTGTATGCACCGAATCGCTTTGTTCTGGACTGGGTACGAGATAAGTATCTCATCCGGGTTAACGGCATCATCAATGAACTCTATGGGGTCGACGGCCCCACCCTGCGTTTTGATATAGGCAATCGTCCCCATCCCGTCGCTGTCGCCAGAGCGCCAGTGCAGGGGGCCGCGCCTGTGAATAACTTGCAGAAGAGCTGGGAACGCAAGGCTGAAACCAAGCCAGAGCCGAATCACAAGAGCAACACCAACGTGAACTATACCTTCGAGAATTTCGTCGAGGGTAAGTCCAACCAGTTGGCGCGTGCGGCTGCCCGTCAGGTAGCGGACAATCCGGGTGGTGCTTACAACCCGCTGTTCCTCTATGGCGGCACCGGCTTGGGTAAAACCCACCTGCTGCACGCCGTTGGCAATGCCATCAAGGAGAGTAAAAAAGATGCCAAAGTCATCTATATGCACTCCGAGCGGTTTGTTCAGGACATGGTGAAAGCGCTGCAAAATAACGCCATTGAAGAGTTCAAGCGTTACTACCGCAGCGTCGATGCCCTGCTCATCGATGATATCCAGTTCTTCGCCAACAAGGAGCGCTCCCAAGAGGAGTTCTTCCATACCTTCAATGCCTTGCTGGAAGGTAACCAGCAGATCATCCTGACCTCGGATCGCTATCCGAAGGAGATCAACGGTGTCGAGGATCGCCTCAAGTCCCGCTTCGGCTGGGGTCTGACCGTGGCGATCGAACCACCGGAGCTGGAGACCCGCGTCGCGATCCTGATGCGCAAGGCCGACGAGAACCAGGTTCATCTGCCGGACGAAGTGGCCTTCTTCATCGCCAAACGTCTGCGATCCAACGTCCGTGAACTGGAAGGTGCCCTCAACCGGGTGATCGCCAACGCCAACTTCACCGGTCGTGCCATCAACATCGATTTCGTGCGCGAAGCGCTGCGCGATCTGTTGGCACTGCAGGAGAAGCTGGTCACCATCGACAATATCCAGAAGACGGTGGCGGAGTACTACAAAATCAAACTGGCGGATCTGCTCTCCAAGCGGCGTTCCCGCTCTGTTGCCCGTCCGCGTCAGCTGGCGATGGCACTGGCCAAGGAGCTGACCAACCACAGTTTGCCGGAGATAGGTGATGCCTTTGGTGGCCGTGACCACACTACCGTTCTTCATGCCTGCCGCAAGATCGAGCAGCTGAAGGAGGAGAGTCACGACATCAAGGAGGACTATTCCAACCTGATCCGTACCCTTTCTTCCTGATAACGGAATCGAGTGGACAGATGCAGCGCGAATATTCCAACCTGATCCGAATCTTTTCCTCCTAATCACAACGGAGAGCACAGATGCAGCTCGAAATTAGCCGTGAGGCCCTGTTACGTCCTCTGCAACTGGTGTCCGGCGCCCTCGGCGGCCGACCGACCCTGCCGATCCTCGGCAACGTGCTGCTTGATGTCAGCAACGGTCTGCTGTCACTGACCGGTACCGATCTCGAAGTAGAGATGATCGGTCAGGTCTATCTGAACGGGGCCAGCGAAGATGGCCGCACCACAGTACCGGCGCGCAAGCTGCTGGATATCTGCCGTGGTCTGCCGGAAGGCGCCGAGATCCGTCTCAATACCGAAGGCGAGCGCCTGATCATCCGATCCGGTCGCTCCCGCTTCAACCTCTCGACCCTGCCGGCGACCGAGTATCCGAACATCGAGGATTGGGAATCCGTGCTCGAGTTCGATATCAGCCAGCTGGAGCTGAAGAAGCTGATCGATGCGACCCAGTTCTCCATGGCCAGCCAGGACGTGCGTTACTACCTGAACGGCATGCTGTTCGAGAGTGAAGGTCACGGTCTGCGTACCGTAGCGACCGACGGTCACCGTCTGGCCACCTGCCGCCGCGAGGTAGTAGGGGAATCGCTGCCCGATCATCAGGTTATCCTGCCGCGCAAAGGGGTACTGGAGCTGGTGCGTCTGCTGGAAGCAGAAGACAAGCCGGTACGTCTGCAGATCGGCCGCAGCAACCTGCGTGCTGCGCTGGACGGCTTCATCTTCACCTCCAAGCTGGTGGATGGCCGCTTCCCGGACTGGCGCCGCGTCATTCCGCGCAACAGCGACAAGGCCCTGATCGCCGGTCGCGAGGATCTGCGTCAGGCGTTTGCCCGTGCCGCCATCCTCTCCAACGAAAAATTCCGTGGGGTGCGTCTCAATCTGCAGGAAAACCTGCTGCGCATCACCGCCAACAACCCGGAACAGGAAGAAGCCGAAGAGCTGCTTGACGTACAATATGCCGCTGGCGAGATGGAGATCGGCTTTAACGTCTCTTATGTGCTCGACGTGCTGAATACGTTAAAATGTGACCAAATTCGGATTAGCCTGAGCGATTCCATCAGCAGTGCCATTATTGAGGATTTTGAACATCAGGATGCTCAGTACGTGGTGATGCCGATGCGGATCTAGTCGTGTCCCTGGTCAAACTCCAGCTCAGCGACTTTCGCAATATCCAGCAAGCCAGTCTCAAGCTGTCGCCCGGCCTCAACATTCTGGTCGGGTGCAATGGCAGCGGCAAGACCAGCGTGCTGGAAGCCATTCACTACCTTGGTCTGGGGCGCTCCTTTCGCACTCATTTGACCGGGCGGGTTATCCGCCAGGGGGAGAGGGCGTTTACCCTGTTTGCCCAGTGCGAGCTGGAGGGGCGTCAGGTACCGATCGGTCTTGCCAAAGACAAGAGTGGCGAGACCCAGCTCAAGATTGCCGGGGCGCAGGCCCAGCGGCTGGCCGATTTGGCGGAGCTGTTGCCGGTGCAGTTGATCCATCCAGATGGCTTCAACCTGCTGACGGGCGGGCCTCAGGCTCGCCGGGCCTGGCTCGATTGGGGCGTTTTTCATCAGGAGCCGACCTTCTTTGCTCTCTGGGGACGAGTGCGGCGGCTGCTGAAACAGCGCAATGCGCTGTTGCGCCAGAGCACCCAGTACCGCCAGCTGGCGTTCTGGGATCAGGAATTGGTGCGGCTGGGTGGTGAGCTGGCAGAGTTTCGCGCCAGTTATTGTCAGGCCATTACGCCCCTGATCAAGGAGATGACGGCGGATTTTCTGCCGGAATTCGATATCGGTCTTGGTTTTTACCGGGGCTGGGAGAAAGATACCCCCCTCAACGAACTGCTGGAGGCGGGGTTTGAGCGGGATCGGGCGCTGGGCTACACCGGTGTCGGTCCGCAGAAAGCCGATGTGCGCCTCAAGGCGAACGGGGTACCCGCTCAGGATATTTTGTCCCGGGGTCAGCTGAAGTTGCTGGTCTGCGCCATGCGACTGGCCCAAGGGCTCTATTTGAATCAACATAGCAGCCGTGGCTGTATTTTTTTAATTGACGATTTTGCCTCTGAACTGGATGTCGACAAGCGCCGCTTGCTGGCCGCAAGGCTGAAGCAGTGTGCGTCCCAGGTGTTTATCACCGCCATCGACACCGGTCAGCTCGCAGACATGATGGATGCGAATGACTGTAAGTTGTTCCACGTGGAACAGGGTAAAATCTCCGAAACGTTAGAGAAGGCAGAGAGTAAGCTATGAGTGAAAATACTTACGACTCCTCGAATATCAAGGTGCTGAAGGGCCTGGATGCGGTCCGCAAGCGCCCGGGGATGTATATCGGCGATACGGATGATGGCTCGGGTCTGCACCACATGGTGTTCGAGGTCGTCGATAACTCCATTGACGAGGCGCTCGCTGGCTACTGCTCCGATATTCTGGTCAAGATCCATTCCGACGGTTCTGTCTCTGTGCGTGACAATGGCCGGGGTATCCCGGTAGACATGCACGAGGAGGAGGGCCGCTCCGCCGCAGAGGTCATCATGACCGTGCTGCACGCTGGCGGTAAGTTTGATGACAACTCCTACAAGGTATCCGGCGGCCTGCATGGCGTGGGTGTCTCGGTAGTTAACGCCCTCTCTGACAAGCTGTTGCTGACCATTCGTCGTAACGGCCACGTCTACGAGCAGACCTATCATCTGGGTGAGCCGCAAGCGCCGCTCAAGCAGATTGGCGACAGCACCGGCACCGGTACCGAAGTTCGCTTCTGGCCGAGCCCGGCCATTTTCAGCGATACCCTGTTCCACTACGAGATCCTGGCCAAGCGCCTGCGTGAGCTCTCCTTCCTCAACTCCGGTGTCTCCATCCGTCTGCAAGACGAGCGTGATGGCCGCGAGGCGCATTTCTGCTACGAGGGTGGCATCAAGGCATTCGTTGAATACCTGAACCAGAACAAGACCCCGATCCACCCAAAGGTGTTCCATTTCACTACCGAGCAGGATGGTATCGGCGTTGAAGTGGCGATGCAGTGGAACGACGCCTATCAGGAAGGGGTCTACTGCTTCACCAACAACATCCCGCAGCGGGATGGTGGTACTCACCTCGTTGGTTTCCGTACCGCGCTGACCCGTACTCTGAACTCCTATATGGACAAAGAGGACTACAGCAAGAAGGCCAAGTCTGCCGCCAGTGGCGACGACGTGCGTGAAGGTCTGATTGCCGTTATCTCCGTCAAGGTGCCGGATCCCAAGTTCTCATCTCAGACCAAAGACAAGCTGGTCTCTTCCGAAGTGAAGACCGCCGTTGAACAGGCGATGGGTGAGAAGCTGGCTGACTTCCTGCTGGAAAACCCGGGCGATGCCAAGATCGTGGTCAACAAGATCATCGATGCGGCCCGTGCCCGTGAAGCGGCCCGCAAGGCTCGCGAACTGACCCGCCGCAAAGGCGCGCTGGATATCGCCGGTCTGCCCGGCAAGCTGGCTGACTGTCAGGAAAAAGACCCGGCTCTCTCCGAACTCTACATAGTGGAAGGGGACTCTGCTGGCGGTTCCGCCAAGCAGGGTCGCAACCGTAAGAACCAGGCCATCCTGCCGCTCAAGGGCAAGATCCTGAACGTAGAGAAGGCCCGTTTCGACAAGATGATCTCCTCGCAAGAGGTGGGCACCCTGATCACCGCACTGGGCTGCGGTATCGGTCGCGACGAGTACAATCCGGACAAGCTGCGTTATCACAACATCATCATCATGACCGATGCGGACGTCGATGGTGCGCACATCCGAACCCTGCTGTTGACCTTCTTCTATCGTCAGATGCCGGAAATTATCGAACGTGGCTACGTCTACATCGCCCAGCCGCCGCTCTACAAAGTGAAGAAGGGCAAGCAGGAGCAGTATCTGAAAGACGAAGACGCGCTGCTGCAGTACCAGACCGCCATGGCGCTGGATGGTGCTACCCTGCACGTTAACGAGTCTGCCCCGGCCATCGGTGGCGAGGCACTGGAGCGTCTGGTCAACCAGCACCGCTCGGTGACTCACCTGATCACCCGCATGTCTCGTCGTGCGCCGGAAGCCGTGCTGACCCAACTGATCTATCAGCCGGAGTTGAACGAAGCGCTGCTGAACAGCGAGAGCGATCTGCTGGCCTGGTGTCAGGGGATGGAAGCCGTGCTCAACGAGAGCAACCACGGTATCCAGTACCAGATCCAGGTTCGTCGTGACGAAGAGCGCAGCCTGTACGTGCCGCACGCCGTGGTACGTCAGCACGGTGTCGATCGCGAATATCCGCTCAGCTACGACTTCCTGCAGTCCGGTGAGTACCGTCAGTTGGTTTCGCTGGGCAAGGAGATCGCCAACCTGATCGAGGAAGGTGGTTTCATCAAGCGTGGCGAGAAGGTCAAACCGGTTGCCAACTTCGTGGAAGCCGTCGAGTGGCTGATGGGCGAAGGCAAGCGCGGCATCTACATCCAGCGCTATAAAGGGCTGGGTGAGATGAACCCGGACCAGCTGTGGGAAACCACCATGGATCCGGAAGCCCGCCGCATGCTGCGCGTCACCATCGACGACGCCGTCGGCGCTGACCAGCTCTTCTCCACCCTGATGGGTGATGCCGTTGAGCCCCGTCGCGACTTTATCGAGACCAACGCCCTGCGCGTGGCCAACCTCGACGTATAATCGACGCTATCAGCTCGATATACAAAAGCCGCTCCCTGTGAGCGGCTTTTTTTTATTTTCAGGGGCGGGGAAATGGCACGTTCCACGTGAAACATGAAACTGCTTGGTGTTGATGGTTATAACTCAGCTCAGTTCTGGTGCCAGGCAGTAGAGTCGCAGGCGATGGCCATCGGGATCAACAGCCATGCCGGTATAGCCAAACTCCATCCGGGTTGGTTGCTGGATGATGGTCAGGCCACGAGCTTGCCACTCTGACAAGCCAGAATCGACACTGGTTTCATCAGGCAGCGAGAAGGCCAGTTCCATGGCGCCAGCACTTTGGGTAACGGCTGGCTCGACGGTGGTACTGGACCAGAGCGCCAGTCTGGCGCCTGACTCGAATACGAACATGGCAAAGGTAGGTGACTCCTCCACTGGTTCACGCCCGAACAACTCGCGGTAGAAGAGCGCGCTGCGGGTCGGATTGGTAACGTAGAGGATGGTGAACTGGGGGACTAACATGGTGATGCTCCTTGCTGATGAGATGGCGCATCGGCGCCGACCCCGTCAGCATGGCGCTACCTGCTGTCAGTTTCTGTCAGCAATGAATTTCGGCTGCGGGATCTGCTGGGTGGCGCGCCACTCCTTCAGCAGGCTCTCTCTGCTTTTTGGATAGCGGCAATCTTGCGGCTGCATCCGGGTAATGCGATCGACCCGAAAGTGGCGAAAGCCCTGACGCAGTTCGCACCAGGCCACCAGTACCCGTACCTGTTCGAAGTAGCCGAGGGCAAAGGGCCAGACGGTGCGCTCAGAGGCCTCATCCTTGAGATCGCGATAGCCCAGGATCACCTTGCGTTGCTTGCGGATGGCGCTGCGCAGCGGGGCTTCATCTGTGTGGTTGTCGCTGCGGGAGGTGCCGATCAGCAGGGCATTGTTCTGGAGCTGCTGGCGATAGTCGGCGGGCAGCACGGCTTCTATCTTGGCCAGCGCACTGCTGGCCGATGCACTCAAGGCTTCGTCACCGTGGGCGACGACCCAACGCGACCCCAGCACCAGTGCATCCAGCTCCTCTTCACTGAACATCAATGGCGGCAGCATGAAGCCGGGACGCAGCACATAGCCGATCCCTGGTTCACCCTCGATATGGGCACCTTGCGCCTGCAGGGTGGCGATATCCCGATAGAGGGTGCGCAGGCTGATGCCAAGCTGGCTGGCCAGTTCTGTGCCAGTGATGGCGTAACGGTGGCCGCGCAGCAGCTGGAGCAGGGCCAGCAGGCGTTCGGAACGGGACATGGGATGACTCCTCGGGATTTCTGGTTAGCCTGCCATAGCGGAGTGAGCGGGTATAGAGGATGTCATCAGACATTGTTGCCACGAAAAGATCTTCGCCACTCGCTGGGAGAGATGGCAAAGCGGGCACGAAAGTGATTGCGCAGAGAGGTGGCACTTTTGAAGCCGACCAGCTCGGCAATGCGATCGATGGAATGGCCGCTTACCTCCAGCAGCTCCTGACTGCGCCTGAGCCGTTCCGCCAGCAGCCATTCACCCACCGAGAGGCCGGTTGCCTGATGAAAACGGCGGGTAAAGGTGCGCCGACTCATCAGGGTATGGGCCGCCAGAGAGTCCAGGGTGTGAGGCTCGGCCAGATGGGCACGCAGGTGGTCGAGCAACTGGTTCATCCTGAGATCGCGGGTGGAGGCGGGTACTGGCTGCTCGATAAACTGGGCCTGCCCCCCTTCCCGGTGAGGCGGGATCACCAGCCGCCGCGCCACCTTGTTGGCGATGGCCGAGCCGTGGTACTGGCGTACCAGATAGAGGCAGCAGTCCAGCCCGGCGGCAGTGCCTGCCGAGGTGACCAGCCCCTCGTCATCCACATAGAGGGCGTTGGTATCGAGTTGCACGCAGGGAAAGCGGTGGCAGAAATCCTGTTCGTACTCCCAGTGGGTCGATGCCTTGCGACCATTGAGCAGCCCGGCGTAGGCGAGCACATAGGTGCCGAGACAGAGCCCGACCAGTCGGGCTCCTCTGGCTCTGGCGGCAATCAGGGCATCGAGCAGCGCTGCTGGTGGTCGTGCCGCGGGGTCGTGCCAGAAGGGAATAACGATGATCTCCGCCTCGGCCAGCACCTCCAGCCCATGGGGAGTCTGAATGGTGAAGCCTTGCGCCGAGTGTGAATGAGGGTTGCCATCACCGCAGCAGATCTTGAGCTCGAACAGCGGCTGGCCCGGCAGGATATCGCCGAAGATGAGGCAGGGGACGGCGCAGTGAAAAGGGCTGAAGTGATCGAAGGTCACCACGGCAACGATCGGGGTGGTCATGGTGTTGGCTCCTCTCTGCGCTCAGACCACTCATCATAAGCGTTCGGCAGTGAAAGCCGAAGGGCCATGTCTGGCATGGCCCCCCTGCGGATCACAGCGATATCGCCTCGCCATCTTCCGGCACCCGTACCCGATCCGTCATGCCCCGGTCCACCAGATAGTCGTGCAGCTCCTGGCGTGACAGCACGGCGTGGTTGACCGCCTCCATATGGCTGGCGATCAGCGTGGCTTGCGGTGCGGCCTGATAAACGGCGGCGACATCCTCCTTGCCCATGATGATGGAACCGAGTCCGGGCACCTGTGCATCGCCGCAGTTGAGGATGATGACCTCGGGTTGATGCTGTTGCAGGGCTTGCTCGACCGAGGGATGCCAGATGGTATCACCGACCAGATAGAGGCTCTGTTCATCGGGATGGGAGAAGACCACGCCGCATACCTCTCCCATGCGCTCGCCCAGTACCGCCATCAACTGGTCGCTGCCGTGCTGGCCACCGGTCTGTTGCAGGCGAATGCCGGCAAACTCGGGCTGGTCGCTCAGCAGCCGCACATCCTCAAAGCCACTGGCACGAATGGCATCGGCATCTTTCTGATGTTGTACCAAGAGCGGCAGATGTTTGGGGATTAGCGCTCTGGCGGCGTCATCCCAGTGGTCGGGATGGTCGTGGGTGACGATAACGGCGTCCACATCGACCAGCTCATCGATCGGCAGCGGCAGCTCGACCAGCGGATTGCGCAGCTGGCTGTTGGCTGTACCCTCAAAGCCGGGGAAGGCCCCCTTGGCCGAGAGCATGGGGTCGATCAGAAAGCGGGTGCCGGCATAGTCGAGCAGCAAGGTGGCGTTGCGAATCTGGGTAATCCTCATGGGATGGCTCCATGTTGGCTGGTGGATATGCAACCAATTATGGGGTGCGGAGCGCATTGCCATCAGTGGCCCACGGGTCGATTATCATCACTATCGGGCCAACTGGTTGATGTGCCAAAGGTCGGCGAGGCCATTTAAAAAATTTAAAAAAATCCCCTTGAAAGGAAAAAGTGAGCCCCTATATAGGTAACAAGGCCGGAACGCTCGACAGAGGTTTCGACCAGGCGCCCGTCCATAAGGAGGGCAAACAATCCGTTATCGCTCACAAGAGGGTAATACTATGCGTTCTATCGACTTTTCTCCGCTCTATCGTTCTGCCATCGGTTTCGATCGTCTGGCCAATCTCATCGAATCTGCGGCCAGCAATGGCAATGCCGGTTATCCCCCCTACAACATCGAGCAGCTGGGTGACAACGACTACCGCATCAGCATGGCGGTGGCGGGCTTTACCCAGGAAGAGCTGGAGCTGAGCTTCCAGGAAAATCTGCTGACGGTAAAAGGCAACAAGCAGGCCGACACCGGGCGCAACTATCTCTATCAGGGGATTGCCGAACGTGGTTTCGAGCGCCGCTTCCAGCTGGCCGACTATGTGCGGGTGAAAGGGGCCGACCTGAAAAACGGCTTGCTGCACATCGAGCTGGTGCGTGAAGTGCCCGAGGCGATGAAGCCGCGCAAGATTGAGATCAACGGCTGATAGCCTGAATACACTGCGATTTTAAAATTTCCCGGGTGCCGATGACGGGCCTGTGGAGAGTTGAACCTGTTGCTTATTAGAAGGATAGGATTATGCGTAACCTCGATTTTTCTCATCTCTATTCCAACGCCGTCGGCTTCGAGCGGATGGCCCGTGAGCTGGAAGGTCTGTTCGAGCAGAAGACCGCCGCTTACCCCCCGTACAACATTGAAAAGCGCGATCAGGATGGCTATCGCATCACGGTCGCCGTGGCTGGCTTCGAGCGCGAAGAGCTGGAGCTGGAGACCGAAAATGGTACCCTCAAGGTGAAGGGGCGCAAAGGGGCTGCGGCCGGTGAGCGTCAGTTCCTCCATCAGGGGATTGCCGAGCGTGACTTCGAGCTCGCCTTCAAGCTGAGCCAGCACGTGGAAGTGCAGGGCGCCAAGCTGGAGCATGGTCTGCTGACCATCGATCTGGCACGCGAACTGCCGGAGGCGCTCAAGCCCAGAGCCATCCCCATCGGCAAGCCCGAGCAGCTGGCGCTGCCCGGCTAAGTAAATCGGATCGCGATAAACGACAAAGGCCTGCATCTGCAGGCCTTTCTGTTTTTGTATCGCTGGATTGGATTAACCAGCATAGAGGGCGTTGATCTCCTCCGCCAGAATGGCGATACCACGGCGCACCAGCTCCTCGCTCTGGGAGTAGTTGAGGCGAATGCACTCTTGGCTGTGGCGCCACTCGGGGTCATCGATGCCGGGGAAGAAGTAGTGCCCCGGCACGATCAGCAGGTTTTTCGCCTTCAGTCGCTCATAGAGCTCCTGACAGTGGATCGGCAAGCCTTCAAACCAGAGCCAGAGGAAGAGGGCGCCTTCCGGCTTGTGGATATGGAAGCGCGGGTCGGGGATCGCTTCGCGTAGCAGCTGCACCGCCAGCTCCGCCTTCTGCTGATAGAAGGGCTTCACCACCTGTTCGCTGAGAGCAATGATATCGCCGCTCTCGATCATCGGGATGGTGATGGCAGGCCCCAGACTGCCCGGTGCCAGATTGATGATGCCGCTGAGGTTGGTGATGGCCTGGATGATCTTCTCGTCGGCAATGACGATGCCGCAGCGGGTGCCTGGCAGGCCGAGCTTGGAGAGGCTCATGCAGAGGATGGTGTTGGCGTTCCAGAACGGTTTGGCTTCGCTGAAGATGATGCCCGGGAAGGGGACGCCGTAGGCGTTGTCGATCAGCAGCGGAATCCCCTTGTCGCGGGCGATCTGATCGAGGTGTTCGATCTCTTCGTCGGTCAGCACATTGCCGGTCGGGTTGGTCGGGCGGGAGACGCAGATCACCCCGATATCGTCACCCACCTGCAGGCTCTCAAAATCCACGTGGTATTTGAACTGGCCATCGGGCAGCTTCTCGATGGTGGGCTTGTAGGCCACGAAGTAGTCGTCGGCCAGCGCCGAGTCGGCATAGCCGATGTATTCGGGAGCGAGCGGGAACAGCACCTTCTTCTTGCGGCCATCGGCAAATTCGCCAGCCAGCAGGTTGAACAGGTAGAAGAAGGCATTCTGACTGCCGTTGGTCAGGGCGATATTGCGGGCCGAGATATCCCAGCCCAGCTCCTTGCTGAGCAGGGCTGCCAGCGCTTTGGTGAACCTGTCTTTGCCCTGTGGGCCGTCGTAGTTGGCCATCGCTTTGACCAGCTCGCCGTTGTCGAGCAGGCTCTTGGCCTCGGCTTGAAAGCGTTCCAGCATGGCGGGGATGGGGGCCGGATTGCCGCCACCCAGCATGATGGCGTCCGGATTGGTCAGCCCCTGATTGAGGTCATCCATGAGTTGGGTAATACCGGCGTGGCGAGTGAACTTCTCGCCGAACAAGGAAAATTCCATTCAGTGACAGATCCAGATTTGAGTTACGGGGATGTAGCACCATAGCTCAGTTTAAAAGCGGGTGTCGATCAAAAAGATGGGACGTTCCACGTGGAACATGGTGCAAAAATCAAGCGTGGTTAAAAGCACCAACTGTTGGTTTAAAAATGACCGAGCGGGATGCGTTTTGCGACTCAATTTGGTATCGAGATATAGTTAATTTAAACAAAATCATCATGTTATGAATTGCGTGAGGATTGGCACAACTATTGGAATATCTATCTGGTCATCTCAACCATACCGGAGCAAACCAGATGAAAAGCCTGATCGCTACCCTGATTGTGAGTGTCCTGAGCCTGAACGTGATGGCCAACGAAAACCCGCGGCCCGAGCTGGAGAGTGCCCAGCTGGAGCAAGATGTGCAGAGCGAGTTGCAACAGGCATCCCACGCCGTGATGCAGGATGCGCTGCACAATCTCAAGCCGCTGGCGCTGGATACCCTGGTGGTGGAGGCGAGCCAGGCTGTGGCGACTCACCCCGAGAGTTGAGGTAGCGCAGGGGGGTCTGTCCCGTATGTTGTTTGAAGAAGCTGATGAAGGCGCTGTCGCTGGAGAACTCCAGCGCAGCGGCAATCCGGCTGATGGGCTCGCTTTCTGCCAGCAGCTCCATGGCGCGCAACAGCCGCCACTGCTGACGCCACGCCTGATAGCTCATGCCGGTCTCCCGCATGAAGATGCGGCCAATGGTCTTGTCACTGGCACCCACCCGCTCGGCCAGCCGGTTGAGCCGATCGGGCAGGGCATCCCCCCGTTTCAACTGCTGTAGCCAGTCGCCCAGTCTGGGATCGGTCGGCAGCGGCAACTGCCACGACTCCCGCGGCGCCTGCCCCAACTCCTCCATAAACAGTGCAACCGTCCGCTGTTGCTGCTCTTGCGGTTTGTCCCACGGCCAGAGCGCCATCCGCTCGATCAGTTCGTGCAGCAGTGGATTGACCGCCAGCACCTCCACCGTGCCGGGCAACTCGGGGTGCGGCTGGAAGTAGAGAGAGCGGTAGGCCACCACGCCGCGCATCAGTACCCGGTGGGCGGTGCCTGCTGGCAGCCAGGCGGCGCGGGTAGGTGGCAGCAGGCAGACCCGACCTTCCAGCTCCATGGTCATGCAGCCGGATTGGGCGAACAGCAGCTGATGGCGTTGATGTTGATGCAGACCCGAGTCGTGCCAACCGAGCGCGGAGGCAATGCCGATCACGCTGCCCGTCAGCTGGTCGGGGTCAAAAGGGTGATCGGGAAGAATAAAGGCCATATGTCCGATTTTTGATGTTTATAGTCCTGCTTATTGTAATCAGACAGGTGGCATCTCTCTAGAATGGCGACCTCTTGTGAAGGAGGTTTGTCATGAACAACAAGTTGCCACCGCTCTGGCTGGTGGTGGGATTGATGATGTTTCCCCAAATTGTGGAGACCATCTACAGCCCGGTACTGACCCACATCGCTACCCAGTTTCGGGTGAGCGAAGGGCAGGCATCCCAGACCCTGTCGGTCTATTTTCTGGCGTTTGCGGTGGGTGTGGTCTGCTGGGGACGGCTCTGCGATCTGATTGGGCGGCGTCCCGCCATGCTGGCGGGTCTGCTCACCTATGGCGTCGGCACCCTGCTGGCGCTGCTGGCTAACCAGTTTGAAACCCTGCTGCTGGCCCGGGTTATCGCGGCCTTTGGCGCCGCGGTGGGATCCGTGGTGACCCAGACCATGCTGCGCGACAGCTATCAGGGCCGCGATCTGGCGCGGGTCTTCTCGGTGATGGGCATAGCGCTCTCACTGAGTCCGGTGCTGGGGTTGCTCAGTGGCGGTCAGCTGGCGAGCTGGTTCGGCTATCTCGGGGTGTTCAGTGGTTTGCTGATACTGGCTGTAGGCTTGCTGCTGGTTGCCTGTTGGCAACTGCCGGAAACCCGCCCGGTTACTACCCAGCGAGTCGCACTCTGGCCGCTGGCGTGCCGCATGATAAAAGATGGTGGGCTCTGGCGCAGTGCCATGCTGGTGGCTCTGTTCAACACCATGCTGTTTGGTTACTACAGTCTGGCGCCGTTCCTGTTTGCCGGATTGGGATTGAGTACCGGCGAGTTTGGTTACTCGGGGATCTTGCTGGCGCTGGCGACCCTGGTTGGCAGCCTGTTCAACAAGCATCTGCTGGGGAGGGGGTGGCTGCCGTCCTCTCTGATCAGACTGGCTTGCGCTCTGGCGCTGGTTGCCGGGCTGCTGGTCTGGACGACTCAGGCTAGCCTCTGGTTCCTGCTGCCCATGATGGGAATCGTGGTGGCCTTCGGACTGGCGATCCCCAACGTGCTGAGTCAGGCGCTGCTGGCCTATCGCGAGGTAGCAGGCAGTGCAGGCGCCCTGTTCGGGCTTGGTTACTACCTGCTGCTTAGTCTGGGGTTGGCGGTGGCGGCCGGATTGCAGGATCTCGGCCTGTTGCTGAGTGGCTGTGGCTTGCTGGTGCTGCTTTGCAGCTGGCGTCGTTCCACGTGAAACGTCAGTTGCCGATAAAGCGGTAGCCGATACCTGATTCGGTCTCGATAAGCGTCGGTTGCTGGGGGTTATCCCCCAGCTTCTTGCGCAGGCTGGCGATAACGATGCGCAGGTAGTGGGTGTCCTCCTTGTGGCTCGGCCCCCAGATGTCGTTGAGCAGCTGGGTCTGCATCACCAGCTTGCCGGGGTGGCACACCAGCGCCTGCAGCAGGGCGAACTCCTTGCGAGAAAGAGGGATCTCCTCCTCCTTCATGGTCACTTTGTGGCTGCTGATATCCAGCGTCAGGCCGCATTGGGGGAAGTGGCGCCGTTCGCCACTGCTGACGCCAGCCCGTTGGCGCAACAGCACGCGAATACGAGCCATCATCTCGCCAATGCCGAACGGCTTGCTCATGTAGTCGTTGGCGCCGGCATCCAGCAGCCGCACCTTCTCCTGCTCCGAATCGCGGGCCGACAGCACCAGCACCGGGTTGGGGTGGTGTTCGCGAATGGCCTGCAGTACCTGAATACCATCGCCATCCGGCAGACCGAGATCGAGGATCACCAGATCGGGGTTGAGGTGGCGATACTGCTCCAGCCCCTCGGTGACGCTGACCGCTTCGCTCACCTGATGCCCCTCGGCAATCAGGCTGATCCGCAGAAAGCGACGGATCGCCGCTTCATCATCTATGACCAGAATGTGCGCCATCGAACCTCCAGAGGCGAATGGTGGGAGGGGCCGAGTGACCCGATCAGGCGGTCAGCCATCAGACCTCCGGTGAATTGAGAGCAAGCGGCAGGGAGAGGCGCATGCAGGTTCCGTTGCCATTGGGGCCGGAGAAGGCCCAAATCTTGCCGCCGTGGGCCTCTATCATAGCGCGGGAAATGGCGAGGCCAAGCCCGGTGCCACGGCTGCCGCAATCACCCACCGGCTGGGTGTAGAAGAGGTTGAAGATCTTCTCCCGATCCGATTCGGCGATACCGACCCCGATATCGATGATATCGATGATGAGGTCGGGTTCGGCCACCATCACCTTGAACTCGATGGGGGTGCCTGCCGGCGAGTAGCGGGAGGCGTTGTCGAGGATGTTGACCAGCACCTGCTCGATCAGGGCGCCATGGACATAGAGCTGGGGCACATGCTGATCGAAATGGACCAGCAGCTTGTGCTGACGCCAGGAGGAGTCGAGCCGCTTGCGGGCACTCTCCACCAAATCCGCCAGATCGACCCAGTCCCGTTTCAGCTGGAAGTCGGGGGAGCCGATGCGGGTCATATCCAGCAGATTCTGCACATAGCTGTGCAGGCGGCGCGCCTCCTCCTGCACCGAGTGGAGCAGTTCGTCGCGGTCTTCGGCGGGGATCCGGTCACCATATTCCAGCAGAGTGCTGCCTGCCCCCATGATGGTCGCCAATGGCGTCTTCAAATCGTGGGAGACCGAGGAGAGCAGGGCCGCGCGCATCCGGTCGGTCTCCGCCTGCAACTGGCTGTCGGCCAGCCGCTCGTTGAGGTCGATCCGCGCCAGCGCGGCGCGAATGTCGGTGAGCAGCGCCTGCAGCTGGTGTTCGGCAGAGGAGGAGAGCGGATTGGCCAGCGTTATGCCGATCACCAGATCATCGCTGAGGTGGTGATACTGGGCCTCGGCGGCATTGAGGGTCGCAGTGTGGGCTCCGGCGCTCTGCTTCTGGGCCAGACACCAGTCGATGGCCGCCTTGTCGGTCTGGCCGGGCCTGTGCTTCTCGTTGCCGAGCCGATCGTTGAACTCCTTGTCGATCACCACGGTCGGCTGGCCGAGCGCCAGCGAAATGGCCTGGGCACCTTGTCTCAAAACCTCCTCCGGGCTGCTGGCGGTGGCCAACCCCTGACTGAGGGAGAGCAGGGCATTGCCCAGCTGCTGGGTCTCGCGCAGACCGATCAGCTGTTGCCGCTGGCGGGAGGCGAGCCGTCCCGCCGTCATGCCGACGATAAGCAGCACAAACAGGGTGAGCAGGTCGCTGTGGTTGGCGACGCTCAGGGAGAAGTAGGGGGCGGTGAAGAGCAGATTGTGGGCGATAAAGCCCAGCACAGCCGCCAGCGTGGCGGGCACCAGACTGGTGGTGAGGGCGGTCGCCAGCACCCCCAGCACGAAGATGAGCGGCAAAGCTGCAGGCGGCAGCCAGTAGGAGAGCCCCCAGGCGGCGGCCGAGGTGATCCCCATGATGGTCACCGCCAGCAGGCTGTGGTGAATATCCTTCGGGGTCGGGACGCGCACCCCCACTTCGGGCTTCTGCTTCTCGGTATCGACCAGGGTGATCTCCAGCCCCTGTGCCTGCTTGAGCAGGTGCTGCACCAGCGAGCGACGCCACGGCGCCTTGTGCGGTTTGCCGAGCAGCAGCTGGGATACCTGCTGCTGTTCGGCAGTCTCCAGCAGGGTGTTGGCGACCGCCGGGCTGGATAGCGTCAGCACCTTGGCACCGAGGTGGGAGGCGAGCGCCAGCGCCTGCTCCACATCGGCAGAGCGGCGGCCATTGCTGTCGACATGCACCACCAGCCACGGGAGCTGACGGCGCTGGGCGAAGCGGTGGCCATAGCGCACCAGCGCCGAGCCGTGCAGGTCGCCGAGGCAAACCATCAGCTTGCCCCGCAGTGGCAAGGTGCTCTTGCCTGCTGCCTGCCACTGCAGTTGCAGATCGCCCTCCACATGGCTGGCGGCGGTCTGCATCGCCAGCTCCCGCAATGCGGTGAGGTTGTTGAGGGAGAAGAAGGATTGCAGCGCCGCTTTGGCCTGATGGGGCACATAGACCTTGCCCTCCTTGAGACGGCCGAGCAGCTCCTTGGGGGGCAGGTCGATCAGCACCAGACTGTCGGCTTCCAGCAGCACCTGATCGGGCAGGGTCTCTTTCACCCTGACCCCGGTCAGCTGCCACACCAGATCGTTGAGGCTCTCCAGATGCTGCACGTTGAGGGTGGTGTAGACGTCGATCCCGGCGTTGAGCAGCTCCTCCACATCCTGCCAGCGCTTCTCGTGGCGGCTGCCGGGGGCGTTGCTGTGTGCCAGCTCGTCCACCACGGCGATGGCCGGTTTGCGGGCGAGCAGGCCGTCGAGATCCATCTCCTCCAGTCGCTGCTGGCGGTGCATGTGGATCTTGCGCGGCATGATGGCGAGTTTGTCGAGCAGGGCCAGCGTCTCCTGACGGCCGTGGGTCTCCACCACGCCGATCAGGATGTCGACCCCCTCTTTGGCCTGTTCCCGCACCGCCTGCAGCATGGCGTAGGTCTTGCCGACGCCGGGAGCGGCGCCGAGAAACACCTTCAGCTTGCCCTTGTGCTCCTGTTCCAGGCTCGCCAGCAGGGCGTCGGCCCTTACCTCATCACGCATCCCCATGCTCCTGCATCAGACTCGTCAGCAGGGCGTCAGCGCTTGCTACATCAGCCATTGTTATCCCTATCGAGCCAACCGCCCGTTTCGAAAATCGAGGTCATCACCAAACCGGAATGGGCACCATCAGGCGCCCTTTTGATGATCCAGTTGCAGATTCAGCTGGAGAATGTTGACCACCTGCGGGCCAAGGATACCAGCTTGTGTGGCCGACTTGACCTGCTCCGTCAGTTGGGCGGGATCCAGTCCACGTTCTTTGGCGACGCGGTCGACCTGAGCCAGCACCGCATCCAGCGGCAGGTGGGGATCGAGGCCGGAGGCGGAGCGGGTCAGCATGGCGGGGGAGCTGGTTCCCGGTTGTGCCTTGGCTGCCTGTTCGGCGAACTCTGCCCGCAGCGGTGAGCTCATCCCCAGATTGCTGGCACTGCCGCCAATGGTGTTGAAATCACTGGCGGAGGGGCGGGGGTGGAAGTAGTCAGCCCGCTCGAATTTCTGTGCCAGCAGGGCGCTACCGATAAGTTGCTGCTTGCTGTCGGTCAGTTGGCTGCCGTTGGCTTGCCAGGGGAAGAACAGCTGGGCCAGCCCGGTCACTGCCAGCGGATAACCCACTCCCAGCAGCAGGGTCAGGGTCAACAGGGTTCTGATTGCTATCATGATTCTCTTGCTCCAAAAGGATGGCTGGGGATGCGGGTCTGCCCCGCATCCCGGTTATGTCGTTACACCAGACCCAGGCCGGTAATGACCAGATCGATCAGCTTGATGCCGATAAACGGCACCAGCAGGCCGCCGACACCGTAGATCAACAGGTTGCGGCGCAGCAGGCTGGCGGCCGAGCCTTTCAGATCGACACCGCGCAGGGCCAGCGGCACCAGCGCCACAATGATCAGGGCGTTGAAGATGATGGCCGACAGGATGGCGCTCTGCGGGCTGCCCAGCTGCATCAGGTTCAGTGCCCCCAGTTGCGGGTAGGCGGCGATGAACAGGGCTGGCAGGATGGCAAAGTACTTGGCCACGTCGTTGGCGATGGAGAAGGTGGTCAGGGCGCCACGGGTCACCAGCAGCTGTTTGCCGACCAGCACCACATCCAGCAGTTTGGTGGGGTTGGAGTCGAGATCCACCAGATTGCCCGCCTCCTTGGCGGCCTGGGTGCCCTCGTTCATGGCCAGCCCCACGTCAGCCTGCGCCAGTGCGGGCGCATCGTTGGCGCCGTCACCGCACATGGCGACCAGACGGCCATCGGCCTGCTCCTGACGGATATAGGCGAGCTTCTTCTCCGGCGTCGCTTCGGCGATGAAGTCATCCACCCCGGCTTCGGCGGCGATGGCAGCGGCGGTTTTCGGGTTGTCGCCGGTGATCATCACGGTGCGGATCCCCATATGGCGCAGGATCTGGAAGCGAGCCTTGATACCGGGCTTGATGATGTCCTTGAGGTAGACCACCCCCAGCAGTTTCTCCTGCGTGCAGACCAGCAGCGGAGTCCCACCCTGACGGGCGATGCTGTCGACTGACTTGAGCACCAGCTCCGGCACCGCCTTGCGGTCGAGGGAGAGGTAGTTTAGTACCGCATCGACAGCCCCCTTGCGATATTGGTGACCATTGCGATCCAGCCCGCTCAGGCGAGTCTCGGCGCTGAAGGGGATCACCTTGTCGCTCTCCAGCTGGCTCGGCTTGGCCATGCTCTTGCTGGCCAGAGTCAGGATGGATTTGCCCTCCGGGGTGTTGTCACCCAGCGAGGCCAGCATGGCGGCTTGTGCCAGCAGGGCGGGGTCGACGCCCGGTGCCGGGATCAGCTCATCCGCCATCCGGTTACCGAAGGTGATGGTGCCGGTCTTGTCCAGCAGCAGGGTGCGCACATCACCGGCCGCTTCGACGGCACGGCCAGACTTGGCGATGACGTTCAGCTTCACCAGTCGATCCATACCGGCAATGCCGATGGCGGAGAGCAGGCCGCCGATGGTGGTCGGGATCAGAGTGATAAAGAGCGCGATCAGGTAGAGACGCGGGACCTGGGTGCCGTTGTAGTCGAGGAACCAGGGCAGGGTGGCGACTACCAGCAGGAAGATCAGGGTCAAGCCCACCAGCAGGGCGTCGAGCGCCATCTCATTGGGAGTCTTCTGGCGCTTGGCCCCTTCCACCAGTGCAATCATCCGATCTAGCGTGCTCTCGCCCGGATTGTTGCTGACGCGCACCCAGATCTCGTCGGAGACGACCGTCGTGTTGCCGGTCACGCCGCTGCGGTCGGTACCTGACTCGCGGATGACGGGGGCGGATTCACCGGTGATGGCCGCCTCGTTGACCGAGGCGATGCCGGCGATTACTTCACCGTCGGCCGGGATCATCTCGCCGCTGCGTACCAGCACCAGATCCCCCTTCATCAGGCTGGTGGCGGGTACCCACTCGCCCTGACCATCTTTGGCATTCTTCACACGACGGGCCTTGAGCTGGCTCATGCCCGCTTTCAGGCTGTCGGCGCGGGCCTTGCCGCGCCCCTCGGCCAGGGTTTCCGCGAAGTTGGCAAACCAGAGGGTGAGCCAGAGCCAGGCGGTCAACTGCCAGGCCAGCGAGGGGGCGACGCCGGAGAGAGGCTGCCCCAGCAGGGACTCCACGGTCGCCATGACTGCGGCCAGCCAGAGGGTGAACAGGATGGGGCTGCCAAACAGCGCCTTGGGATTGAAGCGATAGAGGGCCTCAATCATTGCCTGGATGATCTGTGATTTCTGTTTTTTGCCCTTCACCAACATGGTGTCGGTGCTCATTGCAGTGGACTTGCTCATTGGAAAGCTCCCAGCATCAGATAGTTGGCCATTGGCATCCGGATGGTGATCGACAGGGTCAGGTTCATCAGAATGCCCCTCCGATCAGGCTCAGGTGTTCGGCCACCGGGCCCAGTGCCAGCACCGGCAGGAAGGAGAGGCCACCTATCAGCAGGACGGTGATGATCAGCAGGGTAACGAACAGCGGGCCGCTGATGGGGAAGTCTCCTTCGCTCGTCTCCTGACGGGGCGCGCGGGCCAGCTGACCGGCGATGGCCAGTACCGGAATGATGTAGCCGAAGCGACCGAGCAGCATGGCCAGACCGATGGCGATGCACTGCCAGTTGTCACCGGCGGCAAAACCGGCGAAGGCGGAGCCGTTGTTGCCGGCAGCCGAGGCGTAGGCATAGATGAGGCGTGACAGACCGTGCGGGCCATCATGGCCGATGATGGTGCTGGCATCCGGCATCAGCAGGGTGAAGCCGCCGATCACCAAAACCCCCACCGGCATCACCAGCATGCTGGCGACGACCCACTTCATCTCGGTTATGCCGAGGCGTTTGCCCAGATAGGTCGGGGTACGTCCCACCATCAGGCCGCACAGGAACACGGTCAGCAGTACGAACAGCATCATGCCGTAGATACCGGAGCCGACCCCGCCGAAGATGACCTCACCCAGCAGCATGTTGATCATGCCCACCATGCCGCCGAGCGGAGTAAAGCTGTCGTGCATGGCGTTGACGGCACCGTTGGAGGCGGCGGTGGTCGCCACTTCCCAGATGCTGGAGAGCACAGGGCCGAAGCGGCTCTCCTTGCCTTCCCAGTTGCCAGCCATGTTGCTGGTGTCAGTGGTGAGCTGGGCGAGGGCGGGATCCGGTTTCAGCTCCTGGGAGAGGGAGACGAAGAGCCCCAGCACCAGCATGAGGGTCATGGCGCCGAGAATGGCGCGGCTGTGGGCCATGTCCTTCACATAGCGGCCCAGAGTAAAGACCATGGCTGCGGCGATGGTGAGCAGAGCGACCATCTCCAGCCAGTTGGAGAGGGTGGTCGGGTTCTCGAACGGGTGGGCGGAGTTGATGCCGAAGAAGCCACCGCCGTTGGAGCCAAGCTGCTTGATGGCGATCTGCGAGGCCGCCGGGCCGAGGGGCAGCAGCTGCTCCTGACCTTCCACGCCGTGGAACGGCAGATAGGCGGAGAGGCTTTGCGGCACCCCTTGCCATACCAGCACCAGCGCCATGATCAGTGCGATGGGCAGCAGCACATAGAGGCAGAAACGCACCAGATCCTGCCAGAAGTTGCCAAGGTTGATGGTCTGCTGGCGGGCGATGCCGCGGAACAGGGCAATGGCGACGGCGGCGCCCGTCCCTGCGGAGACGAAGTTCTGGGTGGTCAGCCCAACCATCTGGCTGAAGTAGGAGAGGCTGGCCTCACCGGAATAGGCTTGCCAGTTGGTGTTGGTCATAAAGCTGACCGCGGTGTTGAATGCCAGTTGCCAGCTCAGACCCGGCAGTTGTTGCGGGTTGAGGGGCAGCAACCCCTGCGCCATCAGGATCAGGAACAGCAGACCGAAACCGGCGCCGTTGAAGGCCAGCAGGCTGAGGGCGTAGGACTTCCAGTCCTGCTCCCGTCCATCGGTGCCACAGCAAGCCAGCGTGGCGCGCTCGACCGGTGCCAACCAGTGGATTTTGCCTTCAAATACCCGGTAGATGTAGTTGCCCAGCAGCGGTGCCGGCAGCAGAACCAGCAGCACGAAGGCCACCGGATAGATTATTTCTTGCCACATGTTCTAGTTCCTCACTCGTGGTCACGGTGCGTCAGGGCACGCATTGGATTGTTCACGAGGCTCGGCAGTTTGCTGGCCACAGGGTAGATAATTTCTTGCTGCATATAGGTAGTCCCTCACTCGTGACTGCGCGTGAGTGCGCGCATCAGATAGGCCATCAAGGCGAGGACGAGCAGCAGATATAGCCAATTCATATCGACTCCATTGAGATAATTAGCTGCGAGAGCCGATGTAAGACCATATCGACTCTGTTGGTGTCATTGACGCTGAAAAGGGTATGTAAAACAGGCGTAAAGGCGCCATAAAGCGCCATGTGGCAGGCGTAAAATCGGCGTAAAGAACGACGGATTTGCGAGAGAAATGGCGAGGAGAGATCAAAAAACCCGGCCTGAGCCGGGTTTGGGGGAAGGGGCTACATGGCTGTAGACGCCGGCTGCTCGTGACAGGCCAACTTCATCTGCCCTTAACGCATAGTGACGAACTCTTCCGCGCTGGTGGTATGAGGCATGGGAACGCAGTTGTTGAAGTTGGCCTGATAATGACAGGCCAACTTCAAACGTACCTATCGCATTGTCACGAACTCTTCAGCACTGGTCGGATGGATAGCCACGCAGTTGTCGAAGTCCGCCTTGGTGGCACCCATCTTCATGGCGACGCCGAAGCCTTGCAGGATCTCGTCCATCGCAAAGCCGATACCGTGCAGACCGACCACCTTCTCTTCCGGGCCGACGCAGACCAGCTTCATCCGGGTGGGCTGGCGATGCTGAGTCAGTGCCGAGTACATGGCGGTGAACTGGCTGCGGTAGACCTTCACCTGGTCCTCGCCGTATTCGGCGATGGCTTCCGGTTCGGTCAGGCCGATGGTGCCGATGGGCGGGTGGCTGAAGACCACGGTCGGTACCAGATCGTAGTTGAGGTGCTCGTTCGGCTTGTTGTTGAACAGCCGTTCGGAGAGGCGACGGCCCGCAGCGACGGCCACCGGGGTGAGCTGGATGCGACCCGTGTTGTCACCCACTGCATAGATGTTGGCGACGGTGGTGTTCTGGAACTTGTCGGTCGGGATAAAGCCCTTCTCGTCCAGCGCGATGCCTGCGGCGGCCAGATTCAGGTTGTCGGTAGCCGGTACCCGGCCGATGGCCCAGATCAGGCAGTCGACGGTGAGGTGGCGACCATCTTCCAGTTGCAGGGTCAGGCTGTTGTCAGCGTTCTTGAGCACGGCTTTGGGAATGGCGTGGGTGTGCAGCTTGGGCCCTTCCTGCGCCATGATTTCGACCAGTGTCTCGTGGATCATGGGGTCGAAATTGCGCAGCGGCGCGTGCTTGCGCACCACCAGATGGGTCTCTGAGCCGAGCGCCTGCATCACCCCTGCGATCTCGACTGCGATGTAGCCCGCACCCACTACGGCAACCCGCTTGGGTTGGCTTTGCAGATCGAAGAAACCATCGGAGTCGATACCCAGCTCGGCACCCGGGATCGCCGGAATTTCCGGGCGGCCACCGGTAGCGATCAGAATGTGATCGGCCGTGTAGTGCTCGCCATTGACCTCGATGGTGTTGCTGCTGACGAAGCGGGCGAAGCCCTTGATGACGGTGATCTGGTTCTTGCCCAGCACGTTCTGATAGGACTGGTGAATGCGGCCGATGTAGGCCTGGCGGGACTCGACCAGCTTGGCCCAGTTGAAGTGGTTGAGGGTGGTGTCAAAGCCGTAGTCGGCGCCATATTTCAGGGCATCGGCGATCTGGCCTGCATACCACATGGCCTTCTTCGGTACGCAGCCTACGTTGACGCAGGTTCCACCCAACTCTTTGGCTTCAATCAGGGCAACTTTCTTACCGTACATGGCAGCCCGGTTGGCAGAAGCAATACCGCCGCTGCCGCCGCCGATGGCGATATAGTCAAAATGCTGTGCCATTGCGAGGTTCTCCGCTCATTAAGAATGCAATCACAGCATGATGGGGATAAAGCGGCTGGCTCACAAGAGCCAGCGCTCAGTTATGTTGGATCGGCAGGCGAATATGGAACTGGGCGCCCTGGCCCGGTTCGCTGGCACAGCTGATACGGCCTTTCAGCAGTTGCACCACCAGGTTGTAGATGATGTGGGTGCCCAGACCGCTGCCGCCCTGACCCCGCTTGGAGGTGACGAAGGGATCGAAGATGCGCGGCAAGATTTCTGGCGGGATGCCGCGGCCGTTGTCCGAATAGTCGATAAACAGCTCCTCTCCCTGCTGTTCCACCTTGATGGTGATCTTCTTCGGTTTGTCCCAGCTGTCGAACCCGTGGTTGATAGAGTTGAGGATCAGGTTCGAGTAGATCTGGGTAAAGCTGCCCGGGAAGGAGAAGATCGACAGCTTGGGATCGCACTGGATATCCACTTCGCACTGGCTCTTTTTCAGTTTGTGACCGAGAGATACCACCACCTGATGAAGGTTGTCGGCGAGGCTGAAGTTGTAGCGTGCTTCCGATGACTGGTCGACAGCCACCTGCTTGAAGCTGGCAATCAGCTCGGAGGCGCGCCGCAGGTTGCTCTGCAGCAGTTGCATCGACTCGTCGAGGTTGACGGTGAACTCGTTGAGATAGGAGCGCGACAGTTGCTTGGAGTCGATATGGGATTTGAAGTCGGCGACCCGCTCCTGCAGGTAGGAGGAGGCGGTCACGCTGATGCCGATGGGGGTATTGATCTCGTGTGCCACCCCGGCCACCAGCGATCCGAGGGAGGCCATCTTCTCCGACTCCACCAGGGTCTGCTGGGCCTGTTTCAGGTCGTCGTACGCCTTGCCGAGCTGGTTGTTGGCTTCGCTCAGGCTGCGGGTACGTTCAACCACCTTGCCTTCCAGCTGCTCGTTGAGCTGGATTATCTCCCGCTCGACCTTTTTCAGCTGGGTGATGTCGTAACCGAAGCCGATCTGGTACTTGAGGTTGGGGCCATCGTAGAAGGGGACGAAGGTCCATTGCAGTACCAGCTCATGGGCCTGCTGGTCATGCATGATGACCTCTTTGTCTGACAGTGAACCTTCCGCTGCCAGAATATCGTTCAGCTCTTCCCGTTGTGCCGGGCTGACAAAGAGATCCAGCCAGTTGTGCTGCAACAATTCTTGCTGGTGGTATCCGGTCAGCAGGATGGCAGCCGGGTTGATGCTGGCGATGGTCAAATCCGGTTCCATGCAGCAGATGACCATGTTGGCGGAGTTGATCAGGGTGGCGGAGAAGTCCCGCTCCTTTTGCAGTTGTTCGACCGCCTGATGGCGGGCAACCAGCTCGTCACGCAGCCGGGTACGCATCTGGTTGAGGGTGGAGACCAGGGTATCCAGCTCATCGGGTTTCTTGCGCGGCTGCGGGCGGCCTTCCAGCTCCAGCTCCATGTCGAGCCGATCGAGGTTGAACTTCTGGGCGTAGTTGGCGATGCGGTTGATGTGCCTGACCACCAGATAGTAAATGATGATCAGGATGCAAAATGAGACTACCAGGGTCTTGATGGTCTGGCTGACCATGATCAGCACCGATTTTTCGATGAGGCGCTGGTAGATCTGCTCGAGAGAGGCGGCAACGAACAGCTTGCCGACAATCTCCCCCTGATAGGTGAGGTTGAATTCTCGGGAGATATCATAGCTTTCCCGCTCGACCCCCTGGGTCAGCAGCGGGACTTCGGAGTTGCCGAGCATCTCCTTGACCATCACGAACTGCATATTGGGCAGGTTCATGATCCCTTCAATTTGCACTTTGACCTGCTCTTCATCCAGGTTCCACAAGCTGGCGGCGATGGGTTGCAGGAACGAGGCCTCGATCTGGCCGATGCTGTCTTCGATGACGGCAACATCCTTGCGGTAATCCCAGGCGAGTTGCAGCGCCGTAATGATCATCGCCAATACGGTACTGCAGACCAGAATGTAGGAGAGCAGGCGATATGAGAGTCCGTTGCGGCCTACGGCCCTGGCGGTCTTGGAGAAGAGTCCTGACATGGCGTCCTTGCGGTCTGGATGTGGTGTTTTTTAGTTTAACTGCTTCATGCACTTATGTCGTCTTTCCTGCGAAGCATAAAAAAGGCCCCGATACGGGGCCTTTGCATGTCATTGATGATTAATGTCCGCCGTTTGCTTTGGGCGGAATGGTTTCATCGAATACCGGCAAGGGTTTGTGCTCGGAAGCCAGATAGGTGTAGATCACCGGCAGCACGAACAGGGTAAACAGGGTGCCGATGGCAAGACCTGCCACGATGACGATACCGATACTGAAACGCTGTGCCGCACCGGCGCCAGCGGCGTAGAGCAGCGGGATCAGACCGGCAATCATGGCGGCCGTGGTCATCAGGATCGGACGCAGACGCACCTTGGCAGCCTGCATCACGGCTTCCATCCGGTTCATGCCGCGCAGCAGCTGCTCTTCCTTCGCCACTTCACAGATCAGGATACCGTGCTTGGTAATCAGACCCACCAGGGTGATGAGGCCCACCTGGGAGTAGATGTTCATGGTCGCCATACCCCATGCCAGGGCAATCAAGGCCCCGCTGATGGCGAGCGGTACAGAGACCATGATGACCAGCGGGTCACGCACCGACTCGAACTGGATGGCCAGCACCAGGAAGATGATGGCCAGTGCCAGCGCGAAGGTTGCATAGAGTGCATTGCCTTCGGTGACGAACTGACGGGCTTCCCCCATGAAGTCGTAACGGTAGCCTTGCGGCAGCTTCTCGTCGGCGGTGGTCTGGAACCAGTTGATCGCATCACCCATGGCCACGCCCGGAGCCGGAACGGCGCCTATGGTGGCGGAGTTCAGCTGGTTGAAGTGGGGCAGGGCGCGGGGCTCGCCAACCACTTCAATGCTGATCAGGCTGCCGAGCGGGATCGATTTGCCATCTGCGGCCCGCACGTAATAGCCCTTGATGGACTCCGGATTGAGACGGTACTTGCGCTCGACCTGCGGGATCACCTCGTAGGAGCGGCCATCAAGGTCGATACGGTTGACGTAACCGTCCGCCATCATGGTGCCCATGGTGATACCTATATCCTGCATGGTGATGCCGTAGGCACCCGCCTTGTCCTTGTCGATGCGGATCTTCATGGTGGCGGAGTCGTAGTTCAGATCGAGATCCGAATAGACGAACTGACCGTTACTCTGCGCCGCTGCCAGAATTTCACCGGCCACCAGGAACAGGCTTTCGAAGCTGTTCGGGGTGGTGATGACGAACTGGATCGGCAGACCACTCGATGCGCCCGGCAGTTCCGGGAACTGGAAGGTGGTGATGGCCATACCCGGGATGTCTTTCACCAGATTGGCGACCCGATCCAGCACCTCTTTCTGGCTCGCTTCACGCTGACTCCAGGGCACCATGGAGGCGATACCGAACGCCTGGTTGGCGTTGAACACCCCTGAGAAGACCTGGGAGAAGGCGATCTCGGGCTGGTCGTCCAGGATCTTGTTCACATCCGCCATGGTGTTTTCGATGTAGTCCAGGTTGGCGTTGGACGGTGCGGTACCCAGCACGGCCATTACCCCCTTGTCCTCTGACGGTGCCAGTTCGCTCGGGATGAACTTGAACAGCAGCGGCAGGCTGGCGAAGACGATGACGGCGAACACCACGATGACGGGGCGCTTTTTCATCACGGCGTGCAGCATGCTGTCGTAGCGATCGGTCATCCGTTCCAGCAGGTGGTGGACTGTGCTCTCGAACTTGCCCGGTTGCTCGTTGGCCTTGAGCATCTTGGAACACATCATCGGTGACAGAGTCAGGGCGATGATGCCCGAGACGAACACGGCGCCAGCCAGCGTCAGGGCAAACTCCTTGAACAGGGAGCCTGTGATGCCCCCCATCAGGGCGATAGGCGCGTATACCGCCGCCAGGGTGACCGTCATGGCGATAACCGGTACCGCGATCTCGCGGGTACCGATAATGGCGGCCCGGAACGGTTCTTCCCCCTCCTTGATATGGCGGTCGACGTTCTCCAGCACCACGATGGCGTCATCCACCACCAGACCGATCGCCAGCACCATCGCCAGCAGGGTCATCAGGTTTATCGAGAAGCCGAACATATCCATCATCATCACTACGCCGATAAGACTGAGCGGAATGGTGATGATCGGGATGATGACCGCGCGGAACGAACCGAGGAACAGGGTGATGACCACCAGAACGATGGCGGCTGCCTCCAGGATGGTCTTGATAACCTCGTGGATGGACTCGTTGATCGCCACGGTGGAGTCATACATCACGTTGAGACGCATGGTGCTCGGCATATTGCGCTCAAGGCTCGGCAGCAACGCCAGCACATCGTGTGCGATGTTGATGGGGTTGGCTGTCGGCGCGGCGTTGACCGCCATGACCACAGCTTCGCGGCCGTTGGCGCTGGCGCGATAGATGTCGTGGCTCTTCTCGAGGGTTACCTTGGCAATGTCGGAAAGGCGGATCACCTTGCCGTCACGGGTAGCAACAACCAGACGCTTCAGCTCGTCGACATCCTTGACCTGGGTCTCGGCGTTGCCGTTGAACAGGGTAAAGTAACCGGTCGCCTGACCTGTCGCGGACTGATAGTTGTTGCTGTTGAGCACCGTCATCACGTCGCTGGCCGTCAGGTTGAAGGCCGCCATCTTGGCCGGATCCAGCCATACCCGCAGGGCAAACTCGACACCGCCGTAGAGGTCAACCTTGGAGACCCCGCCCACGGTAAAGAGCTGCGGCTTGATAACCCGCTCCAAATAGTCGGTGATCTGGCTGGAATTGAGCTCCGGGCTGGTAAAGCCGAGGTAGAGCACCGCCGTGGTCGAACCGGTGGAGGAGGTGACCGAAGGGTCTTCCGCCTCTTTCGGCAACTGGGAGCGCACCGAGTTCACCTTCGCCAGGATGTCGGACAGCGCGGCGTTGGGGTCGGTGTTGAGCTTCATGTACGCAGTGATCGTTGAGCTACCCAGCTGGCTGGAGGAGGTCATGAAGTCGATGTTGTCGGCTTGCGCGACCGCCTGTTCCAGCGGCTGGGTGATGAACCCCTGGATCAGATCAGAACTGGCGCCATAGTAGCCAGTGCTGACGGTGATCACCGTGTTGGTCACCTCGGGGTATTCCCGTACCTGCATCTTGAAGATGGCCTGAAAGCCCAGCAAGGCGATCAGGAAGCTGAGCGATATCGCCAGCACAGGCCGTTTTATAAATATGTCAGTAAATCGCATCGCAGATCTCCGCGCTTACAGCATCGGGGTTTGTGCCGGAACGGCCAGGGCATCGTTCTCGACCACATGCACCTTGGTGTCGTTGCTCAGGCGAACCTGACCCGACAGTACGATCTGGTCACCGGCCTGGATGCCGGAGAGCACATGCACATCGTTGCCACGGCGCTCACCGGCCTTGACCACAACCTGCTTGGCTCGCAGCACTTTCACCTTGTTACCCTCTTTGTCGGTCTCTTCGCCCTCTTTGAGCACGTAGACGTTCTGACCGTAAAGGGTGAAGGAGATAGCGCTCTGCGGGATCACAATCTGATCTTTCACCGTCGGCAGAATGATGCTGGCGCGGGCGAACATACCGGAACGGAGCTGACCGTCGTTGTTCGGAATGTCTGCCTGTACCTGGATCAGGCCGCTCTGAAAGTTGACCGCAGGCTCGATGGCGGTGATATGACCATCAAACTGGGTTTGCGGATAGGCATCCACATTGATCTTGATGGTCTGGCCCAGCTTGATTTTGGAGATATCGGTCTGGGGCACGGTGAAGCGCAGGCGCATCACGCTGGTATCCTCCAGGCGCACGATATCGGTGCCCGGTTGCAGATACTGACCGAGGAACACATTGCGCAGGCCGACCACGCCGCTAAAGGGCGCACGGACTTCACGACGGGCAATGGTCGCCTTCAGACTCTCGATATCTGCTTCCAGTGAGCGATAGGCCGCTTCCGCCTCATCCAGCTGCTCTTTGGAGATGGAGCTGGTCTTGTAGAGGTTCTGGAAACGATCGAACTTGGCTTTTGCCGCCGGCAGCTTGGCCTGGGAGGCGCGCAGATTGGCCCGCTCCACGGTGGAGTCCAGGCTCAGCAGCAGCTGGTCAGCCTTGACCGGTTTGCCCGACTCGAAGGTGATGGCATCAATGGTGCCGGCCAGTTCGGTGGAGAGGGTCACCCCCTGATTCGGCTCGATGAAGCCGATCGCTTCGATGGTCGGTACCCAATCCTGCGCCTTGGTCACCATGGCTGTGACGGGGAACTCGGGTTCCGGCCGGTTGGCCATATACTGGGCAATCATCTTCTGTTTGAACAAATTGAAGCCGATGACGCTGCCAAACAAGGCGATCGCTATCAGCAACATAATGGCCATCCACTTTTTCATGAACAGGCTCCTGAGGTGGAAAGATTGGGGGATAAAATGGCATTCCAGCTGGCCCGGATCGCGGTTTCCAACTGCGATTCGGTCAGCGTGATGTTGTGCACCCTGCACTGCAGGGCCAGATGCATGACACTGTCCAGACTCAACACCTGGAGTGCCCGTATCGGTAAATCAATAAACAATCCTTGTTCAACGCCCTGTTCAAAAAATCGGTCCAGAGGCTCCCAGGCAGCCAGAATGACAGGATTGGTCTCCAATTCTGCCCCTAGCGGAGAGCTCTCGTACTGCAATTTGCACCGGATAGCGTTGGGTTCGTTAACAAAAATGGCATGAATATTGAGCCATAATTGGCGAAATTGTTGAAATGAAACTTTATCGATTGCTACATCGGCCATGACCATGGGCACACACTGCAAGATAGTGTGCTGGTGCAGTTGCCGGATCAGATCATCCTTGTCGCTGAAGTAACGATAGATTGTGCCGGTGGCAACATTGGCCTTCTTGGCGACTTCTGCAATCGACAGACCATGAAAACCCCGTTCACCCAGCACCTCATGGGCCGCGTTGAAGATGCTCTCTTTTTTATCCAGAATCATCAGTGTGACTTTCGATTGAATGAACGTTCATTCATTCTAGATGGGCATCAAATCAAGTCAAGGCAGCAAGGCGATTTGCGACTGCGATCTGCCCCTTTTCGGCTGTCAGCTGGGGAATAGTGGAAGAAAAGTGCGCAATGTGCTTGAAAAAACAACGAACAGTGTTTCGGTGACAGAAAAGTGTAGACAAACCAGCAACCATCATTAATAATGCGCCCCGTTCGACAGCGTAGCGCCCGTAGCTCAGCTGGATAGAGCGCTGCCCTCCGGAGGCAGAGGTCACAGGTTCGAATCCTGTCGGGCGCACCATCAAAAGTGCGTCGGTTAAACGGGCGTTGTTGTGGAACGAAAACAGCTGTGGTGGCTGTAGCTCAGTTGGTAGAGTCCCGGATTGTGATTCCGGTTGTCGTGGGTTCGAGCCCCATCAGCCACCCCATTTTACAGCTTGTCAGGTACGCGAAGGTGGCGGAATTGGTAGACGCGCTAGCTTCAGGTGTTAGTGCCCCCCGGGTGTGAGGGTTCGAGTCCCTCTCTTCGCACCATACTTGCTGTATGACGAGGATGACCATCAGGTCGTCTTTGTTTTTTTGAAGTAAACTATTTTGAAAGAAATAGCCTCGGTGATTAGCGCAGTCCGGTAGCGCATCTGGTTTGGGACCAGAGGGTCAAAGGTTCGAATCCTTTATCACCGACCACATTTAGAAAAACCTCGCTTCGGCGAGGTTTTTTGCTTTCTGGCCTCCGCTGCGCCAGCACTCTCTCCCTGTTACGTCTGTTTACACTCTATTTGGGCAGCGCACCCCGCCTTTCGGTTATGCTTCAGCCTCGAGTCACTGACAAGCGGATGTCATCGGCCCATTTCAGGCATTTTTCCATGAATAACAAAATTTCCTTTTCTTGCTCTCCCGCCCTGCTGGCTGCCTTGCTGCTGGGTGGCTGTACCATCAAGCCGCCATCCACCGATGTGATGATGGGCTCCATTGCATCACAACCGCAGGAGGAGCGTTCTCTCTCCCCCTTGCTGACCAGCGGTGATTTTTGCGTTGCGGTGTCCCAGCAGAAGGTGTTGGCACAACCTTGCAGCGGAAAAGACGATCAACTGTTCGAGTGGGATCTGGGTGAGTTGCGCCTGCAGGATCTCTGTTTGCAAGCCAAAAACGACAGCGAAGTGATGCTGGCACCCTGTGACGGTCAGGCGCAGTGGGAGTGGCAGAAAGACAGGCTGTTCAACAGCAAGGTTGCCCGTTGCCTCGATGTGGCCGGTCGACGCCATACCCCCGGCACGCCGCTGCGGCTGGCCGAATGCTACGGCGGAGCGAACCAGAGCTTCAGCTGGCAGCGGCCCAATCCCTGGCTGGAGACTCTGAAAAAACAAAGCCTCACATGGTGAGGCTTTGTTGATTCGAATGTCGGGATTGAAGAGGATCAGGCGGCGCTGACGCTCTCCAGCTCGAACAGTTTTTCCAGATAGACGGCGACGCCATCTTCATCAGAGGTGAGGGTCTGCTCATACTCCGGCAGCGCCATTTTCAGGCGATCATGGGCGTTGCCCATCACGATGCCGCGTCCCACCATGGTCAACATCTCGAAGTCGTTCATGCCATCGCCGAAGGCGATCGCCTCCGACATGTCGAAACCGTTCTGCTCCAGTACGGCGCGCACCGCATTGCCCTTATGCACCCCGGCGTGCATCACTTCGAGGCAGTCCGGCAGGGAGAAGGTGACGTTGAGCTGGTCGCCGTAGCGCTGGTTGAGGTGCGCCTCGATCTTCAGCAGCTTCTCGTGGTCGCCGATGTAGAACACCTTGTTGATCTGCTCTTTCGGTTCCTGCTTCAGGTCATCGACCAGGCGGTAGGTGAACCCTGACTCGTCATGGAACTGCAGCAGCCAGGGCAGCTCCTCTTCCACCACCCAGTCATCACCCTGATAGACATTGAGGTGGATAGAGGGGTCACGCTCCAGCGCAATCAGCTCGGCGGCGATTTCGGTCGGCAGCGGCTGGTTGAAAATCAGCTGATCCTGTTTGTCATGGACCACGGCGCCATTGGAAGTAATGAGGTAGATGTCCATCCCCAGCGCATCGCGGAAGCTGCGTACGTCAACGTGATGACGGCCGGTGGCGACCACGAATTTCACACCTTGTTCTACCAGGCGGTGCAGGGTATCCCGGGTACGGGGAGAGATCTGGTGCTGCTTGTTGAGCAGAGTGCCATCGAGATCGGATACAACTACTTTGAACATCATTACCTCGGCATCGATTGAAAACAGGGGCAGTTTACCTTAGCCCGCACTGTCACCCCATTTATTTAGGGTTACAAAAAATAGCCAGCTCAGAAGCGGGCGAAAAAGTCGACCATCGCGGTCAGGGCGGGCTGGCGCTTGTCATCGGATTCGATAAACAGCTCGTGCCAGGCCCCCTCGATGCGCAGTGGTTTGCCCCCTTCGCACTTGGCAATGGTGCAGAAGCGATCCTGCGCGGCATTGTCCACCACGCTGTCGTTGCCAGCCTGCAGCACCAGCAGCGGCGTCTTGATGGCGCCTGCATCGGCGATGGCGGCATCGGCACCTGTGATCCCCTGATAAATCCAGTGGGCGGTCGCGCCACCCAGTTTGATCTGCGGATGCTGTTCGTAGAGCTGGCGGAACACCTGATAGCGGGACTGGCTGTGAGTCAGCTCGTTGTCGGCAAAGCCGTGATCCTGATAGGCGCCCTGACCGGGGCCGTAGGGGGGCTCGCCAAGCCAGCCGCCGACCGTGCCTATGGTGCTGGCCAATCCCTTGGCCAGCCACTTGGGCAGACCGCCGAGATTGATGCCCAGCATGGGGGAGGAGAGCACGGCTGCCTTGATATCATCGGGCCAGCGTTCCATATAGCGGGCCGAGATGGCGCCGCCCATGGAGTGGGCCAGCAGGAACAGCTTGGCTGGCTGGTCCACCATGATGATCTGGTCGTGAAACTGCTTGAGATCGACCACATAATCGTCGAACTTGTCGACATATCCCTTCTGCGGGTCATTCAGCATCCGGCCGGACATCCCCTGACCGCGATGGTCGATAAGATAGAGGCTGTAGCCCTGACGCCAGAGATCCCACGCCAGCTCCTGATACTTGAGGTAGCTCTCGACCCGGCCATTGACGATCAGGATGGCGCGATCGACCTTGGCTTGCCGCAGCGCAGCATAGCGTATTGTCACCCCATCCTTGCCCTTGAACTCCCCTTCAACCGCATGCTGGCGCCAGAAGTCGGGCAGGGTTTGCTGGTAGAGGCTGGGTACATCGGCTTCGCTGGTGAGCTGATAGGTATTGGTCACGGCAAGGGCTCCGGCAGAAAACAGGGTCAGGGCCAACAGGGAAAGAGAGAGGGGTTTCATCAGGCACACTCCTGTTGCCAATGGTGATAAAGGGCGGCGATATCCCCCGAGCAGAGTAGCGCCATGCTGGCTTGCAAGCGGGGCAGGGGCCAGTCCCACCACTGCATCTCTTGCAGCATGGCGATCTGCTCATCGCTGAAGCGGCGGCGGATCGGCTGGGCCGGGTTGCCGCCGACTATGGTGTAAGGGGCCACATCTTTGGTCACCACGGCGCGGGTGGCGATGACGGCGCCATCACCTATGGTGATGCCGGGCATGATCATCGCTTCCGAGCCGATCCAGACATCGTTGCCAATCCGGGTATCCCCCTTGCGCAGAAAGCCGCCGCGGGCCCCTTCGCCAAAGGTGTCGGGGTTGAACGGGAAGGTGGAAACCCAATCCAGCCGGTGGCCCTGATTGCCCGCCAGCATGAAGGTGGCGCCCGAGCCGATGGAGCAGAACTTGCCGATGAGCAGCCGATCCACCTCGCCCCAGAGGCCGCTCTCCCAGGTGTCGCGGGTCGAGCCATCGCCGAGCAGGTAGCGGACGCAGTGATCCTCGAACGGCTTGCCGTGGTAGTAGCCGGAGTAGTAGCTGTAGTCGCCGGCCTCTATGTTCGGGTTGGTCAGGTGATCCCGGATGATTTGCGATTCCAGCCAGCTGCCAAAAGGGTTATCCATCACTCCTCCTGCGGATCGTCCTGCTCGCTCTGCTGCGCCCACCCTTTGCGGGTCAGCTGCATCCGTTGCCACCACTCTTCGTCCGCCAGAATTTCACCGGCCGGGCCGAGCTGGGGGTAGGGCATCTCTTTCTCTTTGCAGAGCTGGGCATAGATAGGATAACCCCCCTCGAACAGGATGCTGTTTTGCTCCTCCAGCGTGAGCGGGCAGCCGCGCTGATAGCAGCCGGCCAGCTCGCGCTGGCGCTGCGCTTCGTAGAGGATGGCGGCTGCGGCCACCGAGACGTTGAGGGACTGCACCATGCCGACCATGGGGATGACGATATGGTGATCGGCCAGCGCCAGCGCCTCTTCACCGATGCCGTGCTTCTCCTGACCCACCAGGATGGCGGTCGGTTTGGTGTAGTCGATGGCGCGAAAATCGACCGAGCTGTCGGAGAGGTGGGTCGCCAGGATCTGCATGCCGGAGGCTTTCAGCTCGGCCACCGCGCTGCCGATATCCGGGTGCAATTTTACATCGACCCAGTTCTGGCTGCCGCGGGCGGTGCCCTTGCGCTTGTGGATCCAGGTTTTGGGCCAGACGGCATGTACCCGGTGGATGCCGATGGCATCGGCGGTACGCACGATGGCGGCCAGATTGTGAGGTTTATGGACCTCTTCCATGCAGACGGTCAAATCGAGCTGACGCTGGGCCAGCATGTCGGTGATGCGCTTGAAGCGTTCGGGGGTCATGGCTTGTCTCTATAAAAGCAGCAGGCGGCTTGCGCCGCCTGTGTTCAGTTCTTCTGTCGGCTCACCTTGAGCACGTTGGGCATCACGCGGATCTTGCGCATGATGTTGGCCAGGTGGATGCGGCTCTTGGTGGTGATGAGCAGGCTGACCTGATAGACCCGGCCATCCTTCTCTTCGGTGCTGATGGCGTGAATGTTGGCGCCGGTGGCGGCAATCACGTTGGCCAGCTCGGCCAGTGCACCCTGATGGTTGACGATCTCGATGCTGATACCGGTGCGGAACTCCTGTTCCTGCTCCTTGTCCACTTCCCACTGCACTGGCAAGTACTTGTCCGGCTCCTTGCTGTAGCCCTTGATGTTGCGGCAGGCTTCCTGGTGGATCACCAGACCCTTGCCCGGACTGATATGGGCGATGATGGCATCTCCCGGGATCGGGCGGCAGCAGTTGGCGAAGGTGACCAGCATGCCGTCGGCACCCTTGATCGGCATCTTCTTGCTGCTGGTTTTGGGCTGCTCTTCCGGCGGCAGTTCATCCCCCAGCATGCGGCGCGCCACCATGACGCTCATGGCGTTGCCGAGGCCCACATCGGCCAGCAGCCCCTGCAGGTTCTCGTGCTTGGTATCGGCCAGCACCTGCTTGATGCGCGGCTCGGGGATGTCTTCGATATTCTTGGCGCCCAGCGCATGGTTGAGCAGGCGGCGACCCAGCACCACCGACTCTTCGGTGCGCAGGTTCTTGAGGAACTGGCGGATCTTGGAGCGTGCCTTGGTGGTCACCACAAAGTTGAGCCAGGCCGCGTTGGGGCGGGCGCCTGGCGCCGTGATGATCTCCACCGTCTGACCCGAGTGCAGCGGGCTGCTGAGCGGGTAGGGGTGGCGGTCGACCCGCGAACCGACGCAGGCGTGGCCGATATCGGTGTGCACCGTGTAGGCGAAGTCCACCGGCGTGGCGCCGGCGGGCAGCTCCATGATGCGCCCTTCGGGGGTAAAGACGTAGATTTCGTCGGGAAAGAGGTCGGTCTTGACCCCTTCGATAAATTCAAAGGAGCTGCCGGCGCTCTGCTGCAATTCCAGCAGGCTCTGCATCCAGCGCTGGGCGCGGATCTGGGCGGTAGTGCCCGAGCTGTCGCCATCCTGCTTGTAGGCCCAGTGGGCGGCAACCCCTTTATCGGCCATCTGATCCATGAACTCGGTGCGAATTTGCACCTCGACCGGTACCCCGTGCGGCCCCACCAGAGAGGTGTGCAGCGACTGGTAGCCGTTGGTCTTGGGGATGGCGATGTAATCCTTGAAGCGGCCGGGGCGCGGCTTGTAGAGGCTATGCATCTGCCCCAGCACCCGGTAACAGGTATCTATGTCCTTCACTTTTACCCGAAAGGCGTAGATATCCATTACCTCATGAAATTGCAGCTCTTTTTTCTCCATCTTGTTGTAGATGGAGAACAGGTTCTTCTCGCGGCCACTGACCTGATGTTCGATCCCCGCTTCTTTCAGGCGACCGCTGATTTCGCTCTGGATGGAGTCGATGATCTCGCGGCGATTGCCACGGGCGCGGCGCACCGATTCGCGCAGCACGCGGGATCGCATCGGATAGAGCGCCTCGAAGCCCAGCTCTTCCAGCTCGTTCTTCATGGTGTGAATACCGAGGCGGTTGGCGATGGGGGCGAAGATTTCGAGGGTTTCCCGGGCGATGCGGCGGCGTTTGTCCGGGCGCAGGGAACCCAGAGTGCGCATATTGTGGGTGCGGTCGGCCAGCTTGATCAGAATGACCCGGATATCCTGGGTCATTGCCATCACCATCTTGCGGAAGTTCTCGGCCTGCGCCTCTTTGCGATCGCGAAATTTCAGCTTGTCGAGCTTGGAGACCCCGGCCACCAGTTCTGCAACCGCATTGCCGAATTGTTCGGCTAGATCGGCTTTGGTGACAGAGGTGTCTTCGATGACGTCGTGCAGCACGGCGGCCATCAGGGTTTCATGATCGAGGCGCATGTCACCCAGGATTCGGGCAACGGCAACGGGGTGGGTGATATAGGGTTCGCCACTGGAACGCATCTGGCCCTGGTGGGCATCACGGGCCACCACATAGGCTTGCTTGAGCTTCTCAACCTGCTCTGGCGGCAGGTAGGAACTGGCTATTTCTTTAAGGTTTTCAAATAAATACAAGACAGTCCCCGCAGCGGTGAAACGGCAATTCGTGGAATTGAGGGTATAGCCCTGAGTTTGCGAGGTTTTCGAGCGGTTGTAAATGGGGATGAACAGTCGGCACCCGGGCGGGTGCCAACCGGAGGAATAACTTAACCGCGGCCTTCGGCGATGGCAGCAACGGCAGCCAGCTCGGCGGCTTCCTGCTCTTGCTGTTCGTAGCGGTCCTGGGTGTCCATCACTTGATTGTTCACCAGACCCAGCTCGATCTCACGCAGGGCGATCACAGTCGGCTTGTCGTTCTCTTCGTCGACCAGGGGATCTTTGCCTTGTACCGCGATTTGACGAGCGCGGCGCGCGGCGACCAGCACCAGGTCAAAACGGTTACCTACCTGTTTTACAGCATCTTCTACAGTAACGCGTGCCATGCAGGACTCCAGTGTTTGGGCTTTCTGTATTTAGAAAAGCAGTGTTTAAAAATGACGCAAAAGTTTACTTGTTTTTGGCTTACTCTGCCAGTAGCTGTTGCAGCAAGTTTTTTTGAGCCTGTTGCTGGTGACGCATCTCCAGCCGTTGGCACTCAATAATGGACCTGAGCTGGAACAGCGCCTGCTCGAACTCTTCATTGATAATGACATAGTCATACTCGTCGTAGTGCACCATTTCGGCAATGGCTTTCGCCATCCGGCCAGCAATCACTTCGGCGCTGTCCTGACCGCGCCCAATCAGGCGGCGTTCCAGCTCTTCCCGGCTGGGGGGCAGGATGAAAATGGATTTGGTCGGCATCTGCTCGCGGATCTGGCGGGCACCCTGCCAGTCGATGTCGAGGAATACGTCGATCCCCTTGGCCAGGCAGGCTTCGATGGCGGCGCGGGAGGTGCCGTAGTAGTTGCCGAACACTTCGGCCCACTCCAGAAAATCACCGCGTTCGATCAGCGCCTTGAACTCTTCCACCTGGACGAAGTGGTAGTGTACGCCGTGCTCTTCGCCAGGGCGGGTGGCGCGAGTGGTGTGGGAAACCGACAGCTGCATCTTGCCAGCTTGATTGTGGTTGGTCAGCAAGGCATTGAGCAGACTGGATTTACCCGCGCCGCTCGGAGAAGAGATGATATAGAGAGTGCCTTGTTGCGCCATATTATTACCTTTAATCGAAACCGCTGTTTTGGTTGTAGCAGAGACCGCCGTCTTGTGCCCGAAAGGGAGACAGCCAAACGCAAAACGCGGAAAATTCTTGAGTCAGGAGGATGTAAAGGCGGCGAATTTTACCAGAATGCGGCGAATAAAAAAACGGCCGGAATCATATTCCAGCCGATCAAAGTATTCGTAGCTTGCTGCGGGAGCGTAACCCACATCAGCCTGCATTGTGCCTTTGGCTGAGGGCAGAGGCTATCAGGTTATCCCTGCCTGATGGCTCGGAATTCCCGAGGTGCTCTGTCACTACGGCAGCTGGCGATCTGCACAGATCCGCTCGAACGCGGCGATAACCTGCTCGCTGGTGATGTTTCGCATGGCTTCCGGATCCTTGAGGCGGGTGCGCCAGCTCAATTCGGCCAGCGGCTTGCCGGTCTCCTGCTCGACCAGCTCCTGATAGACGCTGACCACGTAGTCGCGGCAGAGATATGGGCCGGTACGCGCCGGATTGTGATGGGCATAGAGGCCGATCACCGGCGTGCCCACTATGGTAGCCATATGGGTTGGGCCAGTATCGGGGGCCAGCACCAGACTCGCCTCACCAATCAGCGCCAGCAGCTGCTTGAGGTTGGTCTGCCCCACCAGATCGACCGGTTTGCTCTGGCTTAAGCGCTGGATCTCGGCAGCCAGATCCCGCTCCAGTTTGGCAGGCCCGCCACAGAGATAGACCTGAAAGCCCTTGTTGGCGGCGTGATCTGCCAGCGCGGCATAGCCTGCGGCCGTCCAGTTTTTGAATGCCTTGCTGGCGGCTGCGCAGATAAGCAGAGTCGGTTTGCCGCCAATCTTCTCCCTTGCCCACGCCTGATGATCGGCGCTGATGGGCAGTTGCCAGTCCGGGGTCAGATCCTTGATGCCGAGCTCTTTGGCGAAAGCGAGGAAACCGTCCAGCACATGGGGAGAGGCAGGCGAAGGCACCTTGTGGTTGGTGAACAGCCACTGGCCGTCGTTGGCCCGTTCCCGATCAAACCCGAGTTTGACCTTGGCGCTGATGCCGAGGGTGGCGATGCTGGCTCGCATCGCTGCCTGCAGGTGGAGCAGGGCATCGAATTTGCGCCCCTTGAGGGTATGCCAGAGATCGCGATAGCCGCGCCACCCCTTGCTCTTGTCTAAGGGGATTACTTCGACGCCGGGCAGATCAGCAAACAGGGTTGCCTCGATTTTGCCGGTGATCCAGGTGATGCGGGTCTGTGGCCACTCCCGCTGGATGACGCGCACCAGCGCCAGTGCGTGGCAGCAATCCCCGATGGCGGAGAGCCGCAGGATGCAGATGGAGGAGGGGGGCGTTTGAAATAGCGGCATGTTGTGGCGCACGGCTGGCAAAAAGGGTGGATGGCATTATGCAAACTCCCCTCTGGATTGTAAAATTGCGCACAATCGTCAACCGGGATAGGCCGGGCCCTGCGCCATGACCTGTTTCTGCACGTCGTTGATTAAAGGCCACTATTGCGGGCATGCCAGAGCGGCAGCCTCATCGCCAATTGAAAAATTGCGATCCATGACCCACCGAGCGGGATCTCCACGATGCGAGTACAGACCGAACACAACCAGATCTGCTGGTATGCCGAAGGGGCCTTTCGCGACCCCTCTCCCCAGTTATTCGATCCTGCCTGGTGGCAGAACAACCGTCAGGTGGTGGGAACCTCCATCGGGCGGGGGGTGACCTGGTTCGTTAAGGATGAGTCCCGCCATCTGGTGCTGCGCCACTACTATCGCGGCGGCATGGTGGGCAAGGTGGTGCGGGATCGCTTCTGGTTCGAAGGGGTCGAGTCGAGCCGTGCCATGGCCGAATACACCCTGCTGGCCAAGCTGTGCGAGCTGGGGCTGCCGGTGCCGCGTCCGTTTGGTGCCCGCATGGTCAAACAGGGCCCCTTCTATCGTGCCGATATCCTGATTGAGCGAATTCGCGGTGCCAAGGATATGGTGGCGCTGCTCAAGCAGGGGCCGGTGGCGACCGAGGTATGGCACAAGATAGGCCAGACGGTGCGCCAACTGCACGATGCCGGGGTCTATCACGCCGATCTCAACAGCCACAACCTGCTGCTCGATAAAGAGGGCAAGGTGTGGGTGATCGATTTTGACAAGGGGGCGATCCGCTCCCCCGGCGAATGGCAGAAGGCCAATCTGGAACGCTTGCTCCGTTCATTCAATAAAGAGTCTCAACTGCATACCAGTTTCCACTTCGTACCGGAGAACTGGCAGACCTTGATGAACGGGTATCAGGGAAAAGCGCTCTGACCCTGTTGCTCGGCGTGAACGCCAATGTTACTTATTGAGCAGATATCAGATCCTGTTTCGAGGCGCTCCATGGAAATGCTCAAGACACCTTTGGTCGATGTGACTGCCCGGCTTGATACGGGTCTGCTGTCTGATGCCATGGCGCTGCTGGAGGCGGGGATCTGGACCTGGTCAGCCCAACATGGGTTGCAGCGTGATCCCTCCTGCCTGCGCCTGTTGGGATTGGGAGAGTGCTGGCCGGATGATCTCGGCTGGCTGGATCGGGTGCATCCCGACGATGTTGCCCGGCTGGAAGATGCCCTGCTCGCCTGCCAGAGCGGCCGCAGCAGCGGTCTGCGCCTCGAATACCGCATTCTGCATCATCACGGTCACTACATCCGGCTGGAAGAGCGGATGCGTCGCGATGAGCGGGGCTATCTGCTGGGGGTTGTCCGTCACCTCGATCCCGCTGCCGTGCTGGTGGAGGAGCGACATGGCACCGATCCGCTGACCGGACTGGAGAGCCGTGGCCGTTTCGAGCAACTGCTTGAAGAGCGGCTGGCGACCGAGAGCGGCACTTTCAGTCTGCTGCAGTTTTCGGTCGATCACATGGCCAAAATCCAGCAGTTGTTTGGTGAAGTGGCTTGCGACGCCATGCTGGCCAAGCTGGCGCGTATCGTACGTCACGAACTGCGGCGGGAAGATCCCTTCGCCCGCTGGGATGAAGACGGTTTTATCCTGATGCTCTCCCAGACCGAGCGGATGAGTGCGCTGGAGATCGCCGAGCGGCTGCGCCTCGAGATTGCCGATGCCAGCCTGCTGTCACAGCGACCGGTCACCGTCAGCATCGGGTTGGTGCAGAGCCAGACCGGCGAGCAGCTCGATCATCTGCTGGCCCGGCTGGCCAGCTGTCACAGTCAGGCCAGACGGGAGCACAACACCGTCGTCGGCTGAGTGTGGTCAGGGCTGGCCGCGCTTGTCACGCTGGCAGACCCAGAGCGAGGCCAGCATCAGCAGGCCGCCGATGGTCAGCCGGGTCAGGTCGGTGTCCTTGCCCCAGAGCAGCAGATTGACCAGCAAGCCGGCCGGAATGAGCGCATTGTTCATGATGGCCAGCACCCCGCTGGTGACCAGCGTCGCCCCCTTGTTCCAGAGGAAGTAGCCCAGGCCGGAGGCACCCACCCCCAGCCAGAGCAGAATGCCCCACTGCAACCCTGACGTTGGGTATTGCGGCTTGCCCAGCAGCCACCAGGCGGGCAGTGCGATCACCAGCGCCCCCAGATAGAAGCAGCCGAACACCGCCAGTTGCGGTGGTTGCTCCGCCTCCCGCGCCAGCAGTACCTTGTAGCCCACCTGACCCAGGGCGAAACAGAGGTTGGCCCCCTGCACCACCAGAAATCCCAGCACATAACTTTCGGTCAGGCCGTCGAAGCGGATGACGGCAGCCCCGAGCACCGCCAGCAGGGCGCCCCACAGATAGGTGGGCTTGAAGCGCCCCTCCAGCAGATCGTGGAGCAGGGTGACGTAGATGGGGGTGAAGATGGTAAAGACCAGCACTTCCGGCACCGTCAGCAGCAGAAAGGAGTGGTAGTAGAAGAGATACATGATGCCGAGCTGGATGGCGCCCAGCGCCATCAGCTTGGCCACCAGATCGGGGCGCAGCCAGCGGCGGCGCAGGAAGGGGAGAAACACCAGACTGGCGAGGGCGATGCGGGTCAGCACCGAGAAGTAGGCATCGACCTGACCAGCGAGGTAGACCCCGATCAGGCTGAAGGAGAATGACCAGAGCAGGGTGACCCCTATCAAGTAGTTCATGTGTTTGATTTATCGTCAGTTGTCAATTTTAAGGGGGCTATGATGGCCGAGATGGAAGCGGCAATCCAGCGTTTATGGGCGCGATTGCCACAGGTCGGAGCATTTTCCTTTACCGCCAGCAATGGCGAGGGGTCGGCGACCGACTGGAATGGTCGCGGCGAGGGGGTTGTGGCGGTGACCGATCATCAGGGGGGCTGGCTGTTTAACGAGCAGGGCCGTTACATCACGCCTCATGGTAGGAAGCTCGCCATGCACAACCGCTTCTGGTGGCAGCGCAGCGAACGGGGGATCCGTCTCTCCCATCTGCGTTATCAAGCGCCGGTCGAACTGTTCGAGCTGCTGCCGCAGGGGGATGGCCGCTGGCTGACCGCCGAGCCCCATCTGTGCGGGGCGGATCACTACAGCGCCGAGCTCACGGAGATCGACGGCGGTTTTTTGCTGAGCTGGCAGATCACCGGGCCGCGCAAGAACGAGCGACTCAGCTATCGCTATCTGGTCTGACGCCGGCTGGCAGGCATAAAAAAACCGGCGCAGAGCGCCGGTAGCGGGGGACAAATCGGAGGTTTTTTAAAACAGTCCCAAAAACAGGAGAGATAGACTCTCGTCACACATTCAGAGATGGACTTCAGGCATTCAGGGCATAGCTCAGCATGGCTTGCAGCTTGCTATCGAAGAACCAGGGCAGCAGTACCATCAGCAGGCCCAGGATCCCGGCCAGCCGCTGGCGATATTGCCAGCCGGCAATCAGTACCAGACCACCGCACAGTGTGGTCAGGATGCCTGACATAGGGAGACCTCGCGCTGCATGCGACGCTGTTGCGCCCACTGGTTCATGGCGACCGAGCCGAGGATCAGGGCCAGAGCAACACCTGTGGTGGGGTGGATCTGCTCGCCAAGGAACAGGGCACCCAGCATCACGCCGAACAACGGCACCAAATAGTTGCTGAAGGAGGCGAACGTCGGGCCGGCCTTCTGGATCAGCGCCATGTAGAGGAAATAGACCAGACCGGTACAGAGGGTACCCAGCACGGTGATCGCGCTCAGAGCCTGGGTGCTCGGCAGGGTCAGGCTGCCGAGGTCAACCATGAAGGGGGCGACCAGCAGCAACTGGATTGCCGAGGAGATCAGGATATTGCGGGCGACCACGACCGGATGGTCCTTGGCGAAGCGCTTGATCATCAGCAGGCCGATGGCGAAGCAGCTGGCACCCAGCAGGATGGCCATGGCACCGAGCAGACCGGCGTTCATGCCCTGGGAGAGTTTCGGCCAGAACAGGGTGAGCACACCGGCAAAGCCGATGATCACGGAAAGCAGGCCGGTTTTGGTGATTCTTTCACCAGAAATAAACAGCGGTGCAGCCAGAATGGTCACAAACGGGATACAACCCATGACCACGGCGGCGATGGCGCTATCCACATACTGTTGGCCCCAGGCGACCATGATGAAGGGGATGGTGGCATCCAGCAGGGCGATCAGCATATAGGTGCGCCACGGGGTGTGCTCACTCTTGAGCCGCATGAACAGGCAGAGCAGACCCAGGGTCAGGCTGCCGCACAGGGCACGACCGGCAGCCACCAGAATGGGTGGCAACTCGGCAACGGCCTGGTGCATGAAAATGAATTGGGAACCCCACAGCAGGCCAATGGCCAGCAATAACAGATAGCTACGCATTTGAATCTCCGATGTATTAAGCCAGCGCATTCTAGGCAATCTGTTACTATGGTAAAAATGAATTGTTGGCATTTAACTATGGCTAATATCGATGGATAGCTCGCTCGCCCGTCTCGACCTCAACCTGCTCGCCGTATTCGACATGCTGATGCAGGAGCGCAACGTCACCCGTGCCGCCGAACGGCTGCATCTCTCCCAATCCACCGTCAGTCACGCCTTGGGGCGGCTGCGGGTGGCGCTGGATGACCCGCTGTTCGTGATGAGTCGGCGCGAGATGATGCCGACCGAGCGGGCCAAGGCGCTGGCAGGGCCGGTGCGCCAGGCGCTGGCGATGCTGGAGCAGGGATTGCGGCAGGCCAAGGGGTTTGATCCAGCCACTGCGCGGCGGATTTTCCGCATCGCCACCCCGGGCTCGGTGGAGCACGGGCTGGTGCCGGTGCTGGTGGAGCGGCTCCATCGGCAGGCCCCTCACTGTCGGCTTGAGGTGTGCGAGCTGGCCGATAGCAACTACGAGCGGGAGTTGGAAAAGGGTGAGCTGGATCTGGTGATCGGTTTCGCCGGGGCGAATCATCTCTCACCCCGCTTATGGCGGGAGGAGTGGTTCAACAACCCGCTGGTCTGCCTGTCGCCGCTCGGCAGCGAATTGCCCGATGTGCTGACACCGGTCGAGCTGGTGAGCCGTCCCCACATCCACACCTCCAGCTGGGGTCACAGTCAGGCGATGGTGGAGCTCTGGCTGGCCCGCTTCGGGGTGGAGCGGGAGCTGGGCGTGCGGTTGCCGAGCTTTATGGCGGTGCCGCCGCTGATGGCGACCGGCCGCTATCTGGTGGTGGTGCCCGAGATGATCGGGCGCCACTTCTGCCGCTACTACCCGCTGCGGATGCACCAGCTCGACCCCGCCATCCCGATCGTCTACCTGATGGCAGGGCACCCGCTCACCGCCCACGACGAGGCGATCGGCTGGTTCAAGAGCCTGCTGCACCAGCTGGTGTTCGACCTCTACGGCGCCGATGCGCTCGGTACGCCCGCTCAGCGGATGTTGGCGAAGTAGTCGAGCCCCATGGCGCTTTTCACCTCCGCCAACACCTCATCGGTGATGATGCGGGCCTGCTCGGTGCCTTGATAGAGCAGTTCCAGCAGCATCCTCTTGTCGGCGATGGCCGCAGCACGGCGCTGCCGCATCGGCGCGAGCAGGGTCTGCAGGCAGTCGTTCAGCACCTGCTTGCAGCGCATATCCCCCAGTCCGCCGCGCCGGTAGTGAGCCTTCATCTCGGCGACCAGCTCCTTGTCGGGGTGGAAGGCATCGAGATAGGCGAACACCGTATTTCCCTCCACCTGGCCCGGATCGCTCACCTTGAGGTGGTTGGGGTCGGTATACATGGCGAACACCGCCTGCTTGACCTCTTCCGCCGACATGCCGAGCTCTATGGTGTTGCCGAGGGATTTGGACATCTTGGCCTTGCCGTCGATGCCGGGCAGGCGGCCGGTGTCGCTCAGGATCGGCTGGCATTCGGTCAGCACCTCTTTGCCTACCAGAGAGTTGAAGCGGCGGACGATCTCGTTGGTCTGCTCCAGCATCGGCAGTTGATCCTCCCCGACCGGCACATGGCTGGCGCGAAAGGCGGTGATGTCGGCGGCCTGACTGACCGGATAGACCAGAAAACCGGCCGGCAGCGTGCGTTCGAACCCTTTTTGCTGGATCTCTGCCTTGACGGTGGGGTTGCGCTCCAGCCGGGCGACGCTGACCAGATTGAGGTAGTAGCATGTGAGCTCGGCGAGGGCGGGCAGGGCGCTCTGCAAACAGAAGGTGGTCTTGGCCGGGTCTAGGCCGACCGCCAGATAGTCGGCCATCACCTCCAGCACGTTGTCGGTCACCTTGGCCGGGTTGTGGCCGTTGTCGGTCAGCGCCTGCAGGTCGGCGATCATCACGAATTGACGGTAGTGGTGCTGGGCTTCGACGCGCTGGCGCAGGGAGCCGACATAGTGGCCGATGTGCAGTTTGCCGGTGGGACGATCGCCAGTCAGGATTACGGGGTTGTGCATGTCACTCTCTCCAGTTGGGTGAGCCGGGAGGCGACAAAGGGATAAAAACAGTTGACCGCCTCTCGGCGGTCACGGTGTTTTCTTTGGGAAATTTACAATAGAAACGCGGTGCCGCCTGTTTAGGAGCAGCACCACCAGTAGTTGTGATTGAATGAGGTCATATTCATGGCAAATCAAACTACGCCGGTTTCATTACTTCTGCAAGGGGACGACCAGCAGATCGCAGGGCACCGTATTCATCAGCTGACGGGCGCTGGAGGTGAGCAGGCTCCAGAAGCTCTGGCGATGGCCGCACACCAGCAGGTCGATCTCGTACTCCTTGACCGCCTGATTGACCCGCTCGCTCAGATCGCCGCAGATCACCAGCTTCTTCTCGATGGGGTAGTCCACCGAGGCCAGAAATGCCTCCAGCTTCTCTTTCGCTTCGGCGATCACCTGATCCTGCACGTTGTCGATGTCGATATCGATCATCTCGGTGTAGAGATCCTTGAGGTCCACATCGACATGGATAACCGACAGCTTGGCGCCGTTGGAGCGGGCTCTGTCCACCGCCTTGTCGATCACCTTGCGGTTGTCTTCAGAGAGGTCGATCGCGGCCAGAATATGCTTGTAATAGGTTGTTCCACTCATGGGGGTTCTCCTTACCGATCCTTCAGCCCACTATACCAATCTCTGCTGAAACTAAAATGGTGCCTCAGGCACAGTTTTGGGATTTAAATGAGTTTAATGACGTGTGATACAGGGTCAGCCACTCAGTTATTAACCACTGTTCGCCTATAAATTAAACAAGAGTTTGACGCCGGTCACACCCCTCGGCTTGCCGATCAGGGGGGGGAGGCATAGGATGGGCCCGTGCTTCGCAATGAACACAAAACAACAAAAAGCATCTGAATACCGCTTTGGGGAGCCACGTGCTCCCTTTTGTTTTTCTGCCTCATTTCCTGCTGCTTTTCTTGCCGTTTTCTGACTGATAGCGATCCGGCATCAAGTTAATCTCCTGCGATTTGGTTATGCTGTAGCCAGTTTCTTTGGAGGCCTTCCCATGATCATTCATCCCCAGATTCAAGGTTGTGTTGCCCGCAACTGTCACCCCATCGGCTGTCGCGCCGCCGTGCAGCAGCAGATCGAACGCATCAAGGCCGCGGGCCCGTTCAATGGGCCCAAGCGGGTGCTGGTGCTGGGGGCCTCCTCCGGGTTCGGACTGGCGTCGCGCATTGCGCTCGCCTTCGGTGCCGGTGCCGACACTATCGGCATTTCCTTCGAGCGTGGCCCCTCCGACAAAGGATTGGGTAGCGCCGGCTGGTACAACAACATCTGGTTTCGCAAGGAGGCGGAGCAAGAGGGGCGTATCGCCATCAACCTGATTGGTGATGCCTTTTCCGACGGCATGCGCCAGCAGGCCATCGACACCATCCGCCAGCAGCTGGGGCAGGTGGATCTGGTGATCTATTCGCTGGCGAGCGGCATCCGGGTGCTGCCCGACGGTACGCAAGTGCGTTCGGTGCTCAAGACCACCGGCCAGCCGTTCAGCGGTTGGGGGCTGGATCTGGAGCGCGATACGCTGGTGCAGCAGTCGCTTGCGCCTGCCACGCCGGAGGAGATCCGCGATACCGTCACCGTGATGGGTGGCGAGGATTGGCAGCTCTGGATGCAGGCGTTGCAGCAGGCCGGTTGTCTCGCTCCCGGCGCGCAAACCGTGGCCTACTCCTATATCGGCCCCGAATCCACCTATCCCCTCTATCGGGATGGCACCATCGGTTATGCCAAGGAGCATCTGCATGCCACCGCCGAGACCATCAACCTGCAACTGGCCGAGATTGGCGGCCACGCCTGGGTGTCGGTCTGCAAGGCGCTGGTAACCAAGGCGAGCGCCTATATTCCTGTGCTGCCGGTTTATCTGGGCCTGCTGATGGGGGTAATGAAGGAGCGCGGCGTCCATGAGGGTTGCATCGAGCAGATGCAGCGACTGTTCGCCGCCAAGATGTACGGGCCCAATGGGGTGGTGGCCGATGGTAACCGGCTGATCCGGATGGATGACCACGAGCTCGACCCGGCCATTCAGGCTGCCGTTTCGGCGCTTTGGCCCAAGGTGACGCCGGACAATTTCCACGCGCTGGGGGACTTTGCAGGGCTGCGGCAGGACTTCATGCAACTCAACGGCTTCGAGCTGCCGGGCGTCGATTATGCTGCGCCGGTGGATGTCGCCTCCCTTGGGGAGCTGACCCCCTGAGCTGAAAGAAACGGGATCTCCCTCTCGTTGGCGGGTTGATTCGCGGCGGGAGTGTGGCGACAATCGATACCAAATCACTGAGGAGAAACAAGATGCTGGCCCAAGCCATGATCGAGAAGTTGAACGAGCAGATTAACCTGGAGTTCTACTCCTCCAATCTCTATCTGCAGATGAGCGCCTGGTGCGAAGACAAGGGCTTTGAAGGGGCGGCGACCTTCCTGCGCCAGCACGCCGTCGAGGAGCGCCAGCACATGGAGCGTCTGTTCACCTATGTGAGCGAGACCGGCGCCATGCCCAAGCTGGGTGCCATCGATGCCCCTCCCCACGAGTTCAAGTCGCTGGGCGACGTGTTCCGTACCACCCTGGAGCACGAGTATCACATCACCAAATGCATCAATGGCTTGGCCCACGTGGCCTTCACCACCCAGGACTACTCCACCTTCAACTTCCTGCAGTGGTATGTGGCCGAGCAGCATGAAGAGGAGAAGCTGTTCAAGAGCATCGTCGACCGTCTCGGTCTGGTGGGTGAAGATGGCAAAGGCCTCTACTTCATCGACAAGGAGCTGGCCGAACTGGCCAAGGGCGCTCCTGCCAGCATCATGGACAGCAACGCCTGATAGTCGTGGACACTTAGTGTTCAGCCAGTACAATAACGGCCCTTTTAAGGGCCGTTGTTTATTCTGGTGTGCAGTCACCGTTGTGATGTCAGCCAGAGGCAATCTCGGTTCTGGCCAGGTGCCGTTTCTATTTTGATAAGTGAGTGATGATGAAGCAGGTCGATGTGGTGGTGATCGGGGCCGGTGCGGCCGGATTGATGTGTGCGGCGCAGGCGGGCTACCGTGGCCGCTCCGTGCTGGTGCTCGACAACGCCAAGAAGCCGGGCCGCAAGATCCTCATCAGTGGCGGCGGTCGCTGCAACTTCACCAACCATCAGGCTGGCGCTCACGCCTACCTGTCGGAGAATCCCCACTTCAGCAAGTCGGCGCTGGCTCGCTACACCCAGCAGGATTTCATCGATCTGGTGGATCGCCACGGGGTCAACTATCACGAGCGCACTTTGGGGCAGCTGTTCTGTCTCGAGAGCGCCAAGGAGATCGTCGATGCGCTGCTCACCGAGTGCGACTGGGCCGGGGTGACCCTGCAGTTCCAGACCGAGATCCTCACCGTCAGCAAGCAGGACGAGGGCTTCGTGCTGACGACCAGCAAGGGGGAGATCGGCTGTCATTCGCTGGTCATCGCCACCGGCGGCCTCTCCATGCCCAAGCTGGGGGCGACCCCTTATGGCTTCAAGCTGGCGGAGCAGTTTGGCCTCAAGGTCATTCCGACCCGCGCCGGTCTGGTGCCCTTTACCCTCCATCAGGCGGAGAAAGAGGCGTTCGCCGATCTGGCGGGCATCAGCCTGCCGGTGGCGGTGACCGCCGAGGATGGGACTCGCTTCAAGGAGGCGATGCTGTTCACCCATCGCGGCCTCTCCGGCCCCGTCATCCTGCAGATCTCCTCCTACTGGCATGCCGGCGAGAAGATCCATATCAACCTGCTGCCGGAGCGGGATATTCCGGCCGCCCTGCGTGAGTGGGCGCAGGCCCATCCGGCCCAGGAGCTGAAAACCGTGCTGGGACGCGAGCTGCCCAAGCGCTTCGTCGACAAGCTGGTGGAGATGGGCCAGCTCGACAGCAAGCCGATGCGCCAGTACAACGAGCGGGAGCTGGAGGCCATCGCCACCCTGCTGGGAGACTGGCAGATCCTGCCCAACGGCACTGAGGGGTATCGCACCGCCGAAGTGACCCTGGGCGGCGTCGATACCAACGAGCTCTCCTCCAAGACCATGGAAGCGCGCAAGGTACCGGGCCTCTACTTCATCGGCGAAGTGGTGGATGTGACCGGCTGGCTGGGTGGCTACAACTTCCAGTGGGCCTGGTCCTCCGGCTGGGTGGCCGGTCAGTACTGTTGATGTCACAGGGGCTGGTTTATCCGGCCCCGATTTATTGGTCAGGGTTATGGTGATCGGTCGGGTTGCCGCAAGGGGGCGCAGATGCTTGAGAATCAGATGATGTTGTTGGCGGTGTTCGAACGGGCGGCGCTGATGCTGATGACCCTCTTCTTCCTGACCCGCACCCGGCCGTTCCAGCGGCTGTTCCAGAAGCGGGATCACACCCCGGCCGAGCTGGTGCTGGTGGCCGCCATCTTCTGTCTGTTTGCGGTGTTCAGCACCTACACCGGTATTCCGGTTGAGGGGGCGCTGATCAACGTGCGGATCATTGCCATCATCTCCGGCGGCATCCTGTTCGGCCCCTGGGTCGGCATTCCGGCCGGGGTCATCTCCGGTCTGCACCGCTATCTCATCGACATGGATGGTCACACTTCCATCCCTTGCCTTATCGCCAGCATTATTGCCGGCCTGCTCGCCACCTGGCTGCACCTGCGCTGCCGCAAGTCGCGGCTCTGGCTCTACGGCATTCTGGCGGGGATGCTGTGCGAAGGGCTGACCATGCTGCTGATCTGGCTGCTGACCGAGCCCCACGAAGTCGGGGTGGAGATCGTCAACCATATCGCCTATCCGATGATCGCAGGGGCGCTCTGCATCGGCCTCATCATCAAGCTGGTGCAGGATCTGGATGACGAGAAGGAGCTGATTGCTGCCAAGCAGGCCAAGCTGGCGCTCGATATCGCCAACAAGACGCTGCCTTTCTTCCAGAACATCGATCGCCACTCCCTCAGTCAGGTGTGCGATGTGATTCGGCGCGACATCAGCGCCGATGCGGTGGCCATCACAGATACCCATGACGTGCTGGCCTATGTCGGGGTGGGCAAGGATTACTACGAGCTGGAGGAGCACCACGCCATCAGCGGCATGACCCAGCAGGCGGTGCTGCTCGACCAGATCATCATCAACAACGATCTGCGCCAGTACCATCTGGCGGACTTCCACTCGGTCATCATTATTCCGCTGCGGGAGAACGGCGCCGTCAGCGGCACCCTCAAGATCTACTACCGCCGCACCCACAGCATCACCAGTTCGCTGCGGGAGATGGCGGTCGGCCTCTCCCAGCTCATCTCCACCCAGATGGAGGTGTCACGCATCGAGCAGTTGAAAGAGATGACCCGCAAGGCGGAGTTCACCGCCCTGCAGAGCAAGATCAACCCGCACTTCCTGTTCAATGCCCTCAACGCCATCTCGTCGCTGATCCGCATCCGGCCCCAGCAGGCGCGCCAGCTCATCGCCAATCTGGCGGATTACCTGCGCTACAACCTCAACAAGGGGGATGAACTCATCGACATTCAGGAGGAGCTGCAGCAGGTGCGCGACTACGTGGCCATCGAGCAGGCCCGCTTCGGCGACAAGCTGGAGGTGGTGTTCGAGGTGGACGACGTGCACATTCAGGTGCCGAGCCTGCTGTTGCAGCCGCTGGTGGAAAACGCCATCCTGCACGGCATCCAGCCACGCAGCGCGCCGGGCCGGGTCACCATCGAGGTGAAACAGTTGGCGGGCGGCATCCGGGTATCGGTGCGCGATACCGGTTACGGCATCAGTCAGGAGGTGATCGACGGGGTGGCTGCCGGGCGGGTGGAGAGCCGCAGCATCGGCCTGATGAACGTACATCAGCGGGTCAAGCTGCTCTATGGCGATGGCCTGCACCTCAAACGGCTGGAACCGGGTACCGAAGTGAGTTTCTATCTGCCGGATCAGGAGTCGATGCCATGCTGAGTGCCATCATGGTTGAGGATAAGTGTGTGCCGCGAGAGGTGTTGTCATGCTGAAAGCGATCATTGTGGAAGACGAATGTTTGATACGGGAGGAGCTTGCCTCAACTGTGCTCCTTCAGGGGGCAATCTCATGCTGAAAGCGATCATAGTGGAAGATGAATATCTGGCTCGCGAGGAGCTGGCCTATCTGGTGAACCAGCACAGCACCATCGAGATAGTGGCGAGCTTCGAGGATGGGCTGGAGGCGTTCAAATATCTTCAGGATCACGAGGTGGATGTGGTGTTCCTGGATATCCAGATCCCCTCCATCGATGGCCTGCTGCTGGCCAAGAACCTGCACAAGTCGAGCCATCCGCCCCACATCGTCTTCGTCACCGCCTACAAGGAGTTCGCGGTGGAGGCATTCGAGCTGGAGGCGTTCGACTACATCCTCAAGCCCTACAACGAGCCCCGCATCATCAATCTGCTGCAAAAGCTCGAGCATGCGGGCAAGTCGCAGCCAGCCACCACAGGGGAGGCGAGCGGCGAGGGGAGCAGCCCCCACAATCGCACCGTCAATCTGGTGAAGGGGGAGCGCATCATCGTCACCCCCTGCGAGCAGATCTACTACGCGGAAGCCGACGAGAAGCTCACCTATGTCTACACCCGCGACGATCGCTACGTGATGACCATGACCATCAGCGAGTTTGTCAGCCGGCTGCCAGCCGAGGGGTTCTTCCGCTGTCACCGCTCCTACTGCGTCAACATCAACAAGATCCGCGAAATCGTCCCCTGGTTCAACAGCACCTATCTCATCCGGCTCCATGATCTGCCGTTCGAGGTGCCGGTCAGTCGCAGCAACATCAAGGCGTTCCGTCAGCTGATGCGGCTCTGATTGTCATTCATTCCCGCCGATCTGCATTTCATGCCTTAATCGATCGGCGCGAGCTGCGCCTTGCCTATAGTGGCCTCAATTTCCTTAAGGCCATCGACCGAGACGCATCATGACCAAAGAGATGAACCGCACCCGGTACCTGACACTGATCGGTACCATCATCACCCAGTTTGCACTGGGTTCTGTCTATACTTGGAGCCTGTTCAACGCCCAGCTCTCCGACAAGCTGGACGAGCCGGTGAGTCAGGTCGCTTTCGCCTTCGGCCTGCTCAGCCTCTCGCTGGCTGTCGCCTCCTCCATGGCGGGTAAGCTGCAGGAGCGGTTCGGGGTGCGCAACGTGACCCTGGGCGCTGGCGTGCTGCTCGGCATCGGTTTCTTCCTCACCGCCCATGCCAGCAATCTGGCGATGCTCTACCTCTGCGCGGGCATTCTGGTCGGTTTTGCCGACGGTACCGGCTACCTGATGACCCTCTCCAACTGCGTGAAGTGGTTCCCGGAGCGCAAGGGGCTCATCTCCGCCTGCTCCATCGGGGCCTATGGTCTCGGCAGTCTCGGTTTCAAATACATCAACCTGCTGCTGCTCTCCAGCTCCGGCCTTGAGACCACCTTCCAGCTGTGGGGGCTGATCGCCATGTCCATGGTGCTGGTGGGCGGCATGCTGATGAAGGATGCGCCCAAGCAGGCCGCCTCCGTGCAGCAGAGCGAGAGCCGTGACTTCACTCTGGCCGAGGCGATGCGCAAGCCGCAGTACTGGATGCTGGCGCTGATGTTCCTCACCGCCTGCATGAGCGGCCTCTATGTCATCGGCGTGGCCAAGGATATCGGCGAGAAGATGGTGGGTCTGCCAGCAGTGGTGGCTGCCAATGCCGTCGCCATCATCGCCATGGCCAACCTGGGTGGCCGTCTGGTGCTGGGGATCCTCTCCGACAAGATGTCCCGCATCCGGGTTATCACCATTGCCCAGCTGATTACCCTGGCGGGCATGGCGCTGCTGCTGTTCGTGCCGCTCAATGCCAATCTGTTCTTCGTGGCGGTGGCCTGTGTGGCGTTCAGCTTCGGTGGTACCATCACCGTCTACCCCTCGCTGGTGAGCGACTTCTTCGGTCTCAACAACCTGACCAAGAACTACGGCGTCATCTATCTGGGCTTTGGTCTGGGCAGCATCATCGGCTCCATCGTGGCCTCTCTGTTTGGCGGCTTTATGGCGACCTTCCACCTGATCCTGGTGTTGCTGGTGGTGGCGCTGGTGCTCTCCCTCACCATTCGCCTGCCGGCACCGGTAGCGGTCGAGCGGGCCTGACAAGCCTCCCTGCCACCGCAAGCAAAAACAGAGACCCGGGCCATGCCCGGGTCTTTGCATTTCCGATGCTCGATCAGCGTGGCGCCAGTCCCAGCAGCTGGCGGGCTTTGCAGCAGGTTTCCTCCACCGTTGACCAGTCGTCACCGGTTACCGTGATGTGGCCCATCTTGCGGCCGGGGCGGGGTTCGCCCTTGCCGTAGAGGTGCAGATGCAGGCCGGGCAGCGTCAGCAGGGCAGCCCAGTCTGGCGTGCCGTTTTGCCAGAGATCCCCCAGCAGGTTGATTAACAGGGCGGGGCGCACGGCGATCTGCTCTGGCAGCGGCAGATCGCACAGGGCCCGCACCTGCAACTCGAACTGGCTGCATGCGGCGTTGTCGAGGCTGGGGTGACCCGAGTTGTGGGGGCGGGGCGCCAGCTCGTTGACCAGCAGGCGGCCTTCCACCAGAAAGAACTCCACCGTCAGCACCCCGACGTAATCGAGGGCAGCGATCAGCCGCTCAGCGATTCCTTTGGCTTCGCTCTCCAGCACCGGCACATTGGCCGGGGAGCGAGTCTGATCGAGGATGCCGCCGCAGTGCCAGTTCTGCACCAGCGGCAGGGCGCTGATGGCGCCGCTCGGACTGCGGGCCAGGGTCAGGGCAAATTCCCCCTCCAGTGCCAGCCGTTGTTCCAGCACGCAGGGCACGCCACTGGCTGCCAGCGCGCTCGCCAGCTCATCCAGATTACTCACCTGCCACTGTCCCTTGCCGTCGTACCCTTCGCGGGCCGTCTTGAGAATGGCGGGCAAGAGTTCGCTGGCCTGTGCGGGGATGGGCTCTTCCGGCAGTAGCGCCAGATAGGGGGCGACCGTGATGTCAGCTCCGCGCAGAAAGGCTTTCTCTTCACGGCGATCCTGACAGATGCGCACCGCGCTGGCGCCCGGGCGTACCGGCTTTTGTTGTTCGAGCAGGGCGAGGGGGGCGGCGGGCACGTTCTCGAACTCGCAGGTAATGGCATCGCAGCGGAGTGCCAGTTGGTGCAGGGCGGTCTGGTCGTCATAGGGGGCGACAATATGGTGATCGGCGGCGGCACCGGCGATGCTGGCCGGGTCGGGATCCAGCACCACCACCTTGTAGCCAAGGCGGTGGGCGGCCATCACAAAGTAGCGGCCAAGCTGACCGCCACCGAGCATACCGAGGGTGGCGGGAGGCAGGATCATGTCGGCTCCTCCAGTTGCAGCGCCAGCACCCGATCTCGCTCGTGGGTGCGGAAGTCGTCGAGCTGCTGCCGGTAGCGGGGGGCGTCGTCATCCCGGGCGACCGAGAGCAGAGAGACCGCAAACAGGGCTGCGTTGGCAGCCCCCGCCTCGCCGATGGCGAAGGTTGCGACCGGTACCCCTTTGGGCATCTGCACGATGGAGAGCAGGGAGTCCATTCCCTTGAGATGGCGGGAGGGGATGGGCACCCCCAGCACCGGCAATGTGGTCTTGGCGGCGACCATACCCGGCAGGTGAGCGGCGCCACCGGCTCCGGCGATGATGGCGCGCAGGCCGCGCTCGCGGGCAGTGGCGGCATACTCGAACAGCAGATCCGGGGTGCGATGGGCCGAGACCACCTGCGCCTCGTAGGGTACGCCGTGCTCCTTGAGGATGCGGGCGGCAGCCTGCAGCACGGGCCAGTCGGAGTCGGAGCCCATTACCAGGCCGATCAGGGGAGGGGTGTTCATTTTCTCTGAATCCTTGTTGTTAAACGTTTGCTTTTGGTAAACAAAAAGAGCCGGCAAGCCGGCTCAGAATTTCTCGGGTCGCACGATTTCGACCGGTTGCAGAAAGGCGATCATGGCGTAATCGGGGTAGTAACGACTCTGCAGGTGGGCCAGCAGCCGCTCCGCCTGCTCCCGGTTGCAGATCGCCTCCAGCCTGATGTTGCCGCTCTCGCTCCAGCTGGCGTTGCGCTCGCCATGATCCCCCCTGCCGCGGGCATCTGTGATGGTGTAGCCGCGCAGCCCCTCGCGGGTGAGAGTGCGCAGCAGGGTCGGCTCCAGATTGGCTTCCGTGATGATGGTCAGCAGGGTGCGGGTCTCGGTCTGCATGTGGCTACTCCGTGAAGTGGCGGGCCCAGCTGTGGTAGAGCGGGATCCCCAGCATGATGTTGAACGGGAAGGTGACCCCCAGCACGGCGCTGAGAGAGAGCCCCGGGTTGGCCTGAGGCACGGCGATGCGCATGGTGGCCGGCACGGCAATATAGGAGGCGCTTGCCGCCAGGGTGGCCAGCAGGGTCAGGCCGCCGAGGGAGAGCCCCATCAGCTGGCCAGCAGCCAGTCCCAGTCCCGCCGAGGCGAGCGGCATCAACAGGGCGAAGCCGAGCAGGAACAGGCCATGGCGGCGCAGATCCTGACACTGGCGGGCGACGATGAGGCCCATCTCCAGCAGGAACAGCGCCAGCGCCCCCTTGAACAGGTCGACAAACAGCGGTTTGAGCGGAGCAATTCCATCCGGCCCGGCCAGATAGCCGATGGCCATGCCGCCCAGCAGCAGGGTTACCCCTTTGCCGAGGAAGGTCTCGTGCGCCAGCATGCGCCAGCGGGTCTCGCGACTGATGCCGCGGGCCAGCACTATGCCCACCAGAATGGCGGGGATCTCCATCACCGCGAGAAAGATGGATAGCTGGGATTCAAAGCTGATGCCCCGTTCGGTGAGCCAGTTCACTCCGACCGCGAAGGTGGCGACGCTGACCGAGCCGTAGTGGGCGGCAGTGGCGGCGGCATCCACCCGGTTCATCTTGAGGCGCAGCACGGCAAAGCCGAGCAGGGTCTGCACCACGCCGAGCAGGATCACCAGCGCAAGTTGCGGCAGCAGGGGTTGCAGGGATTGCTGGGCCAGACCGACGCCGCCCTTGAGGCCGATGGCCAGTAGCAGAAAGAGAGAGAGGGTGTCGTAGAGGGCGGGCGGCAGCTTGAGCTCGGAGCGCACCAGACCGGCCAGCAGACCAAACAGAAAGAAGAGTACAACAACGTCCAGCATGATGGTTCGCAGGGCAGTTCAGATAATGGTTGCATGCTAGAGCCCGCAATGTTTCGATAAAATCAGATTCTCGCTGATAGTTGTTCGATAAAAACTGATAGGGAACGACATGCTCAACTACAAACAGCTCTACTACTTCTGGCATGTGGCACGCAGCGGCAGCGTGACGCAGGCCGCCGAACAGCTGCATCTCACGCCGCAGACCATCAGCGGTCAGGTTGCAGATCTGGAACAGTCCCTAGGTGTGGCGCTGTTCAACCGGGTGGGTCGGCGTCTGGTGCTGACCGCCGCCGGACGGCAGGCGCAGGAGCAGGCGGGGGCGATTTTCTCGCTCGGCGCCGAGCTGGAGCATACCCTACGCCACGCCAGTGAGGAGTTGACCATGCAGGTGGGGATCGCCGACTCGGTCCCTCGCACCCTGGCGTTTGAGCTGCTGGCTCCCGCCATGGCGCTGGCGACGCCGCTGCGGCTGGTGTGTCACGAGGAGCGGGCCGAGCAGTTGTTCAGCGAGCTGGCCCGTCACAAGCTGGATATGGTGCTGATTGATCGCCCGCTCCCTCCCGACAGCGGCGTGCGTGGCTATAACCACGAGCTGGGGCGTAGCCCGCTGGCGCTGTTTGCCAGCCCGGAGCTGGCGGCGCGGGCGCGGGACGGCTTTCCCGCCTCGCTGGAGGGGTTGCCGTTGCTGATCCCCGGAGAGAAGTCGGCCACCCACGATCGGCTGCTGGAGTGGTATCGTCAGCAGGGCATTCATCCCCATCTGGTGGGGCAGTTTGATGACTCCACCCTGATGAAGTCGTTCGGCAAGGCAGGGATGGGGATCTTCCCAGCGCCGCTGGCGATGGCCGACGAGATTGGCCGCCTCTACGGAGTGGAGCGGATTGCGACTCTGGCCGACGTTACCCTCTCTTACTATCTGGTCTCGGCAGGGCGCCATCTCTCTCATCCCGGGGTGCAGGCGGTGATGGAGGGGGCCCAACAGCGGCTGGCGGTGCTGGCTGGCAATAAATAGAAATCTGGATGGCTATACATCCAGCTTTGCTCTGCCTATAATCCTCCCGCTTTGGCGCATCATGCTTAATAGGGAATCCGGTGAGAATCCGGAGCTGGCGCGCAGCGGTAAGGGGGAACGAAGCGACATCAGGGCACTGCCGTCAGGCGGGAAGCCGTCGCCGTAGGCTATCAGCCCCCGAGCCCGAAGACCTGCCAGAGTTCGTATTTCGGGCCGAGAGAAACCGGCCACGAAGTAGATACTTACGCGAACTTAAGGATCTCTCATGTCGAAGAAATTTTTGGCGGCTGCCCTGTTGCCGACGGCGGCGTTTGCCCAAACCACCATCCCCATCAATCCAACTCTGGTCATTACGGCCAACCGCGTGGAACAACCGGTCAGCTCGGTGCTGGCGCCCGTTGTGGTGATCGATCGCGCAGAGATCGAATCTCGTCAGGTTCAGAGTTTGCCCGATCTGCTGAAGACCCTGCCCGGTGTACAGATGGCGACACTGGGAGGCCGGGGTCACATCAGCAGCCTGTTTATCCGTGGAACCAACTCCAACCACTCGCTGGTTTTGATGAATGGTCGTCCGATTGCCGCCATGGTGGCGGGCACGCCTGATCTCAGCCAAATCCCGCTCGGCAATATCGAGCGCATCGAGTATATCCGCGGCCCACGCGCGGCTGTGTATGGCTCCGATGCCATCGGCGGGGTGATCAACCTCATCACCAAAACATCCGCCAAGAATGGCAGCGAGACACATCTGAAGGGCGGTGCTGGGAGCCATGGCTATGGTCAGGGCGAGCTCAAAACGGTTCAGTCATTGGGTCAAAAAACCGATATGAACATGCTGATCGGCTACGAGCGTACCGATGGTTTTGATGTCGTAGCCAATACCAAACAGCCGGATCGGGATGGTTTTGCTAGCCGTAATGGCCAAATTGGTTTGAACCACGCTTTTAATGATGCTTGGAGTGCGGACTTCAATGCTCAGGGCTATGACAATCTCACCGACACAGATGGCAGCACGGACCAGAGTCGGGTACAGGCTTTCCAATATGATGGTGGTCTCAAGTTCCAGGGTAAGGATCTGATCAGTCGACTTGAAGCCAGTTACGGTGAGAACAAGCTGAAGACTTGGCAGGAGGCTAAAGGAGAGGCTAGCGGTGAGCCTATTCATACAGGTTTAACCCGCTTCTCCTGGATTAACAGTTGGAGCGGCATCGAAGGGATGAATCTGACCGGTGGCGCAGATTGGCAGCGTGAGGAGATGAAATCAGACTCCCGCAGCTATGGCAAAACCTTCAGCGCACCTGATCGCGACAATACCGGTCTGTTTGCCGTGGGGAGCTACCGTTGGCAGGCGCTGCTGTGGGAGCTGTCAGGTCGTACCGATGACAACCAGCAATATGGCCGTCACAACACCTGGTCTGCGGCCAGCGGGCTGGATATCGATGAAAACCATAATGTCCGGCTGAGCTACGGTACTGGCTTCAAAGCGCCCACCTTCAACCAGCTCTATTATCCAGGGTCTGAGAATCCGACACTCAAGCCGGAAGAGAGCAAAAACCTGGAGCTGGGTCTGTCAGGCCGCTATTCGGCCTGGGACTGGTCTGTAAATCTGTATCGCAACCGCATCGATAATCTGATTTATTGCCTGACCAGCATGAGCTACACATGCAATCCCAAAAATACCACGGCGGATATCAAAGGGGTGGAAACGGAAATCGGTATCGATACCGGGCCCGTGCATCATCGTTTGAGTTACGACTACACCAGAGCTAAAGACAAGGGTAATCAGGATTTGCAGTTGCTGCGCAGAGCCAAGCATAAGGGTAGTTGGATCGCAGAAACCCGATTCGATGCCACAACACTGACGACTGAGCTGCTCTATGTCGGTAAGCGCTATGACAATAACTGGGCGACAAACCAACGGGTAGAGCTCGGTGCGTATACGTTGTTAAACCTGGCCGCCAGTTACGAGGTGACCCAGCAATTTACCTTGGGGGGGCGTATAGATAACTTGTTCGATCGTGATTACGCCCCTGCCTATGGTTATGCCTCACCGGGTACCGAGTTCAAAGTGACTGCCGATTATCGCTTCTGATGCTTTATTCGGTTCATCTTTGAAAAACCGAGGCCCTGCCATTGGCAGGGCCTTTTCTATTGGCGGCAGGCGGGAGTATGATCGCCGCCTTGCACCAAAGGGGGAGGTCAAGTGGCCAATATTCTCGTGTTTGACTCCGGTATGGGTGGCCTGACCATCTACCGCGAGATCCGTCGCGTTCTGCCGGTACACAACTATTTCTACTGCTTCGACAATGCCAACTTCCCCTATGGTGAATTGAGTGAGCCCGCTCTCATCGCAGCCTGTTCCCGCTTGGTTACTACCATGGTGGCCCGTCATCAGATCGATCTTGTGGTGATTGCCTGCAACACGGCCAGCACCATAGCGCTGCCGGCCCTGCGCGAGGCTCTGGATATTCCCGTGGTGGGGGTGGTGCCAGCCATCAAGCCCGCAGCTGCGCAGACTCGCAACGGTTGTATCGGTCTGCTGGCCACACCGGGTACCGTCAGCCGCGACTATACCCACGAACTGATCGCCCAGTTTGCTCCCGGCAAGCGGGTGTTGCTCAAGGGCACCACCGAGCTGGTAATAGAAGCAGAGCACAAGCTGGCGGGCCTACCGGTCAATATGGCGCTGCTGCGTGAAGTGCTGGCTGACTGGCTGGAGGGGGAAGAGCAGCCGGATACGCTGGTGCTCGGTTGTACCCACTTCCCGCTACTCAATGAAGAGATTGGGCAGCTGATGCCGCAATGTCAGCTGATCGACTCAGGCAGTGCAGTTGCCAAACGGGTGGCCTGGTTGCTGAGTAATGGCGGGCATGCCACCGTGCAGCCTGTACATATAGAAGAGGTAATTGCCAGGGCTTACTGTACCCGGCTGGATGGGGAGGCTCAAAAACCGACAGCCCCCTTGCAAGCATGGGGGCTGTCATCACTGGAAGAGGTGAAGTACTGACGAGCGGTTAGGCGTCAGTTTCGCTACCTTCTCTTTCCTCTTTATCACGTTTGTCATTCGCTTCACGCACCTTGAGGGTGCGCTGCTGGTACTCTTTATCATTCAACGCGGCAATCGCCTTGGCGGCATCGGCGGCGGGCATCTCCACGAAACCGAAACCTCTGCGCTTGCCGGTTGCCTTGTCCTTCATCAACCGCACGGAAATTACCTGGCCCTGTTCGGCAAACAATTCGCGCACTGCGATCTCATTGGCGCGATATGGCAGGTTGCCTACATATAAGGTGCAAGTCTCCTGATTGGCGATCGCTTCGGCTGCATTAGCCGGGGTTCTTTTCAGGAGCAGCGGTACCACAAAACCGCCAATCGCCAGACCTGCTGCAAAAATGACTTCCGCTTTCAAAGAGAATTGCAGGGCCTGGGCAACCAGGTAGCCAACCACTGCCAATACCAGAGCAAGGATTGCGGCCTGCATATAGACGGGAAACTTGGATAAATTCATCTTAAAAGACCTTTTGTAAATGAAAGCAAAAAAGGTGCAACACTGTATTCACCTCCATGGTAACCAGCTTTCCTGATTGGCGCTACCATGGTCCACTCGGAAGAGGTTATCGGCTCCAGTATGGCACTCCCAAAGGCTCTGGCGGCGATATAAATGACGCTAAAAGGGGAGTGAAACAGCTGGATTGTGGATAACCTTGTATATATACACTGAATAAGCTGTTTCTAATTGAATAATTTGAAATTTTCGTGATTTTCTTCAAAAAAACTATTGTCATCGCGGCGCGGCTCCCTATAATGCGCCCCTACCAGCACGGCGGAACACGCCAACCTGATGAGCCCGCTTCCTAGCGAATCCGGCGCCGCAAAGAAAAGCGAAAACAATCGCTTGACTTTCGAAGTGAGAAGCGTAATATGCGCCTCCTCAACGCGATAAGCGTGACGCTCTTTAACAATTTGAATCAAGCAATCTGTGTGGGCACTCACAGCATCGAGCATCAAAAACAATTTTTGATTTTCAATGTCTGATGAAGTGACCAAAGCAACTTTTAGTTGCAGCAGTTAATTCAGCAATTCATTGAGCCGCCAACTCCTTGGTAACAAAGAGTGGCAACCAAACTTAAATTGAAGAGTTTGATCATGGCTCAGATTGAACGCTGGCGGCAGGCCTAACACATGCAAGTCGAGCGGCAGCGGGAAAGTAGCTTGCTACTTTTGCCGGCGAGCGGCGGACGGGTGAGTAATGCCTGGGGATCTGCCCAA
>NZ_LYSQ01000011.1:0-145375 GCF_001728955.1 Aeromonas sp. DNP9 | reverse complement strand
GCGGGATCAAAAAAGCCCACTGCATGCAGTGGGCTTTTTGTTATCGGCGTTGCGGCTTAGGCTTGCAACAGCAGACGGTTGATGCGGGAGACGAAGCTCGCCGGATCGTTCAGCCCGCCCTGCTCGGCCAGCTGGGCCTGTTCGTGCAGCAGGGTGACCCACTCTCCGAACAGTGCCTCGTCTTCAATGGTGTCGAGTTTCTTCACCAGCGCGTGATCAGGGTTGAGCTCCAGAATGTACTTCTGCTCCGGTACCGGCTGGCCGGCCGCACGCATCAGCTTGATCATCTGGGTGCTCATGCCGTAGGCGTCGGTGACGATGCAAGAGGGGGAGTCGGTCAGACGATGGGTGACACGCACCTCTTTCACTGCTTCACCGAGGCTCTTCTTGACCCGCTCAACCAGACCGGCGTTGGCTTTTTCGGCCTCTTCCTGCGCCTGCTTGGATGCTTCATCTTCCAGATCGCCGAGATCCAGTTCGCCACGGGTGACGGAGATGAGCTGCTTGCCGTCGAACTCGGTCAGGTGGCTCATCAGCCACTCATCCACCCGCTCCCACATCAGCAGCACTTCGACACCCTTCTTGCGGAAGATCTCGAGGTGCGGGCTGTTCTTGGCAGCGGCATAAGAGTCGGCGGTGATGTAGTAAATCTTCTGCTGACCTTCCTTCATGCGGCCAACGTAATCCTCGAGAGAGACGGTCTGGGCCTCGCCTTCACCAGCGGTGCTGGCAAAGCGCAAGAGCTTGGCGATCTCTTCGCGGTTAGCGTAATCCTCGGCCGGGCCCTCTTTGAGCACGTTACCGAACTCGCTCCAGAACTTGGCGTACTTCTCGGCATCGTCTTTCGCCAGCTTGGAGAGCATGGTCAGAACCCGCTTGGAGCAAGCCTTGCGCAGGGAGGCGGTCACCTTGTTGTCCTGCAGGATTTCACGGCTAACGTTGAGCGGCAGATCGTTGGAGTCCAGCACCCCTTTGACGAAGCGCAGGTAGGTCGGCATAAACTGCTCGGCGTCGTCCATGATAAAGACGCGCTGTACGTAGAGCTTCAGACCGTGCTTCTGCTCGCGGTTGTAGAGGTCGAACGGTGCGCGGGCCGGCACGTAGAGCAGGCTGGTGTACTCCTGCGCCCCTTCCACCCGGTTGTGACCCCAGAGCAGCGGATCTTCAAAGTCGTGGGCGACGTGCTTGTAGAACTCCTGATACTCCTCGTCCTTGATATCTTTCGGGTTGCGGGTCCACAGTGCAGTCGCGCGGTTGACCTGCTCCCACTCGCCCGGGGTGCCGACGATGGTTTCACCATCCTCTTCGCGATCCGGCGTACCCTCTTTGTACATCTCGACCGGCACGCTGATGTGGTCGGAATATTTGCTCACCACGGAGCGCAGACGCCAGTCGTCGAGGAACTCGTCCTCTTCGGCACGCAGGTGCAGGATAACGTCGGTACCGCGACCCTCTTTGGTCACGTCAGCCACGGTGAAGGAGCCTTCCCCTTCCGATTCCCACTGTACGCCCTGCTCCGGAGCAGTACCGGCGGCGCGGGAGACCACGGTCACCTTGTCGGCCACGATGAAGGCGGAGTAGAAACCCACACCGAACTGGCCGATCAGCTGAGAATCCTTACCCTGATCGCCGGAGAGGTTTTTGAAGAATTCTGCGGTGCCGGACTTGGCGATGGTACCTAGGTGCTCAATCACCTGATCACGGGTCATACCGATCCCGTTATCGGAGATGGTCAGGGTACGCTTCTCTTTGTCCACCACCAGACGCACACGCAACTGGCCGTCGTTTTCGAACAAAGAGGCATCGGAAAGCGCCTTGAAGCGCAGCTTGTCCGCCGCATCGGATGCGTTGGAGATCAGCTCGCGCAGGAATACTTCTTTGTTGGAGTAGAGGCTGTGAGCCATCAGGCTCAGCAGTTGTTTGACTTCAGTCTGAAAGCCGTGGGTTTCGGCATGAACACTTTGGGTCATGGACCAATCCTCAGAAACATCGGGTTGAACATATGCCCAACCTAGATGGGGACGGCCAATCAAATATCAAGGGGCGAGTGTGCAATCCCGCTCACTCGCCCCTTTAAATCCGCTCAAATGGCTATTTCTTACCCAGCGCGACCGCTATTAATGCGGGGAAACTGGCTTTCGCCTTGCTATTTCAAGCGCTGGCGCCCCATCAGGGAGTGGGAGAGCGTAGTGCCATCCACCAGCTCCAACTCGCCCCCCACCGGCACGCCGTGGGCGATGCGGCTCACCTCTACCCCGGCAGCACGGGCCATGTCGGCGATATACCAGGCGGTGGCATCCCCCTCGATGGTGGGATTGGTAGCGAGGATCAGTTCACTGATGTGCTCTTCCTTCAGGCGGCGCTCGAGAATATCGAGCCCCAGCTCCTCGGGGCCGATACCGTCCAGTGGCGACAGGTGACCCATCAGCACGAAGTAACGGCCGGAGAACTGGCCGGTCTGCTCGATGGCGGCCACATCGGCCGGGCTCTCCACCACGCAGAGCAGACCGTTCTCTTCGCGCTTGGGATTGGCGCAGATATCGCAGCGATCGTTCTCGGTAAAGGTGCGGCAGTGGCTGCAATGACCAATCTCGGTCAGGGCGCGAGAGAGCAACTGGGCCAACCGCAAACCGCCGCTGCGCTCGCGCTCGAGCAGGGTAAAGGCCATCCGCTGAGCAGACTTGGGCCCCACCCCCGGCAATACCTGCAGGGCTTTCATCATCTCATCGAGCAGGGGACTGAACTTCATAACACTCCTTACACAGGCCTGCCCCTCGCCACCACCAGGGCCACGACGGGTCAGCAAAACAGGATAACGCCATTGGCGCAGGACTATACCCGAGCCCGCCGCCCATCGCCATCGGCTTGCCTACCGCGCCCGCGAAAAACGCGGATAACGAAAAGCCCTGATGGAAACATCAGGGCTTTCAATCTGGCAGTACGCTGTGGCGGTTAATGTCATATCCGCAGCGACAGGCCACAGATCATTCTGCATTGCCACCCTTTAAGACGAGCCGCAACTTCGGACAAACCAAGCGAGGTTTATCGCTCCACCCTGCAGGTACCCACATCAGGATGGCGCTTAAAAACAAAAAACCGACCATCAGGTCGGTTTTTGCAATTTGGCGGTGAGGGAGGGATTCGAACCCTCGATACGTTGCCGTATACACACTTTCCAGGCGTGCTCCTTCAGCCACTCGGACACCTCACCAAATTTTTGCTCACTGCTTTGTGTGCTTGAGCTGCACATTCGCTGGCGGGCCATGCCGCGGCGACGGGGCGTAATGTAAGGGATACGATGGCTTTTGGTCAATGCAATTTTTTACTTTTTGCGTTCGTTTGCTCAATATCCGAACCAAGTGACCAAAAATATGCCGTTTCGTATCCCTTTCAATCAATTTACTGCCGCTTCGTGCAAATGTTCACCTTTGAGCGCCTCTTCCAGCGAGCCGTAAAATTCCAGCTTGCCGGGCTGCGGCCGCACCTTGGCACGGGCCAGGGTCTTGAGCGGTTGGAACTGCAACTCGGCCACCCGCAACTCGACACCGGCTTTAGCCATCTGCTTGCCAAAGTGGAGGAAGGCAGACAGGCCGCCCGCATCGAGGATGGAAACCGCCTCCATCTGCAACACCAGCATCTGGTGCCCTTTCACTTGCGCTTCCAGCTCGGCAAAGACCCGTTCGGCTGCGGCGAAGAAAAGCGGGCCGTTGATCTTGTAGAGCAGGCCGTTGTCCGGCACCTCGTGGGCATAGCGCTTGTGCTCGGCCAAATCGTGCAGTTTGGTCATCTTGGCGATTTCGCGCATAAAGAGCAGGGACGCCAGGATCACCCCGAAGGTGATGGCGATGACCATGTCGAAGATAACGGTGAGCGACAGGCAGACCAGCAGCACCAGCACATCGGATTTGGGCGCGCGTCGGATCAGCTCCACCACCTTGTGCGCTTCACTCATGTTCCAGGCCACGATGAGCAGCAAGGCAGCCATGGCCGAGAGCGGCAACCAGGAGAGCCAGGGGGCCAACACCAGAATGGCGGCCAGCACCACCAGCGCATGAACGATCCCCGAGACGGGGGACGTAGCGCCGGCACGCACGTTGGCGGCAGAGCGGGCGATGGCGGCGGTAGCGGTAATACCGCCAAAGAAGGGGGCGAAGATGTTGCCAAGCCCCTGCCCCACCAGTTCGGCGTTGGAGCTGTGTTTGCGACCGGTCATGCCATCCAGCACCACAGCGCAGAGCAGCGACTCGATCGCCCCCAGCATCGCCATGGAGAAGGCGGCAGGCAGCAGCCGCTCAACAGCCGCCAGGTTCCATTCAACCGGCAAGCCATCCGGTCCGGGCAAGGCCCAGGGCATCACCAGGGTCGGCGCGATGGGCGGGATCCCCATCCCCTGGGAGCCATCAGCCAGGGTATAGCTGAACTTGCTGCCAATGGTGGCCACATCCACCCCAAAGTAATGGAGACCAAAACCCAGACCCACCCCGACCAGCACTGCGGGCAGGTGGCCAGGCACCGGCAGACGCAGGCGCGGCCAGAGCAGCAGCACGGCCAGCGTTGCGACCCCCACCAGGGTATCGCCCCACTGCCAGCTGGGCAGGGCGGCGGCCAGCGCTTCGACCTTGCCCAGATAGGTTTCCGGCATCTCGGGCACGCTCAGTCCAAAGAAGTCCTTGATCTGCAAGGTGGCGATCACGATGGCGATACCACCGGTAAAGCCCAGCGTCACTGATGGGGGAATGTACTCGATAAGGCGGCCAAGACGGGCCATCCCCATCGCCACCAGAAAAAGGCCGGAGATGAGCGTCGCCATCAACAGACCCCCGACCCCGAACTGCTGGGCGACCGGATAGAGGATCACCACAAAGGCAGCGGTTGGGCCGGAGATGGAGTAACGGGAGCCACCGGTCACGGCGATCACGATACCGGCGATGATGGCGGTATAGAGACCGTGTTGCGGCGGTACACCGCTGGCGATGGCCAGCGCCATGGCGAGCGGGATGGCGATGATGCCCACCGTCACACCGGCGATAAGATCACGGCCGAAGCGGGCCATGCTGTAGGGTTCATCAATACAGGACTGGCGTAAGGCTATGGCGAGCTTCACGCTATTTAAAGAGGCTTGCTTGTGCATGTATATCGTAATACCAGAAGAGGGAGATAAAGGCCGGAGAGATCCGGCGCCCGATCATCATCAAGGGCCGGCAGGGCTGTCGACGCGGCGATGGTATCCTGCGTAACCTTACTCCAGACGGGCCATTTTTTCGATGGGCAGGATCAATGAAACGCGCGCTCACCCATTATTTGGCCTATTTGCCGCCAAATCGCCGATCTTGGCTCCTGCTCTCCCCCTTTTTGCCACAAAGATTACCATTTGAGCCTCATCTGGTTGCCAGCACGTTCGCGACATCATGCTGTCATCATCAGGTTGATGCGAACCGAACCAATGCCCCCTGCGCCAGTTGGGGGGAGCGATGGCAAGGGACTGATTGTGCTGAAAATAAACCTCAAAGCGCAACTTTTGGGCAAACAATCCGAAAATCCGGTTTTCGGGAAATTCGCGGGTTGACACCCGCCGCCCTGGTCATTAATATTCGCCCCGTCTTAACGAGACAGGCAATTCCTCCTTAGTTCAGTCGGTAGAACGGCGGACTGTTAATCCGTATGTCACTGGTTCAAGTCCAGTAGGAGGAGCCACTTTTCCCTCGTAGTTCAGTCGGTAGAACGGCGGACTGTTAATCCGTATGTCACAGGTTCAAGTCCTGTCGAGGGAGCCAAATTCTAAAGCCCAGCCTTTTGGCTGGGCTTTTTCGTATCTGCTGTTCGCTTACGTCCCTGCCTCGCTCTGCTCTCAAACTCTCTTTGTCATAACGTCTCTTGCTTGCATACGATGACCAACCTGCACACAGCGTGACATGCCAATTGCGCGCCATCCCATAAACAAAGAGCTGGATTGACCAGCCCCTGTGTGTACACCTCGTCTCGCTGCCGGATGCCGGGATCAGAAACGGTAGAGCAGACCTGTGGTGATGCTGGTGGCGCGAATGTCGTAAAAGTCGATCCCGGAGTCTGCATTGGCGTAGCTGGCGCTGAAGAGTGCAGAGAGCGGCGCAATGCCAAACAGCTGGTGCCAGAAGAGAGTGGCATCGATGGCCATGTCGCGACTGTCGGCAAACTGGCCAAACAGCGGGTTGGCCTCGTCATAGTCCCGCTTGCCCAGATAGAGGTTGCTGACAAATGACCAGCGGGGCGAGGTTTTGGCGTAAGTGAGCTGCAACCCCTTGCTCACATAAGACTCGGCACTGCCCGCCAGATCAGCCTTCTCATAGCGCAATGCTGGCTCGAGGAACTGATCGTCTGCCAGCCGGAACTGGTAGGAGAGCTCGGCGGAGTTGGCCCGGCCATTGCGATCCAGCATCCCCATCACAGCGCGGCCATATTGCTCGCCGCTGGACTCCCCATCCACCTTGACGTCGCGGCTGGTGATGCTGCCACTGAGCGCACTGCCCCAGATGTTGTCCCACGCCAGACGGGCGCCGTGGGATCGCACATCACTCTGCTCGCGTTCCACACCCACAGCAAAGGGATCGCGCCAGACCTTGACCGGGGTGGCATTGAACACCAGCGAACCGGCCACGATCCCCTTGTCCCCCAGCTGCTGGCGCAGCCCGAACTGCTGGGTACCGTCGCCGCGAATGGCATCCTGAATGAGATTGCCCAAAAACAGCTGGCTACCGGTGGAGGCAAAGGTGTAGCGAAGATCCCCGTTGATCACCGGATCAAGGTGGCGCTGCTGCGCCCAAAGCGTCAATACGCTCGCTACCTGCACTCCCCGTGGCAAAATTGGACTTGGTCTCGCCAACGCTGACTCCCGCCAGCACGCTGCCGGAAAAGCCAGATTCCTCAGGAATGGCTCCCAGAGCTTCAGCCTGAACCCCGCTTGCAACCAGCATCCCCATACTCAACAGCAGACCAATACGCATCGCAACACTCCTGGCAAGCGGCCATTCTCGGTGGGCCGAGCCTGATAAATAGGAGGGAGGCAGTTGCCCCCCTGAATTGAGAAGCGGCATGTTACGGCAGGGAAAAATCACAAATAAGACAGCGGGATGCGGTTTTATTTTTTATGATGGCTTTTTATTTTTTTATAGGCGCAAGCAGGGGGCGACCCGGCATAATCAGTCCCCACGGCCTTGCAACGCTGCGGGCTGCTCGCGCCATACTCACTCTATTTACCCCTGTTCCCAACATCGGAGTTCTCATGCGTCGATTCAACTTCATGCTCAATGGCAGCAGATTGATGATGTTCCCCTTCTACATTGGCATTCTCATCTGCGTGGTATTGCTGATGGTAAAATTTGCCATGCAGCTCTATCAGCTTTCTGTAAACATTTTCGAGATCCCCTATCTGGACCTCATTACCGGCGTGCTGACCCTGGTGGACTTTATACTGGTGGCCCAGATGCTGATCCTGGTTGCTATCTGTGGCTATGTGCAATTTATCCAGACGGAAGAGCAGCGCGCCTCCCTTAGCAGCAACTGGCTCAGCAAGATCAACTTTGCCTCCCTCAAGCTCATCGTCATCAACTCGCTGGTGACTATTGCCGGAGTGGAGGTGCTCAAGGCATTTCTCGAAGATGGCATCATCAATGAAGTGGATATGAAGTGGTCCGTGGTGGTGTTTCTCGCCTTCTCGCTGGCCGCGCTCATCTATGCGGTGACCGAGCGGATGGCGGAGCATAAATAGTCGAGCCTGATCACTGTGCTTGTTCAGCCTTGATTCACCAGCAATACAATTGATAACACTTTTCATTACTCTTCCTGCGTTATAAACTTGCTCCCCCCGGGCTGCCCCGCCCGGGTGCTGGAGCCTTTATGACAAGCCTTTCTCTCTCACCCCGACAATTCTGGCAGTGGCTGGCCTACCACCATCAGGCCGCCGAGGGCACCCTCTACCTGATGTTCTTCTCCGGCCTGCTGCTGTGGGAACCGCTGACCCCGCTCTGGTCGCTGGCACGCTGGAATCTGTTTTTCCATGTGATGCTCTCGCTCACCCTGTTTCCGCTGCTATTTGGCGCCTTCTGGCTCTCCCATCGCAGCTTGTTGAACCGCAGCAACAAACCCTTTTTACGCACTACGGGGCGGATTATCGAAGCCCTGCTGCTGATCTGTCTGGCCAGCGGCCTGCTGCTGGTGCTGCACGGCACTCCGGGCGATGCCATGGGCAACCTCGCCAGCTGGGCCCACTGGCTGAGCGCGTTGGCGTTAACTCCTCTGGTGCTGCGCCACGCCTGGCGCTGGACCATCTTGAAATGGCGCTCCTGATCCCATGTTGAAGTCATCGTTTTCTGCATATTTGTCACCCCTGCTGGCCCTCCTTCTGCTGCTGACCAGCCCCTTTGCCACTGCCCAGCAGATGGGTGCCGGGATGCTGGCTTATGAAGAGGGAAGCGCCCCGCGCCTCGTTACCGCCAACCTGAGCGCAGGTTCCGTCACCCTGCTTGAGCGCGATAGCGGCAAGCGGCTCAAAGAGGTGCAGCTGGGGGGCGATCTGCGCCAGCTTGCCCGCGCCGATGACGGCACCCTGCTGGTCACCGATTACAGCGGTGATCGCCTGCTGCTGCTGGATGATGATCTCGATCTGGCAAAGGCGATCCCCACCGGCCATCGCCCCTACGGGGTCATCTTCGATGCCAAGCGGCAGTGGTTCTGGGTCACGCTGTTCGAATCCGCTCGCCTGCAGGCTTTCGACACCGCCGGCAACCTACAGCTGGATGCAGAAACCGCCGAGACTCCCCGTGGACTGGCCTTGACCGACAACGATCGCCTGCTGCTCACCCACGCCATGACCGGCCAGCTCGCCATCTATGATCTCGCCAAACTTGGCCATGGCGCCAAGGGAGCTTCGCTTCCCAAGCCCAAGCTCATCACCCTGGCCGAGACCCGTAGCGACACGCCGAGCGACTCGCAGGGGTTGCCGCGCCTGCTCGACGGCATCGCCCTCTCCCCCGATGGCAGCGAGGCCTGGCTGCCCCATGTGCTGTGGAGCTTCAGCCACCCCTTCCAGTTTCAGAGCACCGTCTTTCCGGCCGTCTCCATCATCGATCTCGATGAGGAGAAAGAGCGGGTAGATGAAAGAAAACAGCTCTTTTTGCAGATCAACCTGCCAAGCGTCGGCAACCGCAGCCAGATCGTCTCCAACCCCTTTGCTGCGCGCTTCGCCGCCGACGGCAAGCGGGTCTATCTGACCCTGGCGGGCTCGGAAGATCTGCTGGTGTTTGATCTCTCCCGCAGCGGCAAGTCCAACAACAACCGTCACCGCCGCAAGAAGTTTCAGGGGGGCGCCAAGGCGACCCAGCTCTTGCGTCACCTGCCGGGCCAGAATCCGCGGGATCTGCTGATCGATGGCGACCATATTCTGGTGCACAACGCCATGGGGCAGGATCTTACCCGCCTCAATAGCGGCGGTAGCGGCCCGTTTGCCCGAGTCACCGTCGATGTGCCCCACTTCGCCAAGTTGGTAGAGACGGATCCGCGCCCCGAGCCGCTTCAGCGCGGCGAGCGGCTGTTCCATCTTGGTAACACGCTTGGCAACAACGGCGCCAACTCACGCTTCCCCATGGCGGGGGACAACTGGATGAGCTGCAACTCCTGCCATCTGGACGGGTTCAACTTCACCAATCGCTATCTGATGGCGGCCCATCGCCAGAAGAGCGGCGACAACGCCATCAACGGCCACGCCAACCTCACCAACATGGTGGCGGGGGATTTTGTCGGCGAATACCTGCGCATGACCCAGCAGACCCAGGGCGGCATGGGCCATGACACCCGCGATGGGGCCGAGGCAGTTGACCCCGCGAAGCCCCAGCCGGAAGTGAAAGCGATGATGGAAGATCTGCACGCCTTCGTCACCGCCGATGGCAACCTCCCCTATCTCGCCAACTGGCTGCGACTCGATGCCCCGCGCACTGATCCCGCCAAGGCACCGACCACTCATCCCAAGGAGTGGCTCAACTCCGCCTCCTGCCAGAACTGCCACCAACAGGCCTTCAAAGATTGGAGCGAGAGCAACCACCGACTGATGGGCAACTCCCACCCCTACTACAAGGTGGTGCAGGCGCTGGCCCGCGAAACCGAAGGGGAAGCGTTCGGCCAGTGGTGTCAGGGCTGCCATATGCCTCAGCAGGTGATGACAGGCCAGATGGATCTGCCCAAGGGCTCCCACCTGTTCGAGCAGGGCGGCGCCTCACTCATTGCCGCCCACAAGGCGGGCGAACCTGTGGTTGAGGAAGGGACCGGCTGCGTGCTCTGCCATCGCATCACCAAGGTAGAAGATGCGGGCGGCAACAGCGCCTTTACCGTGAATTTGAAAGACCGCGAGAGCTATGTGTTCGAGGATGCCCCGGGCGGCAGCCTCCAGCACTGGCTGGCCGAGCGGCAGATCAACGCCCGTCCGGCGGCCCACAAAGCCTCCTATCAGAAGGATTTCTACCGCGATGCGGCCCTGTGCAAGTCGTGCCACAACGAGTTTGCCCCGGGCACCGGCGCCAATATCGTCAACACCTGGGACGAGTGGGAAAAATCCAGCTTCGCGAACGCGGAGGATCCTGCCAAGCGGCGCACCTGCATCGACTGCCATATGAACCCGGAGCCGGGCAATGGCGGTGCGCCGGTGGCGGGCCAGTCCACCGAAAACGGCACCATGAAGGCGCGGCTCTATCGCCACAACTTTACCGGTGCCCAGCACCAGCTGGTGGGGCTGCGAAATCCCGACCTTGAGCAGGAGAGTCTGGCGCTCTTGCGCTCCAGCGCTACCCTCTCCGCCCGTATCGAACAGGCGGCCGATAGTCAGCAACTGGTGGTGCGGGTCGCCAATACCGGCGCGGGCCATGCCCTGCCCACTGGCGTAGCTGATTTTCGTGAACTCTGGCTGGAGCTGACCGTCACCGACGCCACCGGCAAGGTGGTGCTTGCCAGCGGCCAGCCGGTGGATGGCGCTGTCCCAGAAGATGCGCGGCTGTTCAGAAAAGTATTCGGCGATGCCGAGGGCAAGCCGGTGGGGCTCAAGTTCTGGCGTTACGCCAAGCTCTTGGAAGATACCCGCATTCCGGCCGATGGCTGGCGGGATGAAGCCTGGCAGCTGCCCGCAGATGCCCAAGGGCCCTTCAAGGCCGATATCAAACTCAATTTCCGCACCTACCCCAAGTGGGTCAATGATGCGGTGCGTGCCGCCGAGCCCAGCTTGCCGGAGCCACCCATAGTGCAGCTAAATCGGTTGCAACTTACCTTGCAGCCTCTTCCCGTCACGCCCGCTACGGAGCCTCAATCCTGATGTTTGCAAGTTTTCTGATTACCCTGCGCGAGGGGCTGGAAGCCTTCCTGCTGGTCGGCATCTGCCTCTCCTACCTCGCCAAGCTGGGGGCGAGTCGCTACAACAAGTTCATCTATCTGGGGGTGGGGCTCGGCCTTATCGCTTCCCTTATCGTCGCCTTCCTGTTCCAGGTGGTGGTGAGCCAGTTCGAGAGCGAGCGCTACAACCACCTCTTGATGGCGGGGATCCTCATCTTCGCCACCCTGGTGCTCACCTATATGGCGATCTGGATGCAAAAGCAGGCCAAATCCCAGGTGGGGGCCATGACGGCGCGCATCGATGCGGCCATCGATGGCGGCAACCTGTTTGGTCTGGTGCTGCTCGCCTTTCTGGCGGTGATGCGCGAAGGCTTTGAAACCGTGCTCTTCTTCTCGGCCCTGCTCTACTCTGGGCAAGGGGTCGATCTGCAATCCGGCCTGATGGGCGCGCTGGCGGGGCTGCTGGTCTCCATCGCGCTGGTGTGGGGGCTGCTGCGCTCCACCCGCAAGGTGGCGCTGGCCCCCTTCTTCCGCTGGACGGGCCTGCTTATCATCATCATCGCCGCAGGTCTGCTCTCGTCTGCCGTCAACATGTTGCAGGCGGCAGAGATCATCACCTTCTGGACCACACCGGTGTTCGATATCAGCCACATTCTCGACGATCAGGGGGTATTTGGTACCTTCCTGCGCGCCCTGTTTGGCTACAATGCCTCACCCGCTGGCTTGCAGCTGCTGACCTGGGCCCTCTATCTGGCGATCTTCGTTACCCTCTGGCAGCGCAGCTATCGCCCGCAGGTGAGCACCGCATCCAGCAAGGGCTGAGCCCGCCCCCCTGTGGCAACAAGGCCACGGGGTAACAACACCATTCGGGAGCCGCGCCTTGGCGCGGTTCCCTTATCTATCAAGCAGTTTCGGAATAGGTCATGAGCGATAACAACAAGAAAAGCATTGCAGTGCTGGGCGCAGGCCCCGCCGGTTTGATGGCGGCCTGGCGCCTGCGCCGCGCCGGTTTTGCCGTCACCCTGTTCGAGCAGGAGCCGGTGGTCGGCGGCATGTGCGCTACCCAGACCTTCAAGGGGCGCGATGGGGAGTATCGCTTCGACTACGGCGGCCACCGCTTTATCACCAAAAACCCCGAGCTGCTCGCCTTTATCGACGAGCTGATGGGGGACGATCTGCTCCACGCCGAGCGCAAGAGCGTCATCCGCTTTGGCGGGCGCACCTATGACTACCCATTGAACCTGCCCAACCTGCTCAAGACGGCGCCGCTTGCCCTGATGGCAGGTGCGGTGAAAGACTTGCTGCTGTTGCCTTTTGCCAAGAAGCCCACCGATTTTGCCAAGGCGAGCTTTGCCGAGTGGATCCAGAGTCACTTTGGCCGCACCCTCTACCGTCAGTTCTTCGAGGGCTACACCGGCAAGCTCTGGGGCATCAATCCGGACAAACTCTCCGCCGACTGGGCCGGTCAGCGCATCAGCCTCATCGATCTCAAAGACGTGGCGCGCCGCCTGCTGCCAAGACGCAACGGCAGTATCTCGGTGCGCACCTATGCCCGCAAATACCGCTACCCCAAATATGGCTTCGGCCAGATCTTCACCACCCTGGGGGAGCGGCTGGTAGCAGAGGGCGTTGAGCTGAAAGCTGGCGCCACCATCACCCGCCTTGAGCAGGCCGATGGCCGCATCGAACGGGTGTATTGGAAACAAGATGACGTTGAGCAGAGCGAGCGCTTTGATCAGGTGATCTCTACCCTGCCGCTGCCGCTCACCTGCCAGCATCTGGGCTTGCCGTGCGATCTCCAATACCGGTCGCTTCGCTTCGTCAATATGCCCCTCAAGCAGGAGAACCTGTCGGACAACACCTGGCAGTACCTCTCAGACCCCCATATTCTGGCCACCCGTCTGCAGGAGCCGCGCCGCCGCAGCCCCTTTATGGCGCCCCAAGGCCAGACCTCGGTGATGCTGGAGATCCCCTGCAATCCCGGGGATGCTACCTGGCAGGCGCCGCTCTCTGATCTGCGCGGTCGGGTTACCGCCGATCTGGCGAGCCTCGGCGTCGATACCGCCAAGCTTGGCGATGAAACTTTTGAAGCGCGTAGCGAATACGCCTATCCGCTGATGGATTTGGGCTATCAGGCGCGCCGCAACGAAGCCATCAAGGCGCTGATGCCGATCAGTAACCTCATCATGACCGGCCGTCAGGGGACATTCCGCTACATCTTCACCGACACCGCCATGGAGATGGGGATGATGGCTGCCGACATGGTTATCGACGGGGTGGACCGACGCCACGCCATCTTTAACCATCGCAATGAAAACACCGTGATCGAAACCCAGAGCGTGGCGTGAGGCTTGTCGGTGTCGAACAGGTAGACAGACGCCACAACACCTTTAACCATCGCAACGAAAATACCGTGATCGAAACCCAGAGCGTGGCCTGATGGCCGCGCCATTGGCATTAAGTAAGGAGAAAAGGATGACCATCCGCCCGGGTTTACTCGCCCTCACCCTGCTGCTGACCCTGAGCGGGCAGGCGCAGGCTTACTCCTACGCCGCCGCCGGCAAGGAGCCACTGATCGACGCCCGCGAAGCGCTGCTGGGCGCCGCCACTGACGGCAAGGATGCCAGCACCACCTTGAGCGAGATTGCCGACGAGCTGACCTATCTGGAACAGCACCACAAGGTGGAGCTGCAAGGGCCGCTGGCAGCCGCCATCAAGGCCAAAGATGCCGCCGCCACCGCCGCCCTGCTCAACCGGGCCTACAAGGCGGAGATCGAGCGCCGGCTCGAAGGGGCCAGCCAGAATCTTGGCGACTACCAGACCGCCAAGGTGCTGGTGGTCAAGAGCAAGCGCTTCCTCGACTTGATCCTCCCATCACTCAATGAAGGGGATCGCAAGGCCGCCGAGCTAGCGCTGGCCAAGGTGCTGGATGCCATCGGCAACCCGGGGGTATTCGGAGTGGGCGCCAAGCCCGCCGATGCCGCCGCCTTTAGCGATGCAGAAAAAGCGCTGATGGCCGTGCTGGCGCCGCTTTGATGGCAACCTGCCAATCATTGCGCCACCTCGCTGTGACAAACGGTGGGTTTCGCTGCGCTCTACCCACCCTACGCACGGCCTGCCGATAAATGCACCCGAACGCCGGTTTGCCCCCTTCTCCCCTTGCGGGAGAAGGGCTGGGGATGAGGGGTAAGGCAACGTATCGGCGTTGGGCTTCCTCCTGCTCAATCACTATTTGGCTGCTTGCCCTGCTGCAACTGGCCTGGATCGGCTGGCTGCTGGCCTTCCCGGTGGCGCTCGATTCCGACGATGCCCTCAATTTCGCCCACGGGGTGACGCGCTTTAGCGTGCTGGAGTTCTCCCCCCACTTTCCCGGCTACCCCGCCTTTATCTGGCTTGCGCGGTTGATCAATCTGGCGGTGGACGAGCCAGCCCGCGCGGTGCAGTGGGCAAGTCTGCTCGGTAGCAGTTTGCTGGCGCCGCTCGCCGCCTTGTTGGCGGTGAAGCTGTGGCAACGGCCAAGCCTGCTGGCGCCGGTTTGGTTGCTGGTGCTGGCCCTGCCGCTCACCCCGACGCTCGCTCTTTCCGGCCTCTCGGACGGGCCGGCTCTGGCTGCCTGGCTCGGAACGCTGCTGGCCTTGCAGCAGCGCAGATTCGCACTGGCAGGCCTGTTGTTGGGCCTTATGCTGGCGCTGCGCCCCTCCTACTTCATGCTGACCCTGCAGCCCCTGTGGCTCGGGCTGGCGCAGCAGGGAACGCGTGTCAGGTTTATGCTCCCCATCGTGCTGGTAGGGCTTATCTGCCTGCTGTTTGTCTGGCAGGCCGATGGCTGGACCTATTTCAGCGAGGGGCGCCGCTTTACCGACGGCCACTTTACCCTGTGGGGCAACACAGCGGCGGCCCACGGCGATCGACTGCTGAGCTGGGCGCGCACTTTCAACGATCAGCTGACCCCGCTCTGGCCCCTGTTGATGGTGGCGCTGCTGATGCTGCCGCTTTGGCAACGGTCAAAAGATCACAAGGCAGCCCTATCTCCGCTCTGGACGCTCTACTGGCTCGCCCTGCTGCTCTGGACCCTGTTTGGCCAGAACCCTGACAATCCCCGCCATCTGGCCCCCGTCACCCTGCTCGGTATCGTGCTGCTGGCAGGCTGGCTGCCACGTCGTGGCGAGTGGGTGGTCGCGGTCGCCGGATTGCTGCTGCTCGGCGCGACCTTCACCCTGCCCCGTCCGCCCGCCATGGTGCAGGCGGCAAAACTGGCAGAAACAGCGTGCCCGGCCCTGGTGACCCAGTGGGGGGTAAGATTGCTGCGGGAAACCACGGCACTGCCAGTGACCGATGGCTGGTACAAGGGGGATGCAGCGCTGGCGCTCTCTCGGGGAGCCTGCCGCCTCAGTCGCCGCCCCATCACCGCAAGCGAAATGCCCACTGCGGTGCGCCAGCACTGGTTTGCCCCACGCTTTGCCGCCGAGCCCGGACTCTGGCTCGCCATTCCCTCGCGGCAGACAACCCATGGGAAAAATGACAAGAAACATAGAAAGAGTACAAAAATCCACCAAGGCAACTAAAAATGAGGGGAACAACTCGGGTACACTCACTGCGCATCCATAACAGACGAGTCTCCTTATGCGTGTAACCAGAGAGTGGCTGTGGGTTTTGTCGGTGCTGACCGGGGCCTGTGCCCTCCTGTTGCTGCCATTCTGGCTGCGTGGCGGTAGCCAAGGCCATGATCTGTTTCACCACCTGCTCTCCGGTCACTTCTTTGCCGTGCAACTGTGGCAAGGTGAACTCTATCCGCGCTGGTTGATGGAGATGAACGGCGCCTTTGGCAGCCCGGTCTTTTTCTTCTATCCCCCCTTGCCCTACTATGTGAGCGCACTTTTCGCCGGCCCCACCCCACTGGCCCACGAGGCGATGACGCCGCTGCTCTGGAGCAGCAGCGTGGCACTCTGGCTCTCCGGCCTGTTTGCCTATCTCTGGTTGCGCCCCTTTGCCAGCCACGGACGGGCGCTGGCGGCCAGTTTGCTCTATATGGCGCTGCCCTATCATCTGGCCATCGATATCTACGCCCGCTTTGCCCTGGCAGAGAGCTGGGCCTTCGTCTGGGCACCGCTGGCACTGCTGGCGCAGGATCGCCTCTGCCGCGGCGCCCCTTTTGCGCTACTGCTGCTCGCACTGGCCGTCTCCATGCTGACGCTTTCCCATCTACCAAGCACCCTGCTCATTCTGGGCTTGCTCACCCTGCGCAGCCTGCTGCTGGTCTGGCGCTACAAGGGGAGCACAACGCTTGTCAGTGTCCCTGTCACCGCCTCCCCGCTCATTGGCACCCTGCTGGGCCAGCTCTGGGGGTTGGCGATGGCCAGCCTGTTGCTGCTGCCCGCTCTGCTGGATCAGGCGGGGATCTCCATGGAGCAGATGCGCACCGGCATGTTCGAATTTCAGCGCAACTTTCTCGATCGTTTGCCCCAAAGCCGTGATGACTGGCGCTTTCGCGGCCATCTCGCCTGGCTGACGCTGCTCACCCTGGCTCTGCTGCTGGTAGCTTGGGCTGCCGCCCGCGAGCCGCGCCATCCCGAGTTGCTGCTCTGGGGGGTCATTGGCACCCTGAGCTTTCTGATGATGCTGCCACCAAGCGAGCCCCTGTGGCGCCTGCTCACTCCGTTGCAACTGGTGCAATTTCCCTGGCGCCTCAATCTGCTGCTGGTCATCGCTACCGTCGCCGTGGTGGCGCTGGGTACCCCCACCTATCGCCCGTGGCAGTGGGTCTGGTGGCTACTGCTTGCCCTCACCCTGCTCTCGCAGGGACTCTATGTACGCGAGGCGCCGCTCACCCAGGCTCCCGTAAAGAGTCAGCTCGACGGGGAGTTCGACAGCAAGCGCAGCGCCCGCGAATACCGGCCAAAGCAGGTGCCACGCGGCATGTTTGCCCCCACCCTGCTGGCCTGGAAAGAGGAATTCCAGCCCGCCATCACCAGCGACCATCAGGGGGTGAACTGGCAGATCCAGCGCTGGCAGCCTCGTCATATCGAATTGACGGTGGATGCCCCGGCCCCCGCCAAGCTGGTCCTGCACCAGTTTGATTACCCGGGCTGGCAGGCAAGGCTCGACCAGCGCCTGCCGCTGAGCGTCAGCAGCACCCGCAACGGGCTGGTGCAGGTCTGGGTGCCCGCCGGACAACACAGCCTCACCTTTACCCTCACCGCCCGCTGGCCGGAGCGGCTCGGTTACGCCATCTCGTTGCTGGCCTGGCTGCTCTGGCTGGGGGGAGTGATCCGCGCAGTGCGCCCGCATGACCGCAAGCGAGCTCCCCAAGGTGGCTGAGCCACCGGGCACCTCCCCCTTTTGAGGGGGCAGGAACGTCATGCCGAGCGGGGGCAAACCTGATAGACTCGCCCTTCTCCCTTTTTCAACCAAGGTTCACCAGCGGATACCCTATGCCCCAATCGCCAACAGCTCAGGCTGCCGCCCTCTCCCCCCGTTTCCTGTTTATCCTGCTCGGTGCTCTGGCGGGTCTGACCCCGCTGGCGGTGGATATGTATCTGCCCGCTATTCCGGCCATCGCCCGGGATCTGGCCACCAGCATCGACGGCGCCCAGCTCACCATCAGCGCCTTTTTGGGCGGCTTTGCCATCGGCCAGCTCTTCTACGGCCCGCTGGCCGACAGCTATGGCCGCAAGCCGGTGATCCTGGCGGGGCTGGTGATGTTTGCCATCGCCTCGGTGGGCTGCGCCATGGCGGACTCCCTGCCCGAACTATTGGCCTATCGGATGTTGCAAGCGGCGGGCGGCGCGGCGGGCTCTGTGGTGGTCAATGCCCTGCTGCGCGATCTGTTCGAGAAGGATGCGTTTTCCCGCGCCATGTCGTTCGTCATTCTGGTGATGACGCTGGCACCGCTGGTGGCGCCGGTGGTGGGCGGCTATATCAGTGCCCACGCCGACTGGCGGGTGATCTTCTGGCTGCTGGTGGGGATCAGCATGCTGATCTGTCTGGTGATGCAGTGGAAAATTCAGGAGACCCTGAAACCGGAGCACCGTCAGCCCCTTAATCTGGGCCAGATCCTCAAGAACTACTGGGGGGTGCTCTCCCATCGCGGCGCCATGGGTTATGTGCTGTGCGGCTCCCTCTCCAGCTCCGGCATGTTCGCTTTCTTAAGCGGCTCCCCTTACGTCTATATCGAGTATTTCAAGGTGCCGACCGAGCACTACGGCTGGCTGTTTGGCCTCAATATTCTGCTGATGATGGTGGTCACCTTCGTCAACAGCCGACTGGTCAAAGGAGTGGGCGCCGAGCGAATGCTGCAATACGGCCTGCTGGTGCTGCCCTGTGCGGGCGCCCTGCTGGTCTACAACGCCTGGAGCCAGACCGGCGGCCTGTGGGGCATCGTCATTCCGGTGGTACTGTTTGTCGGCCATATCAGTCTGGTGGGCGCCAACGCCATGACCGGCCTGATGGGCCACTTCCCGCAATCTGCGGGCACCGCCTCGGCACTGGCGGGCACCCTGCGATTTGGTATCGGCGCCCTGGTCGGCATTCTGGTCAACCTCAATCCGCCCCACTCGCCGCTGCCCATGGCCATCGCCATCGCCTGCTGCGGCCTGGGCTCCACCCTGAGTTACTGGCTGCTGACCGGCAAGCGAGGCGATTGATCCCCCTCCCCCTGTGAGGAAAACGAAAGAGGCTTCCGTCAACGGAAGCCTCTTTTCATAGTGGCGCCCAGACGTTCAGAACTGGGCACTGTTGAGCCAGAGGTGTGCCCCTATGCTCACCAGATAACCAAGCAAGATAGCAGGCAGCCACTTCAGGTGGCCAAAGAAGGTATACATGCCGTGGGCCTGTCCCATCAGGGCCACCCCGGCCGCAGAGCCGATGGAGAGCAGGCTGCCGCCCACCCCGGCGGTCAGGGTCACCAGCAACCACTGTCCCAGCGCCATGTCCGGGTTCATCGACAGCACGGCAAACATCACGGGAATGTTATCCACGATGGCCGACAAGCCCCCGATGAAGATATTGGCCATGGTGGGATCCCCACCGGCATACAACCAGTGTGACACCAGCTCCAGATACCCCATAAAGCCCAGCCCACCGACACACATCACCACCCCGTAGAAGAAGAGCAGGGTATCCCACTCCGCCTTGGCCACCTTGTTGAACACGTCAAATGGCACCACAGACCCCAGACTGCGCAACCGCACCTCATCGCCATTGCGTTCATAGAGCGCACGCTTGCGGGCAAGGGATCGTGGCAGCGACTTGCGCAAATAGAAGCCGAAAAACTGCAGATAACCGAGCCCCAGCATCATGCCCAGTACGGGTGGCAGATGGAGGAAACTGTGGCATAGCACCGCCGTGATGATGGTCAGCAAAAACAGCGCGACGATACGGCGGGCCCCCCGCTTGAGATCGACCACCTCGTTATCAGCCTCCGGCACATGGCGCGGCACCATCAGGCTCATCAGGATGGCCGGAACCAGAAAATTGAGCAGAGAGGGGATCAGCAGGGTGAAGAACTGGCCAAATTGCACCTTGCCCGCCTGCCACACCATCAGGGTGGTGATATCGCCAAAGGGACTGAACGCCCCTCCGGCGTTGGCGGCGATCACTATGTTGATGCAGGCAAGATTGACAAAACGTCGATCTCCGTTGGCCACCTTCAACACCACGGCGCACATCAAGAGCGCTGTGGTCAGGTTGTCTGCCACTGGCGAGATACAAAAAGCAAGCCCGCCGGTCAACCAGAACAGGGTGCGCAAGTGAAAGCCGGATCGCACCAGCCAGGCGCGCAGGGCATCGAACAGCCGCCGATCCTCCATGGCGTTGATATAGGTCATCGCCACCAGCAGGAACAGCATCAGCTCGGCATATTCCAGCAAGGTATGGCGGAAGGCCTGCTCGGCCGCCGGACTCATCCCCTGCTGTGCATAGGCGATACCGATCAGGATCCAGATCACCCCGGCGGCCACCAGCACGGGTTTGGACTTGCGCAGTTGCAGATACTCTTCGGCCATCACCAGGGCGTAGGCCAACACAAACAATCCGACACAAAAAAGTCCGATTGAAGAGGATGTCAACAGAACAGGGCCACTACTGGCATGGGCGTGAGGGATAAACAGGGACAGCAGCAAAATAACAGGGGTGAGCGCAGACATGGTCTCTTCCTTTTAGAACCGTCTGGCAATGATGCTAGCACCTGGATGAAAAGAAAAATTCATCCAGGTCAATTAACGCTTAATTGGTTTGCTGTCGAAACGCGGGATTACTTCTTGCCGAAACCCGACTGCTTGAGGGTATAGCCTGCGCTGTTTTGCCAGGCATCCAGACCGCTGCGGTTATTGCCCGCCACCAGACTGGCGGCCAGACTCGGGCTGTTGAACAGCTGATCGGCGGTAAAGACAAAGCCGCCCTGACTGCGGGGCACTATGACCCCCTTCTCCAGCAGTTCGTGACGCAGCTCGATCACCGCTTCACGCAAAGAGGCGGCATCCTCGCCATTGGCGGTGGAACCGGCCAGCACCATAAAACCCGGATTTTGCCGCTTGCCCACCGGATAACCGTGGGCCTCGGCCCCTTTGCCGTTGAAGTGGTAGAGCTCGCGCTCCCCCGGCCGGTTGTCGGAGAGTGCCTTTTGCAGGGTCATCAGCTCGTTGTAGATCTCGATGGGGACGACGGCAGCCTGCTTGTTGCCCTTGCTATCGATGATAAAACTGACTTGCTTGTGTAACATCCTTGCTCATCCTGTGACCCATGGAAGCCCCTATTCTAACCACCTCGGGCAAGCGTGATCCAGCGAGGATCCACTGCTCTTTTGCCGCCTTGATCACTAACTGGCACTCTTGATCAACCGTAAGGGGTGTTGATCAATGCTGGCCGTGCTAGCGTACCAAGCATGATGAAAGCCATTGACCATCAAACGGTTATCCCATGCTGACCCTGCGCAACCTCTGCAAGAGCTTCAATAACGGCAGTGAACGACTGCCGCTGTTCCACCATCTCTATCTCGCCCTCCCCGCTGGCGAGATCACCCTGCTGCTGGGCCAAAGCGGCTGTGGCAAGTCGACCCTGCTCAATCTCATCGCCGGGCTGATTGCACCGGACGAAGGGGAGATCTGGCTGGGGGAGACCCGGATCGACACCCGCTCACCCGACGAGCGGGCGCGCCTGCGGGGTCGCCATTTCGGTATCGTCTATCAGGATTTCAACCTGCTGCCGACCCTCAACGTGGCCGAGAATCTGGCCCTGCCGCTCGCCATCAACGGTATGCCACCGGATGAGACAAGGATTGACCAGTTGCTGCACCGGCTCGATATGAGCCACAAGCGCCATGCCTGGCCGGAGCAACTCTCCGGCGGCCAGCGACAGCGGGTGGCGCTGGCCCGCGCCCTCATCCATCAGCCCCAGTGGCTGCTCGCCGACGAGCCCACCGGCAGCCTCGATGAACACAATGCCGAGCAGGTGATGGCGCTGATGGTGGCAGCGGTGCGGGACACAGGTGCAGGCTTGCTGCTGGTAAGCCACAACCCGGCCTATGCCGAGCTGGCCGACAGGGTGCTGCGCCTCGAAGGGGGTCAACTTATCGAACTCAAGGGGCCCCGTCATGACTAAACGGCGACTGCGCCTGCCGGAGTCACGTTGATGCTGCCACTCAAGGCGCTGCTGCGCCTCTATCGCAGTCACCCCTGGGTGCTGTTGATGAGTCTGGCCGGGCTGGTATTGGGGGTGTCGCTGGTGGTGGCCATCGAGCTGCTCAATCACAGTGCCCGCACCAATTTTGTCGCAGCCCGCAGCCAGCTGGCAGGGGAAGCCAACTACCGGCTGGCCCCTGCTGGCGGGATGGATGAGCAGCTTTACGTGCAGCTGGTGACCAGCCAGCCCGCCTTGGATGCCATGCCCCAGCTCCATGGCTGGCTCAAGGATGAAGAGGGGCGCAGCTTTCAACTGCTGGGGATGGATCTCTTCAACCCCGGCCCCCTGCGCCAGCTGTTTGGCGCCCAACCCGCGAGCGAGCCCGACTTTTCCCTAAACCGTGCCGACAGCATCTGGCTGGCAACCCCCGAAGCGGAGCGCCTTGGCTGGCAAGCGGGCCAGAGCCGCCGCTTTGTATTGGGCGGCAGCGATGGCGCCAGCGCCCGCCATCTGACCCTGACGCTGGCGGGCACCTTTGAACCGGGCGCCGTGCCCATGGAGCGGCTGCTGATAACCGACATCGGCCTCGCCCAGCCGCTGCTGAGCAAAGCGGGTCGGCTCGATCGCATCGTCTTCAAATTAAGCGACGCCGAGGCTCGCACCCTGCAGGCCACCCTGCAAACCCGTTACCCCAACCAGCCCCTGTGGCTTGAGCCCATCAGTCCGGCGCTCGATGCCAGCCAGCTTGGCGATGCGCTGGCCCTCAACCTGACGGCGCTCTCATTGCTCGCCATGGCGGTGGGATTGTTTCTGGTGTTCAACGCCCAGCGCTTCGTGCAGAGCGTGCGCCGCCCCCAGCTGGCCCAGTTGATCATTCTGGGGATGGGGCCGAGCCGGGTACTGCGTTGGCTCATTCTGGAGCTGCTTATTCTCGCCACCCTCGGCACCCTGCTCGGGGTGCTGCTGGGCAGCCTGTTGGCGCTGGCGCTGATGGGGCAACTGACCCAGGCGCTGGCCGACCTCTATGGGCCCAACCCCATCGATCTGTTGCGCCTCTCCCCTGTGAGCCTGTTCAAGGCGCTGTTGATCGGGCTGCTCGGTACGCTGGCCGCCAACCTGCCCGGCTGGTGGCAACTGCTGCGCCAATCCCCCCTCGAACTGCGAGCTGGCAGCAGCCGTCCCCCCGCTCACCCGTGGCGACGGCGCGTGCTGGCCATCGCCATCCTGCTGCTGTGCGCCCTCTGCCTGTGGCAGCCACAAACAGGTCTGAGTGGCGCCCTCTTTATCGCCGGCGGCTGGCTGCTGGCCATGGCGCTCTGGCTGCCCGATGCCCTGCGCGGCCTGCTTGGCTGGTTGCGACGGCGCGCGGGCGGCCCCCTCACCGCCCGGCTCGGGGTGGCCGAGACCCTCTATCACCTCGATCGCACCGCCATCGCGGTGATGGCGTTGCAGCTGGCCATCGCGGCGGCCATCGGCATCGGGGTCATGGTGTCGAGTTTTCGCTCCAGCGTGGAGATCTGGCTCGGCCAGCGTCTGGCCGCCGATCTCTATGTCACCGCCCCCAAGGGGGTGGCGGACAACAAGGGCACCTTGAGCGATACAACCCTTAAGACCCTGCTCGCCAATCCGCTGGTGAGCGCCGCCTCGCGCCGCTCGGTGCACCCTGCCCGCTGGCAGGGGCAGCCCATCGAGTGGGCGCAGATGGACTTTATCCCTCAGCTTAAAGCGGCCTATCCGCTGCTGGCCGGACGCTGGCCCACCCGCCCCGACGAAGTGCTGGCGAGCGAACCGCTGACGGTGCGCCTCGGAGTCAAGGTGGGCCAGACATTGGCGATCAGCGGCGAGCAGGGGCCACGGCAGTTCACCGTCACCGGCGTCTATCAGGATTACGGCAGCGACAAGGGGCAACTCCTGCACGCCTTCGAGGCGGGGGCGGTGCAATCCCTCGCCCTCTTCAGCAACGACCCCGAGCAACTGGCCGATCGCCTGCGCGAGCGCTTTGGCGAGCAGCTCAATCTGCTCTCCGCCCCCGCCATCCACAGCGCGGCGCTCAAGGTGTTTGACCAGACCTTTGTGGTGACCGAGCTATTGAAACTGCTGATCCTCGGCATCGCCTTTGTCGGCATTGGCTCGGCCTTTATGGTGCTGGGGCTGGCGCGCCGTGGCGAGCTGCAGACCTTGCAGAGTCTGGGCTTGAGCCCCCGCCACTGCCGCCAGCTGCTGGTGTGGCAAGGAGCGGGATTGGGGCTGCTCACCGCCCTGCTGGCCCTGCCGGTGGGGTATGGCCTCGCCTGGGTGCTGATCGAGGTGGTTAACCCCCGCGCCTTTGGCTGGCGCCTCGCCTTCGAGGCCGCCCTCCTTCATGCGGTCACCGCCCTGTTGCTGGCACCGGTATGTGGGGCACTGGCCTCCTGGTATGCGGCAAGGAGAGTGGTATGAAATATCGGTTAGCGCACTGGCTCAGCCATGGTTGGAAGACCCCATTGACCACTTCCCTCTCTCCGCCCCTTCTTCAGCACAGAGAAGATCACAGTGCGGCATTGAACCATCCCCTCTCCCTTTGGGAGAGGGCCAGGGTGAGGGGAAGCTTGTCCTCCTTACGGCCCCTGTGGCTCGCCGCCCTCTTGATCCCGCTGATTGCCATGATCGGCTGCGCGCAGGCCAGCGATCTGGGCGCCCTGCTCGGCGGCGGCAACGACAGCTTTAAAAAGGTGCTGCCGGGGCAAACCATCCAATTGCCGGAGGATCACGCCGCCCACCCCGATTACCGCTCCGAGTGGTGGTATCTCACCGGCAATCTCAAGGATGAGCAGGGGCGCGAATATGGCATGCAGTGGACTCTGTTTCGCCAGGGTATCGAGCAAGCACTTCGCACCAGCAACCCCTGGCTCACCCCCCAGCTCTGGCTGGCCCAGTTTGCCATCACGGATCTCGACCGTGGCAGCCACCAGCAAGATGAACGGGCCAGTCGGCAGGGGCCGGGGCTGGCGGGAGCCAACGGCGGCCAATATTGGCTCAGGGAGTGGCGGCTTGCCTCGCAAGGGGCGGCGCTGTTCCCCGCCACCCTCAAGGTGCAGAGCAAGATTGGCGAGCTGAACCTCACCGCCATTGCCGCCAAACCGCTGGTGCTGCAAGGCAAGGCCGGTTATAGCGAGAAGAGCCCGGGCAACGCCTCCTTTTACTACTCCTACCCGCGCCTCACTCTTCGCGGAACCCTGACCCGCGATGGCGAGACCCGCACCGTAACCGGACAAGGCTGGTTTGATCACGAGTGGAGCAGCTCGGTATTGGCCGAGTGGCAATCGGGCTGGGACTGGTTTTCGCTGCAACTGGCCGATGGCCGCGAGCTGATGCTGTTTCGCCTGCGCACCAAGGCGGGACGCGCTAATCCCGAAAACCAGCCAGAAAACCGCTACGGCATCTTGATTGAGCGGGATGGCAGCAGCCGGGTGCTCGCCCCCGACTCGATTCGCCTTACGCCGGGCAACACCTGGCGCGGCCCCAAGGGGCAGAATTACCCCGTCGAGTGGCAGCTAAACGCCGCCGGAATGAGCCTCACCATCAAAGCACGTCAGCCCAATCAGGCCATGACAGGGCGCTTTGACTACTGGGAGGGCGCGGTCTCTGTCTCGGGAGACGCCAAGGGGGTCGGCTATCTGGAGATGACCGGCTACTAAACCCCCTCGACAAACGTGGCCGGTCTGATCGATGACCTAAAAACAAATCGCCCTGATAACAGGGCATCACAGTGATTTTGCCCAGCCCCCCCTGTCACTTGGCATCAGTCGTCAAGGATGCCTTATCTGTTTATTTATTAAACCCCCTCACCCACTCAACCCGCAGCCAACTTGGCTCAAGTCTGATCCTCGTCAAAAAACCTTTCAAAATCCGAGCGATAACTAACTTTTTGCTCACTTTGATTGGTCGCCGTTTGATATCTTTCTCATCCGGCCCTCACAGCCTCAAAGGCAACCGAGTTCAGCCCATGATTTACCAATTTTTAGTCTGGTTAAAAGCAGTGCTAGGGGAGCGGTAACTCCGTGCGGTAGCGATCGTAACCTCTAATATTAAGAATAAATTGGATGTATCAGTTGATGATACCTTCAGCACTGAGAGTTGATACAGAAAATAGGCTTTTTACTGGAGAGTAGTTGTGGATGATTTAATAAGAAGTATATCTAATATAATTATTGATTATGCTGACGGCGAGTTTGGTAAGTTAGATGAAGCTCATGTCACTAGATGGATAGAGCAGTTTGACGAAAATGATCAAGAAATAGTCTTAGCTGAGACAAACAGAATACTAAAGCGTACTTACATTACAAAAGATGAGTTCTCAAAGTTTATCTCTGGTCTAATTACTTCTACAAATTTCGCTACGAATGATCCATCTGATTTTTGGTCAAATATATCAATGAGCGATATCCAACTAAATGGAAACAGTCAAAAAGAGTTAGTCTCTTTAGTATGTAAAAGTGTGAAAGATAACTTTGGATTCTCTCCAAAAGTTAATTCTGATTCACTCCACTACATATACTTAGATGATTTTCTTTTTTCTGGCAACCGACTTATCTCTGATCTTAAAAGATGGATAATTAATGATGCCCCCCAAAAGTGCCATGTTAGCATTGTTCTTATGGGGTGGTATCAAAGTGGACAATGGTACGTAAACAAATTGCTGCCAACTATAGCTCAAGAGAATAAAAAGGAAATTACATTCAAATTCTGGTCAATTGAAAGCTTTCGTTTAGAAAACCGGTTGAGATACAAAGATGACTCGCATGTTTTTTGGCCAGAACAATCAGTTATGGAAATAAAGGAAGCATATGAATACATTAATAGACAAGAGAGAGAACCTGTTTTTAGAGTGAACCGTGGATTAAAGAATAAGGTTTTCTCAACAAATAGAAGATCACAATATGAACTTGCAATTACTAAAGCTGGACTAAAGATACTTGGTTATTGCCAGTCACCAAGTGTAGTTGTTAAACCTTTAGGATATAGTCGCTTTGATGGGTTCGGCTTCGGATCCACTGTCTTTAGCTTTAGAAACTGTCCGAATAACAATCCCTTAGCTTTTTGGTGGGGCGATCCTAAATATTCTTCTGCACATCCATTTGGTAAATGGTATCCTTTGTTGCAAAGAAAAACATACGGCTAGCATTATGAAACAGCATGAGACAAGGCAATATGATATAAGAAATGCCGCAGCATTTAAAAAAACCACAGAACAGTGGGGAGGGCTATCAAATATGGCAGCAGGATATCCTGTTGTTGTTAATGATGTTGTAATTAAAACCGTAGAGTCTCTTTATCAAGCCTGTCGATTTCCTCATTTGCCGGAAGTACAAGAAAAGATTATTTCTCAGGAAAGTCCTATGACAGCGAAGATGGTTGGAAAACCATTTAAAGATCAATCCAGAGATGATTGGTTGGCTGTTCGCATACTAATTATGAAGTGGTGTTTGAGAGTAAAACTAGCTCAAAATTGGGATAAATTTTCCTCACTATTAATTAGTACAAGTGATATGGATATTATTGAAATTTCTAACAGAGATGATTTTTGGGGGGCAAAACCTACAGAGCCAAACATTTGCGTTGGTATAAATGCTCTGGGTCGACTATTAATGGAACTAAGAGGGCAAGTTCTACATAATAGTAAAGAGCGGTTTATGGTTGTCCCACCTCTCGCTATAAAACACTTCAAGCTTTACAATCAAGATATTGTCGCAGTTGATAGTTTGCATGCAAAAAAAATCACTACACCACAAATTAATATGTTTGAGATTTAAAGAATAATCCAATATATACAGCGATTTTCGCCCCCCAAGATTGACAACATTTAATTATAAAAAACATCATGTTTCATAGAATCCTCGGGCAGGTCATATACTGCCTGAGTTATATTTAACATCCTATTTTCCCCCGCCCCCCCAGTGATTGAATAAACGCCAGCGTACGGCGATTAAACTGCTCCGGCTGCTCCACATTACAGACATGGCCGCACTGTTCGATCACCGCCAGCGAGGAGCTGGCATCGCGGGCCACCTGTTCGCGCACCGGTGCCAGAAACATATGATCCTCCTCCCCCATCACATAGAGGGTGGGAATGGGCAGGGAGCGTTCGCGAAAATAACGCATCAGCGGGTTAACCTCGGTGGCGAGGCGGAACCAGCGTTTGAACTCCTTCTGGCAGAGCTTGCGGGCCTCGCGAACAAAGAGGTTGCGCGACTCCTGATGGTGCTGGCGTGGCATGATGATAAAGGCAAACAGCCGGTAGAGCCACATATAGGGCAGGAAGTGCTGGCCGAGTCGGCCCAGTTGCACCAGCACCCGCGAGCGGATATCGAGCCGCAAGATAGCGCCCCCCAGTACCATGCTTTTCACCCGCTCCGGGCAGAGCTCGGCCAGATGGCGAATCAGGATGGTGCCAAGGGAGATGCCGACAAAGTGGGCGCGGCGGATATCGAGATGATCGAGCAGCCGAACGATATCTTCGGTCACTTCCCGAAAGCTGTAGTGTCCCTTGACCACCTGTTGCAGCTGGTGGGACTGGCCGTGGCCGCGCAAGTCCAGCAGCAGCACGTTGAAGTGTTCGCGATAGGCACGCAGTTGCTTGAACCAGATGGAGGAGCTGCCACCGGCGCCGTGGACAAACACCACCCAATCCCGCTCGGGACCCAGTTCGAAAGTCTTGTGATACAACATCCAATAGGCTCCCTTGGTGATGGGGGGTATACTCGGCTGCGCGCATATTAACAGAACAGGCCCGCCGATAGATATGCGCCTGACATGACCCGGATCACCCCTTGCGCGAGAACTTTCCATGGATTTGACCCGTTTGCGCCACTTTCTGCTCTCCCTGCCGGGCGCCACCGAAGATACCCCGTTTGGCCCGGAGATCCTGGTCTACCGCATCGCGGGCAAGATGTTCGCGCTGGTGGATTGGCAGGCCGAGCCGCTTACCATCAACCTCAAGTGCGAGCCCGAGCTGGCGTTGCTGCTGCGCGAGATCCACCCCGAGGTCAAACCGGGCTGGCATATGAACAAGCAACACTGGAACACAGTGACCCTGAACAGCACCTTGCCGGATGATCTGTGGCAAGGCTGGGTGCACCACTCCTATGAGCGGGTTGTCGCGGGTCTGCCCAAAGCCAAACGGCCACAGGCGCCGCGCCCCCTCTCCCCCACTGACGACCCAACCTTATGACGCCAGCACTTAATCCAGCACTTTGTATTGTTCCCCTTGGCGAGGCACATATCCCTGCCCTCGTGAGCCTTTTTGAGCAGGCGGTGCGACGCAGCGGCCCCGAGCACTACAGCGCCGAGCAGGTGGAGCAGTGGGCCCTCGGCTCACAACATCCGGGCTTTGTCAGCCAGCTGCGTGAACACCACGGCTGGGTGGCGGAGCAGGCAAATGTGCCCCTCGGGTTTGTCACTCTGAGCCCCGATGGCCACCTCAGTCTGCTCTATGTCAGCGCCGACCATCAGCGCCAGGGACTGGGCAATCTGCTGCTCACCACGGCACTCGCGGGGGCCAGAGGGCTCGGTCTGACCCTCATCACCACCGAGGCCAGCGCCTTCAGTTATGAGCTATTTTTACGACATGGCTTTACGTTGACCGGGCTGGAGTGCGTGGAGCGGGGCGGAGTCAGTTTTACTCGCCATCGCCTGCACTGCTGCTTGCCAAGCTAGGGCAAGCCACTAAAATACGCTTAATTTTCGTATTGTTACTGTATTGAGGCAGCAACCATGGTGGTAGAAAGTGAAGGCTATATCTCGCTGATCGAGTATCTGGTGGAGAGTTTGGGGTTGTTTGAATCCCAACAGCAGAACGATGGTGAAGAGACCATCGAAGATCTGGTCAGTGGCCGTGTTGCCAGCAACCTGATGGCCATTTGCGAGCAAAACCCCCAGCTCGATCCCAAGGTGCGTTTCGCCATCATGCAGGAGGCCGACGCCGTGGTCGCCGATCTGGAGGAGGTGCTCTCCGCCGTCTGGCTGCGCGCCCCGACCCCGGAACAGAAAACCTTCCTCATCGAGTTTATCGATCTCATCAAGAACCTGTTCGACAGCGCCATCGGCTGATCTGCCGGCCGGCTCTCCCGCCCAACGCAAGATTTCAAAACAGCAGATAAGGAAAAGGGCCGCCTTGGTGGGCAGCCCTGCTTGCTATCATTTTCAACCCGCCAGTGCGTTCATTCATCAGGCGGTTATCAAGGCAAGAAATGTGTCTGGACTTTGCATCCGATCCCTGGACGCTACCTAGTTAGTCCCGACTGGTCGCAATAAGTTCCCTCCTCCGACCATTTATTTTCACTTTTATTAAGAAATCGACCACAAACCTGTTCAGCGGTTCAGGCTAGGCGGCAAACAGACTCCAATGCCACCTAATCCGCAGTAACCATCCGGGTTTTTCTCCAGATATTGCTGATGGTAATCCTCGGCGTAGTAGAAGGGCGCCAGCGGCAAAATGCGGGTGGTAATGGCACGACTGTCACCGCTCGCCGCCATCGCCTGCTGATAGGCCGCCATGCTCTGCTGGGCAATGATCTGCTGACTCTCGTCGCCATAGAAGATCACCGAACGATACTGGGTGCCAATGTCCCCGCCCTGACGCATCCCCTGCGCCGGATCGTGCTGCTCCCAGAACAGTCTGAGCAGGTCGCCGTAGCTGATCACCGCCGGATCAAACACCACCTGCACCGTCTCGGCATGGCCGGTCAGGCCGCTGCACACCTCTTTGTAGGTGGGATTCTGGGTCACGCCGCCCTGATAACCGGCGGCGGTAGAGTAGACGCCCGGCTGCTGCCAGAACAGGCGCTCAACGCCCCAGAAACAGCCCATGCCAAACCAGGCGATCGCCATGTTCTCGGGCCAGGGACCTTGGGTCGGGTTGCCATTCACCGCATGCTGCTGACCAATCACCATCGCTTCGCGTCGTCCCGGCAGGGCATCTGCCGGTGAAATAATCTGTTCCATGAATTCTGTCCTTGTATAAAACCCTGTGAAATCACACAGCTGACGAAAAGGAGCATCGAAGATAGCAGTTTATCGCGCCGGATCAACCGGCGGGCCCCTCCCCGCTCGCTCCAACGGCTATCTGCACCGTCCGTCACTCTTTCCCGATCCGCACGGCCAACCCGCCCCTCGTAGACCAGAAACGGCCAAAATCAATATTTAGTCTTGATTTGTGAATTAATTTTCATATATTGAGCAAATCGCTGTTTTTTATGGAAGAAATATCAAGTGCGTGAACGCGAACCCAGTCTGGTCAATGCCTTCCGGCAATCCACCCCCTATGTCAATGTGCATCGGGGTGCCACCTTTGTGCTGATGATGGGGGGAGAAGCCATCTGCCACCCCAACTTCGCCAATATCGTCAGCGATATCGCCCTGCTGCAGACACTGGGCATACGCCTAGTGCTGGTGTTTGGTTCACGTCCGCAAAACGATGAAGCGCTGGCCCGCGCCGGTATCGAGGCCCAGTACCACAAGCGGATCCGGGTCACCGATGACGAGAGTTTCACCATCATCAAGCAGGTGTGTGGCGGCCTGCAATACGACATCACCGCCCAGCTCTCCATGGGGCTCGCGAACACCCCCATGCAGGGGGCGCGGATCAGTGTGGTGAGCGGCAACTTCGTCACTGCCCAGCCACTGGGGGTGGATGATGGCATCGACTTTTGCCACAGCGGCCGAGTGCGCCGCATCGACGTGGAGGGGATCACCCGCCAGCTCGACCAGAAGAGTCTGGTGCTCATCTCCCCCATCGGCTGCTCGGTCACCGGCGAGAGCTTTAACCTGAGCTCGGAAGAGGTGGCCCGCCGGGTAGCGGTCGACCTCAAGGCGGACAAGCTCATCTGCTTTAGCAGCACCCAGGGGGTGATGGACAGACGCGGCGAAGCCATCTCCGAGCTCTTCCCCGAGCAGGCCGAAGAGCTGCTGGTGGAGCTGGAACAAGCGGGCGAAGAGATGTCTGGCACCGCCCGCTATCTGCGCGCGGCCATTGCCTCCTGCCGCGGCGGCGTGCCCCGCTCCCATCTGGTGAGCTATCAGGATGACGGCGCCATGCTGCAGGAGCTGTTCAGCCGCGATGGCCTCGGCACCCAGATCGTGCGGGAAAGCGCCGAGCAGGCCCGCGCCGCCACCATCGAGGATATCGGCGGCATTCTGGATCTGATCCGCCCGCTGGAGGAGGAAGGCATTCTGGTGCGCCGCTCCCGCGAGCAGCTGGAGATGGAGATCGACAAGTTCACCATCATCGAGCGCGATGGCCTCATCATCGGCTGCGCGGCCCTCTACTGCTTTATGGAAGAGGCGATGGCGGAGATGGCCTGCGTCGCCATCCACCCCGACTATCGCAACTCCAACCGGGGAGATCAGCTGGTGGCCAAGGTGGCCGAGCGGGCCAAGCGGCTCGGCATTCGCCGCCTGTTCGTGCTCACCACCCGCTCCATCCACTGGTTCCGGGAGCGGGGCTTCGATCCGCTGGAAGTGGAAGATCTGCCGGTGGCGCGCCAGCGTCTCTACAACTGGCAGCGCCGTTCCAAGGTTTTGTCAAAGACCATTGCCTAAGTCATTGATCCTGCGTTGAGTTAGCTGACAATTTGAACTTTTTCACAAACTCGATTGACAGTGCAATCCAACGCAGGGTATTTCTAAATGCACTCCACCGCCCTGGTGGAGCCAGAAGAGGAGCGCTGCCCAGGCAGCCCAAGGGAGGACGCCAGCGTCCGGTGAACTTGGGTCAGGGGGAGCAGCGCCGAGACGAGTGAGGAGACTGGTGACCTCAACGTCGGCTGCGGGGGCTGAATCCCCCGGGTTGTCATCGGTAGTGATCATCCCACACCGCGCCCTGTCAGGGGCGGTACGGGATGGGCTCTGCAGGTGGAGTGCTTCTGGCCGGGATAGCTTCGTTCATTCCTGCCATTTTCAGCCTCCTCCTCTCTTTTTTGCCCGATGGATCCGGAATCTTAAAATAAGACAGGAGTAAGCAATGAGCCCGATCAATGTCGCCAAGTTTGGCGGAACCAGTGTCGCCAACTTCCCGGCCATGAATCACTGCGCCGACATCGTGCTGGCCAATCCCGCCACCCGGGTGGTGGTACTGAGTGCCAGCGCCGGTGTCACCAACCTGCTGGTCACCCTGGCACAAGGGGAGCTGGACGAAGCGGGCCGCGACGAGCAGCTGGCCAAACTGGCCGGGATCCAGCAGGCCATTCTGACCGATCTCGGCAACCCCGTTGATGTGAGCGCCCTTATTCATGGTCAGCTGGACGAAATTCGCCTCATGGCCCAGCAAGCCCACCAGCATACCGATGCGGAGCTGGCCGATCGCCTCATCGCCTGCGGCGAATTGATGTCTACCCGCCTCTTTACCGAACTGCTGCGCCAGCGCGGCGTCAAAGCCCACTGGCAGGATGTGCGCCAGCTGATGCGCACCGACAGCCGCTTTGGCAAGGCCACCGTCGATCTGGCCACCACCCGCACTCTCTGCCAGCAGACGCTGGGCCCGCAGCTTGGCGACAGCCTTATCATCACCCAGGGCTTTATCGGTGCCGATGGCGATGGCCGCACCACCACGCTGGGTCGCGGCGGCTCTGACTACAGCGCAGCCCTCTTGGCTGAAGCGCTCGATGCCGCCAGTATCGAGATCTGGACCGATGTGCCCGGCATCTACACCACGGATCCGCGCCTCGTCACCCGCGCCCGTCCCATTCCCGAAATCAGCTTTGTCGAAGCGGCCGAGATGGCCACTTTCGGCGCCAAGGTGCTGCACCCCGCCACCCTGCAACCGGCGGTGCGCCAGAATATTCCGGTGTTTGTCGGCTCCGCCAAGGATCCTGCCGCCGGTGGTACCTGGATCCGCGCCAGCACAGATTCAAGCCCGCTGTTTCGCGCCGTCGCCCTGCGCCGCCAGCAGGTGCTGGTGACCCTGCACAGCCTCAACATGTTCCACGCCTACGGTTTTCTGGCCGAAGTGTTCGGCATTCTGGCCCGTCACCGCATCTCGGTAGACCTCATCACTACCTCGGAAGTGAGCGTGTCATTGACGCTGGATCACACCGGCAGCCAGAGCAACGGCGAACCGATCCTGAGCGACAAGGTACTGGCCGAGCTGGGCCAGCTTTGCAAGGTGGAGGTGGAAACCGGTCTGGCACTGGTGGCGCTCATCGGCAACCGGATGAGCGAAGTGAACGGGGTGGGCAGTCAGGTCTTTGACGCCCTGCGCGAGCACAACATCCGGATGATCTGCTACGGCGCCAGCGCCCACAACCTCTGCTTCCTGGTCAAGGAGAGCGAGGCGGGCAATATCGTCAACCGCCTCCATCAGGAGCTGCTGGACTGACCCTCACCGCGAGGCAAACCAGACCATGCAACAGGGCGCCCGCAAGGCGCCCTGTTTATTTGTGTATCACTGACGTATGGCTCAGGCAAAGCTGGTGGCGGGCAACTGGCAGGCCACGGCTTCCCGGCGCAGCTGCTGCAAGCGGGCCAGCAGCCCGGTCTGGCCCAGCTCCGTCTCCTGAGGCGAGAGATTGTCCACCAGCAGCGGATAGTGATCCGTCACCGCCTGCATCAGCCAGTCGAGGCGACGCAGGGTGAGCGGGCCGCAGCTCTGGCCACTCAGATCATCGGCCACATCGAGCCGGTGGCTGCGATACATGTCCCGCCACCAGTTGGCGACCAGCGCCTCGTCGCTCGCCAGCGCGGCGCTCCACTCCCCTTGCAGGGCGTGCAGGCGGGCCAGCACGGGCGCGCTGGCTCCTTCGCGGATCAGGTGGTGGATCTCCCGTTTCACCCACTTGAGGCAGAGCTCGCGCCAGTAGCGAAATTGCGGCAGAGGATCGGCCTCATCGAGCCAAAGCCCCGAGAGGGTACGGGTCTCCAACCGCTCCGGTACATGGAACTGCGGGTCGACCAGACCGTTGGAGTTGTATTCAAAGCGGGGATCGAAGGTCCACATATAGCCAAAGTCAAACACGCAGATCTGCTCGCCATCATCGAGCAGGTTGCCCGGACTCGGGTCCCAGTCAAACCAGCCCCAGCGCGCCAGCTCACCCTGCACCTCCAGCATCTGGGCCAGATTGCGTTCGTTGAGCTGATGGACCGGCACACCCCGCAACCAGGGGGAGACCAGCACCCCGGCCCGCGCCGAGCCAAAGCTGGTGCAGACCACGTGGGAGAGGACAGTAGGATGCAGCTCGCGCAGCGCCTCGATTTCACGCCGCCGCTCCAGCTCGGTCAGAAAGGCGGTCTTGCCATCGAGGTTGGCCACCAGTGAATCCTGACGGCGCCGCTTGAGGCACCAGTGATGCCCCTCCACCTTGAGGTGAAACACCTCGGCGGTGAGACCGTGGCGATAGACCTTGACCACAGCCGGATGGCTATCCTTCAGCTTGACCAGTTGGGCCAGCGGCAGCGGGCAGTCGCGCTCGCGTCCGATCCGGATCTCTTCCTTGCTCTCCAGCATGCGCAGCAATCTGGCCTGACGTGCCATCACCTTGGGATTCATACATGTACCTCCAGTCGCTATCGAGAGACTAAACAGCAGATCCCTCCCAAGCCAGTGGCAAAACCCCATGATGACGCTTTCATCACATATTCCGAACAATCCCTCGACCGGGATCACAATTTGCAAGGTTGAGCTGTAACCAAATATTCATTAAGTGGTCATTAAATTGACAAGCTGAAACAAGGCCCGCACCATCGGGTCAAACTCTATGCGGATGAACGATCTCTCCCTCACTCGCTCAAAGGATGAGCTTATATGAATCGCCCCTCCTCAGGCCGCCCCCGCGTCCTGAGTCTGCCCTCTCTACTGCTTGCCCTACTGGGCGGATTGCTGCTGCTGACCCTGTTGTTGCCACTGATCAATCCCGGTAGCTGGCTGGGCCGTGCCCAACCGCTGGTGCTGGGCCCCGCCGACAATCCGCTGGCTACCCTCACCCGCCACGCCCTGCTCTATAAAAGCGACAGCCGCGGTCTCTATCTGGTGGTGCGCAGTCAGTGGCAGTTGCGAGGGCCATTGCAAGCGGGGGACAAGGTGCGGGTAGAGCTGCTCAACGACAAGGGGGAGCGAATTGACCAGCTCAGTCAAGCGGTGGACAAGCGTCAGGTGTGCCGCAATAACCGCTGCTCGCTGGATCTCAACAGCACCCTGCGTGCCCCAGACGATGCACTGGCCAGCCGCTATCAGCTGCGCATCGGTCTGCTGCTCAAAGATCGCCCCGAGAGCGGCGACTTCAGCCAGATCCTGCAAACCCTGCCCGAGCAGGGCTTCAACCTCACCTATCTGGTGGTGAGCCTGACGCTGGTGCTGGCCCTGAGCGCCGCCGTGCTCAAAACGGTGCTGCCAAAGCTGCGCCGCAGCCTGCGCTGGCGGATCATCGGCAGCCTGCTGCTCGGCAACCTCACCTTCGTGCTGCTGCACGGCTTCGTGGTGTTCAAGCTGGGGGAGTTTCTGCTCTGGTCAGGCTTTCGGCCGGAGCACTACTATCTCGCCTGGGGCAGCATGGTGCTGGGCTGGAGCCTCTGCGCGCTGGCGGGCTTCAACCTCTATATGGGGCTGGTCTTTACCGCGCTGTCAGGCATAGGTCTGCTAGCCAACTTTATGAAGATCGCCATCTACGGCGTGCCGCTCGGCGGGGACGATTTTGGCAACCTGCTGGCGCTGCTGCGGATCCTGCTCGACCAGCACCCCATCCTGCCCATCTTCACCGTCTTGCTGGCACTGTTTCTCTGCTGGCGCTTTGCCCTGTCACGCTGGGTGCTGCGCACAGCCGCTGCCACCGTCGCCTTCTTTGCCCTGTGCGTCTTTGCCACTCAGACCGGCAACAAGCTGCTGGGAGCCAACATTCGCTACGTGGATCGCGCGGTCAACTACCACAGGGACATCATCCGCTCCGGCCCCGGCCTCTATCTGTTCAATCTGGTGGACGAGATGCTGCAAAGCGGCAGTGTGTTTCGCTACCCCTTGCAGATCAATGAGCTAGCCCCGCAGCTGAGCTATCCACCCCAGGGCATCACGCCGCGCTGGGATCTGGTGATCGTGCTGCAATATGAGTCGCTCTGGCTCGACTGGAAGGGGCGGATCTGCGCCCCGGCCCCTACTCTCTCCCTGCCTGCCAGCGTGCAGCAGTGGCACAAGACCATCCACTCCCCCACCACCGGCGGCATGACGGTGCTGGCGGAGTTCGAGATGAACACCGGCCTGCCGGTGGGCTTGCTCAAGCAGGGTGTGGTGCCCTACTACTACCTCTCTGAGCAGGTGCCGGGATTGGCACAGAGCGCAAGACAGAGCGGCTATAAGACCCTGTTCGCCCACCCCTATGTGGAAAAATTCTGGGGCCGCGCCAAAGCGATCCCGGCGCTCGGCTATGAGGAGCGCTGGTTCGACACCCGCTTCACCACCCTCGAGCACAAGGGGCTCTATATCTCCGATGATGCGCTGATCGACCACATACTCAAGCGCAGCGAACAGGATGACAAACCGCTGTTTGCCTATGCGGTCACCATGCAGGGGCACGGCCCCTTCGATGGCCCCCGCTATCAGGGGCAGGAGCGCAGCGGCGCCTGTCCGAACCAGAGCGAGAGCGACACCCAACTGCTCAACACCTACTACACCGGGGTTGTGGATGCCATGGCCTCGCTGGAGCGGCTGCTCAAGACCCTAGACCAGTCAGGCAAGCGCTATCTGGTGGTGGCCTTTGGCGATCACCAGCCGTTTTTGATGTCCGCCGGCAAGGGGATTCACGGTGACAAGCCGGCGCGCGATGCCACCTACCAGATCCCCATGATGGCCTTCACCCGCGCAGATGATCCCCTCAATCTGGCGACCCAGTTTGCGCCGGTGCGCCAGCTCTACCAGATGGGTCAGGCCACCCGCCAGCTGCTGGCGGGGGATATCACCCCCATCGAAGAAAAACCCCTGCTTCATCCGGTGCTGGGCGAGGAGAAAGGGTTCGACCCTTCAAGCCTGGTGCCGCAGATCCGTGCCAGCTTCCGGCCCGATGCCCTGCCCTGATCCCTCCCCACAAAAACAGACAAGGCCGCATCCGCGGCCTTGTTTTTTGACACCCATTTTTTGACATTCATTTCGCCCTTATTCTGCTCGCCACCAGGGCTCCAGCAAGGTGAGCTGCTGGCGGTCGAGATCGAGCGCCACCTCGATCCCCAGCGGCAGCGTCAGCATGGGATGGGTATGGGCGCAGTCAAACTCTGCCAGAATGGGAAAGTTCGGCTCACCCACCACCTCCAGCAGGATATCGAGGGGGCGCTTGCCGCTGCCCTGATCGTTGAACAGCTCGTGCTTGCCGAGGATAAGCGCGCCGATCCGATCAAACACCCCGCACAGCTTGAGATGGGCAAAAGATCGCTCCACCGTCTCGGCAGATTTCAGGCTGTCCTCCAGCAGCAGAATGTCGCCGCGCTCGATGGGCGGCATATAGGGGGAGCCCCAGATCCCCGCCATGGTGTTGAGGTTGCCACCGATCAGCCGTCCCTCAACCCGGCCTGAGCCCACCGAGATCAGCCGATTGGGCTGGCAAAACTTGGCCCGGGTCTGGTTCTCCCAATCCAGCCGCTCATCGCTCCATTGCGCCGGAGTAGGCAGCGTGCAGGGGACGCCAGCTTCGTCGGCCAAGACAATCTGTAAAAAACTGGCCAGCGTCTCATCCACCAGCGGCGGCAACTCGCCAAAGGAGGCCACCAGCGCCGGGCCATAAAAGGTAACCAGGCCAGTCTGGGCTTGGATGCCGAGCAGCAGCGCCGTCACATCGGAGTAGCCAACGATGATCTTGGGATCGCGCCTCAGCGCCTCAAAATCGAGATAAGGGAGCAGAGAGTTGGAGTTGCTGCCGCCAATCACCGACATGATGCAGCGCACTTCTGGGTCGCGAATAAGGGCGTTGAGCTCCTCGGCCCGCGCGGCAATGGAGCCGGATCGCCAGTGATCCTGCTGGCCGGTGAGGCTGCCCGCCTTGAGCCTAAAGCCCAGCCCCTCAAGAAAGGCTTTTGCGCGGGCAAAACGGTTGGGTGCCCAGGCGGTCGCCGCGCTGGAGGGGGAGAAAAAAGCGATGGTATCGCCACGTTGGAGCAGCGGGGGAACCAATAACGTCATGACACACTAATCCTTGCCAATATCCAGCCATCACAGAGTTGTTGAGACTCCTACACAACCCCGTTGATCACAACGGGTTTATCACCATCGTTTAGAAATACAAAACACTTGATTCATTATTAACAGATATTCTAAACACTATCCCCTTCCTAGAATGACCTCATTGCGATGGCCAACCCCGGTTGGTTGTCAGAACGGTCGGCCTGACAGCCCGAACGTTCTCTTTCCCACTTTTTCTCTCTGACTTATCAATGAGGTGCCTGTCATGAACAAAAACGCATCCCCCAGCGCATTGGTTGTAGAAGGCGGCGCCATGCGCGGCATATTTGCCAGCGGCGTGCTGGATGCGTTTATCGAGCATGACTATCGCCCCTTTGACTTCGCCATCGGCGTCTCGGCGGGGGCCACCAACTTGCTGGCTTATCTCGCCAGCCAGCATGGCCGCAGCCACGAGATCCTGACCAAACTGGCGTGCAGCCAGCAGTTTATGGATCCCCTGCGCTTTGCCAAGGGGGGCAATCTGGTGGATATCCACTGGCTGTGGCACACCAGCTGCCGCAAGTATCCCCTCGACATTCACGCCTACCGGGAGACCGGCATCCCCTTCTATGCGGTGGTGACCAATACCCTGACCGGCAAGGCGGAGTACATCCGGGTCAAGCCGGAGAACATGAACGAGGTGCTGCCCGCCAGCTGCGCCATTCCCCTCGCCTCCCACGAATACCCGGAGGTACACGGGGTACCGATGACAGATGGCGGGGTGGCCGACTCCATCCCGGTGATCGAGGCCTACCGCCGCGGTGCACGTCACCTGACAGTGATCCTCTCCGAGCCCCTTGGCTACCGGCTCAAGCCGATGCCCTTCCCCTGGATGATCCGTACCCTGCTCAAGACCCGCCCCGCGCTGGCACAGGCGCTGGAGCAGCGGGATCGCAGCTACAACGAGGCGCTCGATTTTATCGCCAATCCGCCGGATGACTGCCAGATCGAGGTGATCGCCCCGGCCGACTACTTCCCCGTCTCCCGTTTCACCCGCGATATCAACAAGCTGGAGATGGGATACGTGATGGGCAAGTGCGCAGGCTATCGGGCCGCCCTGCTCAATTGATAAGGATTTTACAGGCATGACCCGACCTGCCGCGACGCACGCGCCGCCAACACAATAACAATCGGGTCAGTTGAGCAACATGAGTCATAAAAACAGACCGTGGCGAGGCAAGCGCGGCCAGAACCGATGCCAGACATCCTGACCGGCCCGCTCCTCATCCCTATGCCAGGGCATCTCACCCTCATACAAGGTGTTTATTTATGTCGTTTCTTCTCACCCATCCCGCGCTGGCGCAGCTGTTCGAGCGGCTGCTGCCCGATTACCGGATCATGGCGCCCGCGGCCGAATATCGGGGCGGCCGCTTCTCCGACACCGACAACGTCACCTACCACAGCATCCGCCATCCGGCCGATCTGGTGTGGCAGGAGAAGTCCCACTTCTCCCCGAAAGAGGTGGTGCTCCCCATCACCCAGACCCTGTTCCACTTCGACAATCTGGAGCTGCGCGAATCAAAGGTGGAGGCCAAGCCCACCCTGCTGTTCTTGCGCAGCTGCGATATCCACGCCCTGCGCAGGCTGGATCAGGTCTACCTGAAAAATGGCCAAAACAGCGACGTCTACTACGCTCGGCTGCGCAGCAAGCTCAAGCTGGTGCTGCTGGAGTGCCACGAGAGCTTCGAGAACTGCTTCTGCGTCTCCATGGGCAGCAACGAGACCCAGGACTACGCCGCAGCCATTCGTCTGAGCGATGAGGGTGCCCGCATCGAGGTGAAGGATCCCGAGCTGCTCGGCTACTTTGCCGAGCTGGGCGAGCCCGACGACTTCACCCCGGAATTTGTCCAGAGCAATCCGGTCAAGGTTCGCACCCCGGAGAGCGTCTGTGACGACCCCCAGCGGATCCGCCAGATCCTCACCGCCCATCCGGTCTGGGCCGAGTACGACAGCCGCTGCATCGGTTGCGGCCGCTGTACCACCTCCTGCCCGACCTGCAGCTGCTACAGCGTGCACGACCTCACCTATGCAGAGAACCCCAAGCAGGGCGAGCGCCGTCGCCAGTGGGCCAGCTGCATGGTGGATGGCTTCAGCGACATGGCCGGTGGCCACGGTTTTCGCGCCAAGCATGGCGAGCGCCTGCGTTATCGCGCCCTGCACAAGGTCAACGACTACAAGGCCCGTCAGGGAGAGGAGCACATGTGCGTCGGCTGTGGCCGCTGCGACGATCGCTGCCCTCACTACATCTCCTTTAGCAACATCATCAACAAGATGACCGATGTGGTCGAACAGACCATCGCAGCCGACAACGCGCAGGGGGCGAACTGATATGTGCCAGTGCCAGCAAACCGCAACAGCAGAACCGCAGCAGGACGTGGTCGAAAACCGCCTGCTGCCCAAGGCCTACACCATTCTGGCCATCGAGCGCCACACCGAGCTGGAGTGGAACTTTCGAGTATCACGCGACTTTGATGTCCACTACGGCCAGTTTGTGGAGATCTCCCTGCCCACCGTGGGCGAAGCGCCCATCTCGGTCTCCGACTATGGCGATGGTTATGTGGACCTGTTGATCCGCAAGGTCGGCAAGGTGACCGATGCGCTGTTTGCCCTCGATGTGGGCGACAAGGTGTGGATGCGCGGCGTCCACGGCAACGGCTATCCGCTGGAGACCTACCGCAACCAGCACCTCATCGTGGTGGCGGGCGGTACCGGCGTCGCGCCGGTCAAGGGGCTGCTGCGCCGCTTCAGCAAACATCCGGAAGAGGTGAAATCCCTCGACATGATCCTCGGCTTCAAGAACGAGCAGGCGGTGCTCTATCGCCACGAGATGCCGCTCTGGGCCGAGCAGCAGAACCTCATCGTCACCCTGGATGAGGGCAAGGAGAGCGAGCAGTTTCGCATCGGCCGGGTCACCGACTACATCGACCAGCTGGATCTCGCTGACAAGGAGGATATCCAGGTGATCGTGGTCGGCCCCCCCATCATGATCCGCTTCGTGGTGCTCGCCTTCCTCGAACGGGGCATCCCCAAGGATCGCATCTGGGTCGACTACGAACGCCGCATGGCCTGCGCCGTGGGCAAGTGTGGCCACTGCCGGATGGGCGACACCTATATCTGCGTGGATGGACCGGTCTTTCGTTTTGACCAGGCCCAGCATCTGATCGACTGAGGGAGAACACCATGAGTCTCGATATCGACATCATCAAGGCCCGCGCCAAGAACGAATACCGCCTCTCCAAGGTGCGCGGCGAAGCGATGATCAGCGTACGCATTCCCGGCGGGATCATGCCCGCCCACCTGCTGGCGGTGGCCCAGCAGATCGCCGAACAGTACGGCAACGGCCTGATCCACCTCACCACCCGCCAGAAGCTGGCGATGCCCGGTATCAAGTATCAGGACATGGACAAGGTCAACGCCGCCCTCGAACCCTTTATCAAGGAGATCGAGGTGGAGACCTGCGGCATCGAGGTAGAAGACACCCAAGCCGGTTACCAGACCATCGGCGGGCGCAATATCGTCGCCTGTCAGGGCAACACCATCTGCCAGAAGGGCAATATCGACTGCACCGGGCTGGCTCAGCGGATGGAGAAGCACCTCTACCCCAACCCCTATCACCTCAAGATGGTGATCGCCGGCTGTCCCAACGACTGCGCCAAGGCCAACATGGCCGACTTCGGCATCCTCGGCATCGCCAAGATCCACTTCAATGCCGAGCGCTGCATCGGCTGCGGCGCCTGCGTCAAGGCGTGCAGCCACCACGCGGTGGATTGCCTCGCCATCAAGCATGGCAAGGCGGTCAAGGAGGAGAGCAAGTGCATCGGCTGTGGCGAGTGTGTGCTGGCCTGCCCGACCCTGGCCTGGCAGCGGGATCCCAAGCAGCTCTACATGGTCAAGCTGGGGGGGCGCACCAGCAAGAAGACCCCCCGCACCGGCAAGCTGTTCCTCAACTGGGTCACCGAAGAGGTGCTGCATGCGGTGATCAAGAACCTGTTCGAGTTCGAGGCCGAGATGCTGGATGGCAAGCCCATCTACCTGCACATGGGTCACCTTATCGACCGGGCCGGTTATCACAAGTTCAAGGAGCGGGTGCTGCGCGGCGTCACCCTCAACCCGGAAGCCATGGTCGCTGACCGCATCTTCTGGGCCGAAGATCAGTACGTCGCCAACATGCACGTCAAAGCGGTGCAATAGGAAAAACCTCGTTTGGGGAAGCGTGATCAAGTGGCCGACACCGGTGGGGATCTGTCGTTGGCCCGGGCGTAGATCACCCTTCCCCTTTTTTATTCCCGTCGGGGGATCTTTCCCCCGACTATCCGGGGTGCGTCACGGCGTGCCCTGCTATCTCGCCCGGCGCGGCATTGCGAGCGGGCCAGCATCCGGAGCCTGTTATGGACTTTCTCCCTCTCTTCTGTCAGCTGCAAAACAAGCCGGTTCTGATCGTCGGCGGCGGTGAGGTGGCGGTGCGCAAGGCGCGCCTGCTGCTCGATGCCAAGGCGAAGATCACCATCAATTCCCCGCATCTGGAACCCCAGCTGATGAGCTGGGCCGAGCAGGGTCGCCTGACCGTCTGCGCCGCCGGCTTTCATCCCGAACTGCTCGATGGCAAGTGGCTGGTGATCGCCGCCACCAACCAGCCAGAGGTCAACCAGCAGGTCTTCAACGAAGCAAGCCTGCGCCAGATCTTCTGCAATGTGGTGGACTCTCCGGCCCACTGCAGCGCCATCATGCCCGCGATCATCGACCGCTCGCCGCTGATGGTGGCCATCTCCAGCGCAGGCGCGGCGCCGGTTCTAAGCCGCCAGCTGCGGGAAAAATTCGAAGCCATGCTGCCGCAACACCTCGGCCAGCTCGCGGCGCTGGCGGGCAAGCTGCGCGAGCGGGTCAAGGCCATACCGGACAAGCTGGCTCGCCGCCGTTTCTGGGAGCGGCTCTTTAGCCATGAGCGACTGGCATGCCAGCTGGCCCGCGGCCAGCAACAGGCCGCCGAGCAGAGCGTCGCTGAGCTATTGAATGAGCCGGTGCTGAGCAAGGGAAGCGTCACCCTGGTGGGCGCCGGCCCCGGCGATGCTGGCTTGCTCACCCTGAACGGCTTGCAGCAGCTGCAACAGGCGGATGTGGTGGTCTATGACCGGCTGGTCTCGCAGGAGGTGTTGGCGCTTGTTCGCCGGGATGCCGAGCGGATCTTTGTTGGCAAGGAGGCGGGCCGCCACTGTGTGCCCCAGCAGGCGCTCAACCAGCTGTTGCTGGAACAAGCGCAGCTGGGCAAACAGGTGGTGCGGCTCAAGGGGGGCGATCCCTTTATCTTTGGCCGGGGCGGCGAGGAGCTGGAAACCCTGGCCGAGGCGGGCATCCCCTTCTCGGTAGTGCCAGGCATCACGGCAGCATCGGGTTGCGCCGCCTACAGCGGCATTCCCCTCACCCACCGCGATCACGCCCAGCGGGTGCAGTTCATCACCGGCCACGACAAGGAGGGCAATATTGCCCAGGAGTGGTCGGCGCTGGCGGCCCCACGCCAGACCCTGGTGTTCTACATGGGGCTGGCCCACGCCGCCCGCATTCAGGATGAGCTGCAAACCCACGGCATGCCCGGTCACACCCCGGTGGCGCTGGTGGAGCAAGGCACCCAGCTCAGTCAGCGGGTGGTGCGCGGCGAGCTGCAGCAGTTGGCCGAACTGGCTCGTCAGGTGAAAAGCCCGAGTCTCATCATCATCGGCTCGGTGGTCACCCTGGCCGACAAGCTGGACTGGTATGGGGAAGCCAACGCCATCCACGGCATCTAACCCCGCACGGCGATCAACCAATAGAGACAGCAAAACAGAGAGCGGCCATGCCGCTCTCTGCTTTTTGCATCAATGACCAAGCCGTGGCACGGCACGTCTGTTACTCGAGCCGGATGGGGCCGGTGTTCTGAACATCGCTGTCATTCCAGTCGCTCTCATCGCGAATACGCGGATCCCCCTGCAAGGTGTAGAGGATGGTGCCCTGACGAAACTGCAGCGCGCCATCGGCCCGCTTGGCCTTCACCTTGACCCCGTTGACCCACACCTGCTCCTTGCCATCCACCTGAATGTTGGCCACCGTGGCACCGGTCTCGCTATTTTTGGCGGTCCACTTGCCCTGATAAGGGGAATCCCCCTTGGCCATCGGCAACGAGGTAGCCTTGCCCGCTGACCAAGATTTCACGGTGCAGATGCCGTTGGCACGCTTGTCATGCTTGATGGCGTAATCGACGCTGGGCTCGCTGGTCGCGGAGTCAGAGGTGATGCCGATCATGATCTTGCCGCTCTGGGCGGTATAGGCGGTCGGTGCATCGGTTTTCAGCGTGGCCTTCTTGCCATTGATAAAGACATTGCCCCCTTGCGACTTGACCTGAATATTCATCGGGCAGCTGGCGGTAAAGTTGGGAACGGCCGCGACAACACTTCCGGCATAAGTGGCGATGGCCAGAGTGATAACAGTCAACAGAGCAGATTTTTTGTGCATCTTGATACGCCTTCAAGAAAGAGTGATTCATACAAAATGGGGTCATCCGTGATGAGGTATCGTCCTGATGGCTGCCACTCTAGTCCGGTGATTCAGGGGGGCCCAGTTAAAAAAAATAAAACCCGAGTCATCGGGTTATGAAAAAATATAAAAGTTTTAAATCATCAACTTAGAGTCATTTATGGCATGGGTTCAACACCCCGTTCACTCCTCGTTGCCCGCCATCGGGCATAAAAAAGCCGATAACCCGGTTATCGGCTCATTGCCCATGAAGACGCTGGTGCGCGCTCAGACCACCACGGCGGTGCCGCTGATGCTGACCATCAGCATGCTGCCATTTTGCCCCACCACCTCGTAGTCGATATCGATGCCGACCACCGCATTGGCGCCAAGGGCGGCGGCACGCTCTTTGAGCTCATCGAAAGCGATCTCGCGAGCACGGGCCAGCTCTTTTTCATAGGCGCCGGAGCGGCCGCCGATGATGTCGCGGATCCCGGCAAAGAGATCCTTGAAAATGTTGGCGCCGAGAATGGCTTCGCCAACCACGATGCCGCGGTATTCACGAATGGTTTTGCCTTCCAGCGTGGGGGTCGTCGAGAGGATCATCTTGAACTCCTGTGAGTAGCAGAAGGGCTCAGACTACCCCAACTGCCCGAAAATCCCAACCGGGGGGTGACCTGTACGACGCCGTCCTTAAAAATCACGACGGCCAGATAAAAAAACACCGCGCACGGGGCGCGGTGTTGCTATCGGAACGTCATGGCCAGCGGCCAGACCATCACGGATTGTAAGAGACCACCGAGCCACTGAGGCCGGTCATCTGGGAAATCCGCCCCTGCATCCCCTGCAGTTTGGCCTTGGAGACATCCGGCCCGATAAAGACCCGGTTGAGCTGACCCTGCACCGGTGTGCGCGGCGAAGTGTGGGCAGAGTAGCCCGCCGCCCGCAGCTTGCTCACCAGCGCGTTGACGCTGTCGACGTTCTTGAAGGCGCCAAGCTGGAGGATCCAGCTACCCTGTGCCGCTGCCGCAGCAGGCGCGGGTGTGGTCGGCTGGGTCATCTTGCTTTCAATCAGATCGTCGAGGGACTTGATCTGACCCGCCTGCGGCTTGGTCGGTGCGGGTGCCTTGGCAACTTCAACCGGTTTGGCTGGTGTCGGCTTGGGTGCTGGCTTGGGCGGTTCGACCGGTTTTTTGGCCACCACTTCCGGCTTGGGCTGTGGCTTGGGTTGGGCATTCTGTTGCGGCTGAACCGGTGCCGGTGCGGCAGGGGTTGTCGCCGGCTGCGCAGCGTTGCCCTGACCGGCGAGGGTCATGGGGTCAGCCACCTCTTCCACTTGCCACTGCTGGGCCGTAGAGGCCTGTTGCTGGCTGGCCAGATGATCGGCGGGCAGGCTGCTGGCCGCCGAGACCTGCAGCGCAGGCTTGGCAGGCTCCAGCTCGGGGCGCAGCGGGATCTTGGCAAAGGCCTCCTCCTTTTGTGCCAGCTTGTGACCATCCAGCAAGTCCGGCAGGAAAATAACAACCAGGGCCACCAGGATGACGGTGCCCACCAGACGGTTTTGAAACTTCGAGGCCAAGTTGAATCCTACCTTTACGTAACTCAATATGCGATTTGGCTCCCCGCCAAAGGGCTGGGGAGCCGGGGTGTGGCCTAGACGGCGACACCCGCCAGAATGTCGGCGACAGTGTAAAACGAACCAAACACAATGACCATATCGTCCGGACTCGATGCGGCCAACGCTGCCTGATAAGCGGCGCTGACATCATCAAACTCCCTGGCAGGCCCCTTGCCCTCTCCCAACGCCGCAGCCAGTTGCGCAGCGGTGGCGGCGCGCGGGCCGGTGAGGCTGGCCAGATACCACTCGCCGATCAGACCGTCGAGCTCGGCAAGGGATCCCGCCATGTCCTTGTCTTTGAGCATGCCGACTACGGCGCGGCGCACACCCGTGCAGGGCATCTTGCGCAATTGCGCGGCCAGATAGGCGGCCGAATGGGGGTTATGGGCCACATCGACGATCACCAGCGGCGCACTTTGCAACTGCTGCATCCGGCCAGCCAGCCGGGCATTGGCAAGCCCGTCACGAATGGCGGACTCCGGCAGCGGCAAGCCGAGGGATTCCAGCGCCGCCAGCACGGTCACCGCGTTCATCAGCGGCAGCGCCGGTTTTGGCAGATCCCGCCACTGGTTGAGGCCGTGATAATCCCAACCGCTCTCGTGCTCATCACCACGAAAATCGATACCGACCTGACGCAGGTTGGCGCCAAGACGCTGTGCTTCGCTCGCGATAGTCGCCGGCGGATTGGGCTCACCGCTGATGGCGGGCTTGCCAGCGCGATAGACCCCCGCCTTCTCCACCGCCACAGCTTCGCGGGTATCACCCAGCCAGTCGCAGTGATCGAGAGCAATGGAGGTGATCATCGCCACATCGGACTCCACCACATTGGTGGCGTCGAGCCGGCCACCCAGCCCCACTTCCAGCAGCAGCACATCGGGGGCGGCGCGGCAGAAGAGCCACAAGCCAGCCAGGGTGGCGAACTCGAAGAAGGTAAGGGCAATCTCGCCGCGGGCCGCTTCCACCTCGGCAAAGGCGGCGCAGTGATCGCTGTCGGACAGCTCTTGCCCGTTGACCCGCACCCGCTCGGTAAAGCGCAGCAGATGGGGCGAGGAGTAGACGCCGACCTTATAGCCTGCTGCCATCAGAATGCTGGCCGCCATGGCACAGCTGGAGCCCTTGCCGTTGGTGCCCGCCACCGTGATCACCTTGAACGGCAGCTGGGTAAGCCCCATACGCCGGGCGACAGCACCGACCCGATCCAGCCCCATGTCGATATTGACCGGATGGATCTGCTCCAAATAAGAAAGCCAGTCGACAAGCGACCGGCTTTGGGATTGTTGCATGTTTGAACTCATCTTCACTCTTCGATGACGTGAGTATTCAGCATTTTGGCGAGCAGGCTGGCCAGACGGTTACGCATTTCACGGCGATCGATGATGATATCGATGGCACCCTTTTCCAGCAGGAACTCGGAGCGCTGGAAGCCTTCCGGCAATTTCTCGCGCACGGTCTGCTCGATAACGCGCGGGCCGGCAAAACCGATCAGCGCCTTGGGCTCGCCCACGTTGATGTCACCCAGCATCGCCAGGCTGGCAGAGACGCCGCCAAGGGTCGGGTCGGTCAGCACGGAGATATAGGGCAGACCTGCCTTGGAGAGTTTGTCCAACGCCGCACTGGTCTTGGCCATCTGCATTAGGGAAAACAGTGACTCCTGCATACGCGCCCCACCCGAGGTGGAGAAGCAGATCAGACCACGGCCTTCCTTGATGCACTCCTCGACGGCGCGCACGAAGCGGGCACCGACCACGGAGCCCATGGAGCCACCGATAAAGGAGAACTCGAATGAACAGGCAACAACCGGCACCCCTTTAAGGGTGCCTTTCATCACCACCAGCGCATCTTTCTCACCGCTCTCTTTTTGAGCGGCAGACAAACGATCCTTGTAGCGCTTGGCATCCTTGAATTTCAGTACATCCTGCGGCTCCAGCTCGGCACCGATCTCGGTACGACCCTGCTCGTCGAGGAATCGCTCGAGACGGGCACGGGCGCTAATGCGCATATGATGATCACACTTGGGGCACACTTCGAGGTTGCGCTCCAACTCTGCCCGGTAGAGCACCTGTTCACAAGCACTGCACTTGGTCCACACCCCTTCCGGAATGTTGTGACGACGGGGCGCAGTGATCTTGCTCTTGGGAAGAATCTTCTCAAGCCAGCTCATGGAATTCCTTAATGCTTTTGTGCCTGACAAAACGCATCGAGCCTAGATTGTTCAATGACTTAATAGCTCGATGGCAACAAATGACGGGTCATTAAACCACAATTTTTCGGGCGCAGTTACTAAAAACTGGTCGTACCCGGTGCCGAGTCCGGCAGCCACAGCGGGCCGAGCGGCAACTGCGGCAGAGCAAACTCGGCCGGGTAATCCACGTCGACCAGATAGAGGCCACCGGCCTTGGCGGTCGGCCCGGCCAGATTGCGATCCTTGGCAGCCAGCACCTCGGCAATCCACTCCACCGGTTTGAGCCCCTGCCCCACCAGCAGCAGGGAGCCGGTGATGTTGCGCACCATATGGTGCAGGAAGGCGTTGGCGCGAATATCCAGCACGATATAGGGCCCCTGACGGCTGACGCACAGATGGGTCACATTGCGCCACGGGGTGTTGGATTGGCAGGCGACGGCACGGAAGGTGCTGAAGTCGTGCTCCCCCAGCAGGCTCTGGCCCGCCCGGTGCATCAACTCGGCATCGATGGTCTCGTGGTAGTGGCTGACGCCACTGCCGAGGATCGCCGGCCGGTAGTTGTGGTTGTAGATGACATAGCGGTAGCGACGGGCGGTGGCGCTGAAGCGGGCGTGGAAGCTCTCGTCCACCTGCTTGACCCAACGCACGGCGATATCCGGCGGCAGGTTGGAATTGAGCCCCAGGGTCCAGGCCCCTTCGGCACGGTTCGCCTCAGTATCGAAGTGGATCACCTGACCGGTGGCGTGGACACCGGCATCGGTGCGCCCGGCACACTGGATGGAGACAGGGTGGTTGGCGATCCGGCTCAGCGCCGTCTCCAGTTCAGCCTGCACGCTGATCACTTCACGCTGACGCTGCCAGCCGAAATACCGGCTGCCGTCATATTCAATACCTAGGGCAATTCGCATGGATAAACTTGTCTTGTTGTGAAAACGCGGTGAAAGAAACGGGGCGGATTATACGCGCTCAGCCCGAAAAGTCCCACCACGCGCGCAATTGGCCTGGATAGCGAGCCTGCACGGCCATGCTCGCACCATCGCAACTCGCCAAAAGAAGAGGGCAGCCTGCTGGCTGCCCCCGTTTTGCTGATCCCGTGATGGGAAATGCTTTAGCCCAACCGCTTGAGCAACTTCTCGGCTTCGGCGCGCTGGTGATCACTACCCTGCTCCGCCGCCTCTTGCAGCAGCTCGCGGGCGCTATCCTTGTCGTCAATCTCGAGGTAGGCACGGGCCAGATCCAGTTTGGCCCCCACACCGCCGTCGTCGGCATCCACGTCAAATCCGGTGGATTCCGGCAGCACCTCGGGGAAGCCATCCAGCCCCACATCCAGCGAGAAGCCCTGATACGGCTCCTGCTCCGGCGCAGTGGCATCCGCTTCGGCCAGCAGCTTGTCGATCTCGACGTAGCCGCTCTCCTGCGCCTGCTCACGGGGTTGAACATCTGCCGGATGAGACTCCACCTCGGCGAACGCGTCTTCGAAATCGGAGAGCGCCAGCTCGTTGGGATCCCACTCCAGATCCAGTTCGGCGTCCTTCGCTGTGACAGGCTCAAGACCGAGCTCGGCCAGCATGGCATCCGCACTCTCGTCGGCGTCCTCTGCGGCACTGAGATCAATGGCGTTATCATCTTTGCCAGCAGCAGGCTCGTCGAGGGCATTGTCGAAATCGCCGAGATCGAAGCTGGCCAGATCGTCGTCAGCGGCACCGACTTCGTCGATGGAGCTCAAATCGGGCTCGAGGTCGGCTGAGAGATCCGCATCCAGCTCGGCAAACAGGGCTGCCTGCAGCTCCTCTTCGCTCATGATTTCGTCAGCGGCCTTGGGCTTGGGGTTGAACTCGCTGGCCAGATCCATGGCGGGCTCGTTGGCCAGCGCGATGGGCTCATCCAGCGAGAGATCGAGATCCGGCACCAGGTCCGGGTCACGACTGGCTGGCTGGGCCGCCATCCGCTCGGGCTCAAAGCCCTGCAGCTCCATCTCGCCCTCGTCGCTGAACACCAGATCGACATCCGGCTTGGCGGCCGGCTCGTCAGGCTCCATCGGCATAAAGCCATCGGGGGTGTTGAGATCCGGCACCGGGCGCACCGGCTCGTTGTCGGTCACATCGACGCTCAGCAGATCATCAAACTCGCTCTGCTCCTGATCCATCATCATGGCGGTGGATTCGGAGAGGCTCTTCTCCTGCTCTTCCAGCTCCCGGCGGGCCCGGGCACGCAGCCACAGGGTCACCAGCGCCAAGACCAGCAGCACCGGCAGCAGGATGATCATGGCGAGGTTGAGCGGTGAGGCGAGCAGATCCATCAACCAGTTTTTCTCAGGCTCAGGCTCGGCTACCACCGGCGGGACCGGTTGGGCCTTGAGCTCGGCAATCTCTTTTTGCAGCGCCGTCTGATCCTGCAGCTGCGCCTTGAGGGTCTCCACCTCTTCGGTCAGGGATTGCAGACGCAGCTTGAGCCTGTGGTTCATCTCGGTCACCTGGCCGAGCTGGGCATTGGCATCTTCCAGTGCCAGCGCCATCTCGGTGGCCGGTTTGCCCACCGGTTTATCCAGATCGGAAGGCAGAGGCGCCGGGGTGGTGCCTTCTGCAGCACTAGGAGCAGGTGCTACCGCCTCTTTGGGCGCAGGCTCGCTCACCTTGGCCACTTCTTTGGTTTCAGCCGCCGGTTGCGGTGCCACCACCGGGGCGGGAATGGGGGCGGCTTTCGCCACTGGCAGCGGCGCAGGCGCAGCCTTCACCGGCTCGGTCTTGGCGGCTTCCACCTTCGCGGGTTTGGCGGCAGCCGGTTTGGCGGTATGGGCCTGCTTGTCAGCCAGATATTTGGGGCTTAACCCCTTCCAGCTGGCGTTGTCGCTGCGGAACTTGGCGCGGGCCTGAGCATCGGTGATGACGCTCGCCTCGGCCGCAGTCGGCAGCAGAATGCGGGATCCCACCAGAATGTGGTTGATATTGCCATCGGCAAAACTGCGGGGGTTTTTCTCGTAAATCGCCACCATGGTCTGGTAGACGCTGACCCGATTGGAGGGGCGATATTTGCTCGCCAGGCTCCAGAGGGTATCGGTCGGACGAACAGGGCCATAGCTACCGGCATTGGCAGTGACCTGACGCACCACCGGCTGGGCGGTTGCACGCACCGGTTGCGCGACGGGTCTGGCGACCGGCTGCGCCAGCGGCTGGGAATTGACGGCGGGAGGTGCGGGTTCGTCAGGGCCTTTTAGCTCGACAAAAAAAGGCTCCCGCGCCGAGTCTTCAGCCTGGACGGTGCCCAGCAGACCCAATGCGAGTAGCGTTGCCAATGTTATGCGGGAATGTCCCATATTCGTTCCTTCGTATGACGGCCCTATCACATTGAAAAATCTGGATAGTTACCCCAAAACAGTCGGTTCAATATAAATCAGGCTCGCCTGGCAAGCCAGCAGTCCGACACATTTAGCACCCAACTTGACCCTGAGTGTAGGAAAAAACTTAATCAGTTGATATCGCAACAGAATCTTGAAGTGACGGAGTGCGGCATGGGTCACACCCCTGTTTGATCACAGGCCGGATGCGCAGCACTCCCTGCTGCGCATCTGTGGCATCTGACCAGCCTTACAGATAGTCGCGAACCAGCAGCTCGGCAATCTGTACACTGTTGGTTGCCGCGCCCTTACGAACGTTATCGGCCACGATCCACATATTGATACCACTCGGGTGAGAAATATCCTGGCGTACCCGGCCCACCAGCACTTCATCCTTGCCGGTTGCGTCACGCACCGGGGTCGGATAGTCCCCTTCGTCATCAAACAGGGTCACACCCGGCGCATTGCGCAGCAGGTCCTTGACCTGTTCGGCATCGAGCGGCTGGTGCAGTTCGACGTGTACCGCCTCGGCGTGGCCGTAGAAGACCGGCACCCGCACGCAGGTGGGGTTCACGGCAATGCTGGCATCGCCGAGGATCTTCTGGGTTTCCCATACCATCTTCATCTCTTCACGGGTGTAGCCGTTGTCAGTGAAGCTGTCGATCTGCGGGATCAGGTTAAAGGCGATCTGTTGCGGATAGAGGGTCGGTTCTACCGGACGGCCGTTGAGCAGATGAGCAGTTTGTCCCGCCAGCTCGCTGACCCCCTCTTTGCCGGAGCCTGATACGGATTGATAGGTGGCCACGTTGATGCGGGCAATGCCCACTTCGTCGTGCAGCGGCTTCAAAGCCACCAGCATCTGGATAGTGGAGCAGTTGGGGTTGGCGATGATGTTGCGATTGCGAAAATCGGCCAGCGCATCCGGGTTCACTTCCGGGATCACCAGCGGGATATCTTCGTCGTAACGGAAGCAGGAGGTGTTGTCGATGACGATGCAGCCGTGTTCGGCAGCAATCGGCGCCCACTTGGCAGAGACCTCGGCACCGGCGGAGAAGAGTGCGATCTGCACCTGGCTCCAGTCAAACTCCTCCACATCGAGGATCTCGAGGTTCTTGCCGCCAAAGCGCACGGTATCACCGGCACTGCGGCTGGAAGCCAGCGGATAGAGGGTCGCTACCGGAAATTCGCGCTCTTCCAGGATCTCGATCATGGCCTGACCCACGGCGCCGCTGGCACCCAATACCGCTACGTTAAACTGCTGGCTCATTCTGTTCTCCTCTGATAATGCTGCAATGGCGCCGGGTAGCGCCATGGTCGGCAGGCTCCCGCGCTGCGAGATGACGCTGCCAGATATGGCTGAGCCGGCGCAGAAAACTCTGCGCCGAAACAGTAAAAATGGCGGCGATGTGGCACTAACAGCTCACACCTGCCAGTTATCTTTCAAATCATAAGAGCCCCGGCTCAAGGGCGTGACAGCGCAAATCCCAGCTCGCCCAGCGCCTGGTCGGCAAACGCCCCCTCAACCTGCAGGGAGGATAGTTCACGGCGCTCGGGGTAGTGTTTGCGCTGCTCGTCAAAGCTGCCGGGCAGACCGAGTCGGGCACGGAAACGGGCATCATCGCGGCGCACGTCATAGACCAGATGCACCAGCTGCTTGATCAGCGCCTGATCCGGCGCGCGGCCCGGCACCACCGCCTGCACATCGGGGGCAGGTAACAGCCGACTCAAATCCTGACGAGGCTCGCGCCCCAGCTGTTGGCAGAGCGCCTGATAGAGCATCCAGGTACCGCGGGCCTTCCCCTCCAGGCTGTAACCAGCGATATGGGGGGTGGCAATCTCGGTATGGGGCACCAGCGCTGCCAGTGGCTCGGGCTCGTTCTCCCACACATCCATCACCAGTCGTAAAGGCTTATCGCTCAGCTGGCGTGCCAGCAGGGCCCGGTTATCCCACACCTCGCCACGGGATGCGTTGATCAGGATCTGTCCGGCAGGGCGCGCGGCAATCTGCTCGGCATCGAGCAGATGGTAGGTGGCATCCTGCCCTTCGCGGGTGATGGGCACGTGGAAGCTGACGATATCGGCGCCAAGGGCGGTCTGATAATCGACAAAGCCCGCATCAGGATTATCCCGCGCCCTGGGCGGATCGCAGCGCAGCACCCGCATGCCGAGCGCTTGGGCCTTGCCAGCCATACACTCGCCGGTATTGCCCGCGCCAATCACCGCCAACGTCATGGCCGAGAGCTCGAGTTCGTAACGCTCCGCCAGCACCAGCAGGGCGGAGAGCACATAATCCCCCACCGAATACTTGTTGCAACCGGGAGCGCTGAAGAAGGGAATATTGCGGCTTGCCAGCAGGGCTTTGTCCACATGATCGGTGCCTATGGTGGCGGTGCCGACAAACCCGAGTTTGGGGCAGGTCGCCAGCAAATCGCCGTTGACGCGGGTGACCGAACGCACCAGCAGCACATCGGCATCCAGCAGATCGCGGGCCTGCATCTGCCGTCCGGGCAAGGGGATCACCTCGCCAAATTCGGCAAACAGCTCCACGGCATGGGGCATATTCTCATCAACGACTATCTTCATCGGGCTCTCTTTGGTCACAACCGCCACGGGGGCGCCATTCTAGCGCAAAGCCGCCCGAGATTTCAGCCTGTGATGCAATCCGGCGCGAAACGGGACCACATTGCGCGGCAGCCGCTCCATCCGCCCGCTCAAACAGAGGATGTCGCCACAAATGTGTAAGCAGAGGTAACAAACGTGCTGCTCGGCTTTGTCCGGGCATATCACGGTGGCACAATGCCCCTCTTTTTTCGCGATCGCCCATACCCACCATGCCGCCACACGCTTCGTCTCTCCCAACGTCAACCGCTTCACTCACCCGCAGCCAGGTGCTTGGCTTCACTGCCCTGTTGATCCTGCCCCTGCTGATGCTCGCCACCCTTCCCTGGCAGCCTTTTCTGACCGGATCCCTGCAATCAGGCTGGCTATGGTGGTCATACGCCCTCACCCGCATGGTCGATATTCCCGGGATCGGGGTCAGTGGCGCACTCTTGCTGTTGCTGACCCGCTACAAACTGAAACTGGAGCTGACCCCCTTCATTGCGCTGGGGTGTGCACTGGCGGCCCTGCTAGCCAGCGACTGGGTGCTCAAGAGCCTGATCAAGCACCTGACCGAAGAGCCCAGACCCTATCTGATCTGGCTGGAGAGTCAGGGGCTGATCCCGGCTATCAAGAGCTTCTACGCCAGTAGCGTCGATGTGCGCAGTGAACAGGTTCACGCCGCCAGCCAGTTGCTGGCCCTGCCAGAATGGCTCGGCCACCACTGGCAGGCCGAGGTGAACTACGCCTTCCCCTCTGGCCACAGCATCGCCGCCATCAGCCTGGCCCAATTTTTTGGTCTGATCTGGCTGGCCCGCGCTCCCACGGGCGTCTGGCTGCTGCCACTGTGGGCACTGGGAATTGGTCTGTCGCGCATGGTAATGGGGATGCACTGGCCGGTGGATGTGCTGGCCAGCGCCCTGCTGGGGTCGCTCACGGCGCTGATTGCCGCCCGCTGGTGGCTGCACAGATATTGAATCCGGCGCCATCTTGGCGCGGCATCCTGCGTGGGATGGGAGGACAAGCCTGTGCTTTTTTGCCATAATGCCGCCTCATTTTATCCCGACCGAGATCCCATGACCGACGCAGTTCATACCCTCAAGGGCCGTTTCCGTAGTTTTTACCCCGTCGTCATCGATGTTGAAACAGCCGGGTTCAACGCCAAGACCGATGCCCTGCTCGAAATCGCGGCTTACACCCTGAAAATGGATGAGCAGGGCTGGCTCGTTCCCGATCAGGTATTCCACTTTCATGTCGAGCCTTTCGAAGGGGCCAACCTGGAAAAGGCCGCGCTGGAGTTCACCGGCATCGACCCCTACAACCCGTTGCGTGGCGCTGTCTCGGAAAAAGAGGCGCTGACCGAGATCTTCAAGGGGATCCGCAAGGGGATGAAGGAGCAGGATTGCGGCCGCGCCATCATAGTGGCCCACAACGCCACCTTTGATCACGGCTTCGTGATGGCTGCCGCCGAGCGCGCTGGCCTCAAGCGCAATCCGTTCCACCCGTTTGCCACTTTCGACACCGCAGCCCTCTCCGGATTGGCGCTGGGTCAGACCGTGCTGGCCAAAGCGTGCCAGAGCGCCCGCATCCCGTTTGACAATAAAGAGGCGCACTCTGCCCTCTATGACACCGAACGCACCACAGAGCTGTTCTGTCATATCGTTAACCGCTGGAAGAGCATGGGGGGTTGGCCGCCAGCGCATCCGGATGATGACACAACCGATGCTCCTGCCGACGATGAGGGGCAAGAATAAACGGACGAAGGCTGCCACTGGCAGCCTTCGCTTTTTGGGGACGTGATTGATTGCACAGCGCACCGGAAATCGCTATCAGCGTCACTATCCACCGCTGCGCACGCGATGAACGGAGACAAACAGGTCAAAACCCCTCATGTTGAGCAACCTTGTGCCACATGCTGCTGCGATATGAGGTGTTTGACTGATTTTTTACTCGACATTTGTCACATTTTTCGCAAACTAACTCCCCTTCACATGACAGACAGCAATAACAAACTATAAGGAAATCAAATGAATCCAGTTGTTATCGCAGTCGGGCTGATGCTGGTGCTCAGTCTGCTGCGGATCAATGTGGTGGTCTCGCTGGCGCTGGGGGCCATTGCTGGCGGCCTGGTCGGTGGGCTGTCGTTGACCGATACCCTCACCACCTTCAGCGGTGGCCTGGGCGGTGGCGCCGAGATCGCTCTCTCCTACGCCATGTTGGGCGCCTTTGCGGTTGCCATCTCCCGCTCCGGGATCACCGACCTGCTGGCCCGCAAGGTGATCAGCCAGTTGGGCAAGGATGCCAGCTCGACCCGTATCATGTGGGTCAAAACCCTGCTGCTCTCTTCCGTGCTGGCTGTGGCGATCTCCTCCCAGAACCTGATCCCGGTTCATATCGCCTTTATTCCCATTCTGATCCCGCCGCTGCTGCATGTGATGGCACAGATGCAGATCGACCGTCGTCAGGTGGCCTGTGTCATCACCTTCGGCCTGACCGCCACCTATATGGTGCTGCCGGTCGGCTTTGGTGGCATCTTCCTGAATAACATTCTGGCCAAGAACCTGATCGATAACGGCGTGCCCATCACCACCAGCCAGATCCCGCTGGCGATGGCCATTCCGGTCGCCGGTATGGTACTGGGCCTGCTGATTGCGGTATTCATCAGCTATCGCAAACCGCGCCAGTACGATCTGGCCAAGATCCTGGATGCCGAGCCCGAAGCGGTCGAGCTCAACCTCACCCACATCTGGGTGGCCCTGCTGGCCATTGGCGTAGCGCTGGGGCTGCAACTGATGACCAACAGCATCGTACTGGGTGCACTGGCTGGTTTTGTCATCTTCACCTGCGGCGGAGTTATCAAGTTTCGCGAAAGCCAGGATGCCTTCACTCAGGGGGTACGGATGATGTCGCTGATCGGCTTCATCATGATCTCTGCCGCCGGTTTTGCCGCCGTGATGAAGGCAACTCACGGGGTCGACTCTCTGGTTCAGGTGGTCGCCTCCGGCATCGGTCAGCACAAGGGGATCGCCGCCTTCCTGATGCTGCTGGTGGGTCTGCTCATCACCATGGGGATCGGTTCTTCCTTCTCCACCGTGCCCATCATCGCCACCATCTATGTGCCGCTCTGTCTGCAGCTTGGCTTCTCACCAATGGCGATCATCGCACTGGTTGGTACCGCTGGCGCGCTGGGGGATGCGGGTTCACCAGCCTCCGACTCGACGCTGGGCCCCACCTCCGGCCTCAACGCAGATGGTCAGCACGACCATATCTGGGACAGCGTGGTGCCCACCTTTATTCACTACAACATCCCGCTGGTGATCTTCGGCTGGATTGCCGCCATGGTGCTCTGATAGCCCCTCGGGCTGCGACCTCTGCACATCACAATGCAAAACAAGAAGGCGACCAGATGGTCGCCTTCTTTATTTATTCGGCTAGATAAACAACAGCACGGTAGCTTGTGGTAACGGTGAAAAGGCACCGCTCGCTAACCAAGCGCCACCTCCTGCATGATGCTCCGATTAATAAAGTAGCGATGGCAGAACAGCAGAAAGTCCTGTAGTGGCAAGGGCCTGGAGTAGAAATAGCCCTGAATTTCATCCACCCCTATGCTCAGCACCGCCTTCAGCTCATCATTGTTTTCCACCCCTTCCGCCACCACCCGCACACCGAGTTGATGAGAGAGGCTGGTGATCGCCTCGACGAACAGCGCCTGACGGGTGTCATTGTCGATGGCCGTGATAAATGAGCGGTCGATTTTGAGCTTGTCGAAATAGAGTTCCCGCAAGTAGGAGAACGATGACCAGCCGGTACCGAAATCATCGAGAGCCACCCGCACTCCAATCTGACGCAGCGTATCGATGATCTGCTTGCTCAGCTCGATATCATCCAGAGCAATAGTTTCGGTCAGCTCGACGATCAGCTGTTGCAGGCTTAGCGGCCCCTCTCTCATGTTCTCATCCAACTGGGCTGCCAACCCCATAGTGAACATGGAACTCGAGAGGTTGACCGAGATCTCCAGCGGTTCAATCAAGTCGCTCGGGAAAGTGGCGAGATCATGTTGCAAGCGCCGGAAGATCCATAACCCGAGCGCCTCCCCCAGCCCGTTATCTTCTGCCAGCGAGATGATATCGAGGGGCGGAATAGACCCGTACTCCGGGTGATTCCAGCGGATCAGTACCTCAGCCCCCAGCCGCACCCTACCTTGACCACGGACAATGGGCTGATAGTAGAGGCTCAACTGCAAATTGCTGTGGTGCTGGATCAGTTCGCGCAACTCGGTCGACAAACGGCGGTTACGCAGATAGTGCTGATACATGCTGCTGGAGAAAACCACGTAACGATTCAGCCGCTTGCGCTTGGCACTGTCGAGGGCGATATCGGCAAACAGCAGCATCTCCTCCGGCGTGTGTACCGGTCGCACGTACTGGCTGACCCCCATAAAGACCCGCACCCGGTGGGCGGGATCAGTCGCCAAGGCGAGCCCGGCAAGTTCGTTACGCAGCTGCTCCAGAAATGGAAAACGCAAATAGGTGGGCATAACGCCGGAAATAATGATGGCAAACTCATCGCTACCGGTGCGGGCGGCAAAGATACCGTCAACCGATACGGCGCGGATCCGCTCGGCCAGTTGCGTCAGCAATGCATCCCCCACCTCGTAGCCCAGGCTGTCATTTACCTCCCTGAAATGGCCAAGATCCACCAGACAGACGGTCACGCTGCTGCGCCCCCCTTTATGTCCCGTCAGCTGCTTGAGGTGTTTGATCAAGGAGGCCCGGTTTGGCAAGCGGGTTAGCGCATCATTCCACGCCAGAAAGTGCTGGTGGCGCACTTCGCGAAACAGCATCAGCAGCATCACCACGGTCGCCAACATCAAGAAAGCCAGAATGAAGAAGTTTTGGATACGCGACGAGTTGAGTACCTCCCGCTGGGCAATAGCGGATGGGCCGGTGAAATTTTTCACCATCACATCGCGGATGGCAGCCAGATCCCGAGCCAACTCCTCGGCGAAACGAGCAAGTTCTTTCGAATCTCGCTCTCCACTGACCACGGCCTGCTCATACTTCTCGAACAGGGCCATGATCTTCCCTACCGCTTGTTCAGCACCAAAGCGAGCTCGAACCTGTTTTGCCTCTTCACCGTGCAGGAATACATCGAGGCGGTTCCAGGCAATATCAAAACGCTTGTTCATCTCTTTCTGACTGGTCGAACCGGTGCGATAGAGAGAGAGCGCCTCATCAAAGCCACGGATTTCCAGCTCCAGCTGCGCCAACGCCCAGGCGGAGAGTTGGGTATAGCGGGTCACAGCATTAAAAGCACGGTCATAGTTCCAGACCGACCAGATGGCGACCCCCAAAAAGGCAGTCACCATCAGGATCAAGCTCAGAAACTTGCCGCGCAGCATTTTATTTGCTCTCAATCGCCGTCAGTTGCCACACCATCCGGCTGTGATAGAGCTCCTTGTTCAGCTCCGGGTGATCAGAGAGGGGATAGATGATCCAGAGCGGCCCCTTGTTGCGCAGGGTCAACGCCTTGCCATCCTGCTTCTCGGCCAGCAGTACCGCATATTTATCTCCATCTTCCAGCGGCACCGCCGCCCAGTAGTCATTGATGGCAACCGCCTTGACCTCCCCACTCTTGAGACCATACATCTTGACCAGATCTCGCAGCAGCACGCCACGATAGGTGTGATCCCCCTCGGTCCAGGGGGTCTGGGTCTTGACCTCTGTCTGAGGTAAGGCCTCAAACTCGGCCCGGGTCAACACGACCTCCCCTTTACCATTGCAACAGCCATTTCCCTTGATCTTGAGGAAGGGATCATCAGCCAACACCATGCCAGAAACGAGACAGCCGGATAACAGCAGCATCCTGCCAAGCCATCCACCCATGATAGACCTCCGTATCGTACTGTTTGTTTTATTGGTTTCACTCAGCCCACCCACATGACAACGGCAGAGTCACAATGCAAAACAATGTTGCTGCAACCAGCTCACCACAACAGGCAACCAGCATCAGGCTGTACCCGAATGCCACCAAAAGCATGGCATCCTGGCTCCGAATGTCACAACTGCATCGGAAAATATTCATGTCCCTTTGGCTCACGACCTGGGTTATGGAACAGATATATGACCCCCACACAGGCAAACTGACGGTGCAGTCCCTATCGCAGATACAAAAAAGGCCGCTCAATGAGCGGCCTTCTTCATAACGGGATCAGCAATCAGCTTTCGCGACGCTTGCCACCGAATTTGCGATCTTTGTTGAAGCCACCTTCACGGCGCTCCCCGCTCTTGTTGAACGGACGGTCACCCTGGGGACGGCGATCCTTGTTGAAAGGACGGTCGCCACGGAACGGACGATCGCCACGGGGCGGACGGCTGCTGGTGTTGCCACCGGCCGGCACTTCGGTGTAGCGGGTGATTTGCAGCGGACGCTGGCAAACACGGGCTTTCTTGATCACTTCCAGTACATCGGCGGTCATGCCTTTCGGCAGATCGACGGTGGAGAAGTCATCGGCGATGTCGATGTTGCCGATGAAGCGGCTCTCGATGTTCGCTTCGTTGGCGATGGCGCCTACGATCTGGCCCGGCTTGACACCGTGATGGGCACCCACGTCTACGCGATAGCGCTCCATCTCCACGTCCGGGTTGTCTTTCAGCGGACGCGGCTCCAGGGACGGCATGCGACGGGCAGGACGATCGCCACGGTCACCGAAGTCACGACCACCACGGTCGTTGAAGTCACGGCGCTCGAAGCCACCACGATCGTTGCTGTTGTTGAACAGCGGATCCGGAATGGAATCATCCAGCAGCAGCGGTTGGTCACCCTGTACCAGCTTGGCCAGTGCAGCAGCCAGCTCCAGCGGATCGGCAGAATCTTCTTCGATCAGCTCGTTGACCAGGTTGTGGTAGATCTCGAGCTCTTCACCCATCATGGTTTCGCGGATGCGCTCTTTGAACTTGGCCAGACGATGCTGGTTGATGTCCTCGGTGCTCGGCATCTTCATCGGCTCGATGGCCTGACGGGTTGCGTGCTCGATGGCGCGCAGCATACGACGCTCGCGGGGAGCGACGAACAGGATGGCTTCGCCTTTACGACCGGCACGACCGGTACGGCCAATACGGTGTACGTAAGATTCGGTGTCGTACGGAATGTCGTAGTTCACTACGTGAGTGATGCGCTCAACGTCCAGACCACGGGCAACAACGTCGGTGGCGATCAGGATGTCCAGCTGGCCCTGACGCAGCTTGTCTACGGTACGCTCACGCAATTTCTGCGGGATGTCGCCGTGCAGCGCTTCACAGGCGTGACCACGGGCGGCCAGCTTGCCAGCCAGCTCTTCGGCGGCGTTCTTGGTACGTACGAATACCAGCAGGGCTTCGTAGGATTCCACTTCCAGCAGACGGGTCATGGCGTCCAGCTTGTGCAGACCGGTTACCTGCCAGTAGCGCTGGCGAATAGTGGTAGCGGTAGCAGTCTTGGAGGCAATCTTGATCTCTTTGGGCTGCTTCAGGTGCTTCTGGGCCACACGACGGATCTGCTCCGGCATGGTGGCAGAGAACAGGGCAACCTGACGAGTGCTCGGGCACTGCTCCATGATCCAGTCAACGTCGTCGATGAAGCCCATACGCAGCATTTCATCAGCTTCGTCCAGTACCAGAGCTTTCAGGCCGGAGAGGTCCAGGTTCTTGCGACGGATCAAGTCCATCACGCGGCCCGGAGTACCGACGACAACCTGAGCACCGCGACGCAGGGCGCGGGTCTGGGTTTCGTAGGAGGCACCGCCGTAGATGGGCAGTACGTGGAAATCAGGCATGTGGTGGGCGTAGCGTTGGCACGCTTCAGCCACTTGCAGCGCCAGTTCGCGGGTAGGCGCCAGCACCAGGATCTGGGTGTTGCGGTTACCAGCTTCCAGACGAGACAACAGAGGCAAGGCAAAAGCAGCGGTCTTCCCTGTACCGGTTTGCGCCTGCCCCAGCAGATCGTGTCCCGCCATCAGGTGGGGAATTGCTGCGGCCTGGATCGGTGACGGGCGCTCATAGCCCACGTCCTGCAGCGCTTTCAATACAGGCGCGGCCAGTCCAAGCTCACTAAAAAGGGGCAGTTGTTCGGTATCAGACATAGATTCTTCCAGATTAAGGCAGGCGGCTAACACCGCGGAATAGCAAAAAGGCGGCGATTATAGCGCCACTTTGTTCTGCTGTCTTGAAAAATGTGATAAGCCTCTCAAGACGTTGGCAATTATAGAGGGATCTGACGAGTATGGCTTGCTTATTTTGCACTCATAGTGCGTTATTGCAGATCACTCCTCGCTGGAGTCCTTGCCCCGCTTGTGTTTGAGCACCGCCATGGTCAGTCGGCTGGTGCATAATAAACGCTCACGTTCGTCCCGAATTTCAATCTGCCACACCTGGGTCGTTGCTCCCAGATGGAGCGGCTCACAACGCCCTGTCACCACCCCTTCCCGCTTGGCTCGCAGATGGTTGGCATTCACCTCCAGCCCCACACAGTAGCTATCTGGCCCGACAGCCATATTGGCGGCAATCGATCCCAAGGTTTCCGCCAGCACCACGGATGCGCCACCGTGCAGCATGCCAAGGGGCTGGTGAGTGCGATGATCCACCGGCATGGTCGCTTCCAGCCAGTCTGGGCCAAAGTCGGTGTAGACGATATCGAGATGGGCCATCAGGGTGTTGCGAGAGGTGGCGTTGAGCCCCTCCAGACTCATGGGTTTACGCCAGATGGGCGCAATATCGTGACTCATTGCGAGCAGACTCCTTATGTAAGCGATGAATGCGTACCGATACGAGTGAAACGCCCTCCATCGGCAAAATGGTTCGGTTATGTGAGTTGTTGGTTACCGGGTGACGTGGTAACAACGCAGCCCCGACCCGGAGCTGCGTGTTACACAATCATGCCCTTAAGCGGGATATCACCAGGGGTAGGTAACGCCGGGCCACTCGGACCAAGGCACATCTCGCCCCGGCAAGCGGGGTTCTGGCCACTGCCACACCCTGGCGAGCCAGTCGCGCAGCTGAATCTCCAGCTCCTCATCCGTGATGGGCGCCTCGGCCACCTTCCAGAAGAAGAGCTCCACCGCTACCTCAGGCAACACCGAGGGGTAGAGATAAACCCCACCCCAAAATTGCGGCTCCCGATCCGGGCTCCAGAGGCTATAGGCGAACGAGCGCTTGGCCAGAAACTCCGACTGCTGCCACTCCAGGTCTCCTTCGTGCTGGCTCAGGCTGAAATTGGCCGAGGGCCAGAGATCGTTCGGGCGAAACAGCTGATGAAGCTGCTCACGCTCGCGCAACATGGCGACAAACTCCACTACCGCCTGAGCGGGAGTGGCGGGTAACAGCAAGAAACGCGGGTGCCGATAGGCCTTCGGCACCCGAAACCGCTTGGGAAACGTCAGCATCAGAGCAGCTCCAGCAGGGCTTGCAATGGATGTTTGAGCTTTTCCCCCTCCATCCGCTTGACCTGACTACGGCACGAATAGCCAGTTGCCAGACAACGCGTTTTGGGTAGACGGGCGAGCGGGTCGGCCCAGCTCAACCCATAGATGCCCTTGGAGTTCTCCACCTGTTTGACATCGTGACCATAGGTGCCAGCCATGCCACAACAACCCACAGAGACCGGCTGCAAACTGGCCCCGAAGCGGCCAAACAGGGTACTCCAGTCGCCGTGGGTCGAGGGCTTGGCGGTCTTCTCGGTGCAGTGGGCAAAGAGATACCAGGGCTCGCTCCCCTCCTCGCTCTTTGCCTTGTTGGCACTAGCAGGCAGTTGATCTGCCGGCAGCGAGAGCAGCCACTCCTGCGGCAACAACACCTGAAAATCGCCACGAGCCGACCCCAGCGTTTTGGCATACTCGTCGCGATAACAGAGCACCATGGCCGGATCCACCCCCACCATGGGAATGCCAAGCGCCGCTACCTTATTGAGGAACTGGGCGCTGTTGGCTGCAGTGCGGGCAAAGGCACGCAGGAACCCCTTGATATGCTGGGGCTTACCGTTGGGTTTAAAAGGCAGCAGGTAGGGCTGAAAGCCGAGCTTGCTGGCGAGTTTCACCAGGTCGCGCACCACGGGGGCGTCGTAATAACTGGTGAAGGGGTCCTGCACGATTAGCACTACCTGCTTGCGCTGCTCGGCGCTCATGCGCTCCAGTCCCGGCAGATCAAAATAGCGGGCACGGTTGTCGTGCAGGCTCTCGGCCAGGGTCGGCACCGAGAGCAGCGGCACATCCACCATGCCGATACTCTTCTCGGTCGCCTTCTGGGCCCACTCTTTTTCGAGGAAGAAGTTGACCAGCTTCGGCGCCTTGGCAAGCAGCGGCGCATAGCTCTCCACCGTGCCGACGAAGTAATCCTTGGGGGCGCGCAGGTAGCGACCGTGATAAAGCTGCATAAAGCGGGCGCGAAAATCTGGCACATCCACCTTGATCGGGCACTGGCTGGTGCACGCCTTGCAGGCCAGACAGCCAGCCATCGCCTCCATCACCTCGTGGGAGAAATCATACTCGCCGCGCTGTTTGGCCCAGCTGTTGCGCACCTTGTCCACCAGCTGTTTGAAGCGCACGCCACCGGATTGCAGTGCCACCTCTTCCGCCAGCGGATCGAAGCCCTGCTCCGCCAGCTGACGCAACCATTCACGCATCAGGCCCGCCCGCCCCTTGGGGGAGTGGCGGCGGTCACGGCTGATCTTGACCGAGGGGCACATGGGGGAGTCGGTCTCGAAGGTGAAACAGAGGCCGTTGCCGTTGCAATCCATGGCGCGGGTGTAGCTGGTGCGCACCGCGAGCGGGATCTGGCGGTCATACTTGCCACGCTTGGGGCCATCCACCGACACCAGCTCGGCGCCGCTACCGTAGGGGATACAGATCTTGCCCGGGTTGATGCGGTTGGCCGGGTCGAACGCCCCCTTGACCCGCTGCAGCTCTTCCCACAGCTCGCCAAAGAAGGCGGGGCTGTACTCGGAGCGAAAGCCCTTGCCATGCTCGCCCCACATCAGACCGCCATATTTGGCGGTGAGCGCCACCACCTGATCGGAGATGCGGCGCAGCAGCACCTCCTGCTCGGGATCGCACAAATCCAGCGCCGGGCGCACGTGCAGCACACCGGCATCGACGTGGCCAAACATGCCGTAGTCGAGGCCGTGGGCATCCAGCAGGGCGCGAAACTCCATGATGAAATCGGCCAGTGACTCTGGCGGCACGGCGGTGTCTTCAGTGAAGGCCACCGGCTTCTTGCGCCCTTCGGCGTTGCCCAGCAGCCCCACCGACTTCTTGCGCATGGTGTAGATGGTCTCGATGCTCGGCAAGTGGTCACACACCTGATAGCCGATGATCCCTGCCTCGCCCTTGGCCAGCAGCTCGTCGATACGGCGGCACAGCTCCGCCACCTTGGCCCTGTGTTCTGCCTCGTCGGTATCGGCAAACTCGACGATGTTGAGCCCCTGCAGATCCTTGCCGGGCACATCCTGAATAAGTTCTTTCACCGAATGCCAGATGATGTCGGCGCGGGCCAGCCCGAGCACCCGGGAGTCTACCGTTTCCACCGAGAGAGCCTGCGCCTGCACCATAAAGGGGGCATTGCGCAGGGCGGATGGGAAGCTGTCGTACTTGACGTTGACCAGGGTGCGGTAGCGCGGGATGGGGGTGATGTTGAGTCTGGCTTCGGTGATAAAGCCGAGAGACCCTTCAGATCCGCACAGCACCCGGCTCACATCCAGCGTGTCGGTATCGGGTTGATAGAGGTGCTTGAGATCGTAACCGGTCAAAAAGCGGTTGAGCTTGGGGAAGGTCGCCTCGATGTCGGCGCGGCGTTCCTTGCCGATACGATAGAGGGTGCGATAGATCTCCCCTTCGCGATTCTCCAGCGCCAGCTTGTCTTCAAGACGGGAGCCATTGACCGGCTCGGTCGCCATGATATCGCCATTCTCCAGCACCGCCTTGAGACCCAGCACGTGATCCGAGGTTTTGCCGTAGACCAGTGACCCCTGCCCCGAGGCATCGGTGTTGATCATGCCCCCTAAGGTGGCGCGGTTGGAGGTGGAGAGATCCGGCGAGAAGAAATAGCCGTGAGGCTTGAGATAGGCATTGAGCTGGTCTTTCACCACCCCGGCCTGGGCGCGCACCCACCCCTCCTCCAGATTAATTTCCATGATCTGGTTCATATAACGGGAGAGATCGACGATAATGCCGCCGCCCAATGACTGACCATTGGTGCCGGTACCGCCACCGCGAGGGAAAAAACTCAAGGAGGCGAACGCCGGCTCTGCGGCCAGCTTGAGCATTGCTGCTATGTCGTCCGCACTGCGCGGATAGAGAACCGCCTGAGGTACTACCTGATAGACGCTGTTATCCGTCGCCATCGCCAACCGGCTTGCATAAGACTTTTCGATATCACCACGAAATGCGCTGCGCTCTAGCAACTCAAGAAACTGCAGGGTTGCGGGTGACAAACTGTCCTGGTAATCGAGTCTCGGGATCATGAATCCTTGTTCCCATCCTTTGCTTGATGCCGGCACGCCGGCGACAACGACTGGCCAGCCGCCTGTCAATGACAGTCAGGCCAGTCCGCTCACATGTGAGCGGGCAGTATATCAGCTAGAAAACCGCTTGCGCTTGGCAATATTAACCATTTGAAAGGAGGACTTTTATGGCTCACCACAGCCATGTTATCAGTACGCTGGTCACCACCGAAAAACAGGCGCTTACCCTGTCGCTGTTCGGTTGTATCACCTTTGCCATCTTCGGCATCGGCTACGGCCTCTTCGTCGGTTCCAACGCCATCATGCTCGATGGTATCTTCACCCTGTTCAGCATGGGCATGACGGGCCTCGGTCTTGTTACCGCCTATCTCGTTACCCGCCCTTCCGATGCGCGCTTCCAGTATGGCTATGCCCACTTCGAGCCCATCACCAACGTCATCAATGGCGCCATTATTCTGCTGCTCTGCCTTGGCGCCCTCTATAGCGGCATCACCACCCTGCTGGAGGGAGGACGGGAGATCGATCTCGGCCACGCCCTTATCTATGCCGCCGTCTCCACCTTCTTCTGCGCCATCATCTATCGCATCGAAGCCCAGGTCGCCGAACAGGTAGACTCCGAGCTGGTGCGAGTCGACTCCAAGGAGTGGCTGGTGGATACCCTGCTCAGCGCCACTCTGCTGATTGGCTTTGTGGTCGCCATTGGCCTCGATGCCATCGGCTACGGCCAATACAACCGCTACATAGACCCGGTGCTGGTCTCGCTGCTGGCCCTCTGCGCCACTCTCATTCCCATCAAGGTGCTCGGTCGCAACCTGCGGGAAGTGTTGAAGATCGCCCCCAAGGGAGATGTGCCACGGCAAGTCGAGCAGGAGATCGAGGCGCTGCGCCAGCGCCACGGCATCGAGTGCTACAGCCATCTGGCCAAAAGCGGTCGTCGCTTCGATCTGGAATTGAACATTCTGGTGGCGCCGGGTCAGGAGTGGCCCGTCGAACGTCAGGATGCCTTGCGTCAGGAGCTCTGGTCTCGCCTCGGTGATATTCTGGGGGATGCCTGGCTGTCGGTCTGTTTCACCCGCGAAAAGCGCTGGTTGTAACGACCGCACGGGGGAGAGCGGCACCGCCGCCTCCCCCTGTCGCATCACAACCCCATCACGTCCCACTGACACTGCGCTTGCCAAATTGGCGCCAGCCGCTATCATCAGGGCTCATTTTTCACCCGAGGTTTTATTGCCCATCATGGACAATCCCCGAAGTTGCCCTTCGTCTCTCTCTGTCAAAGCCTATCTTTTTCTGCTTCATCAGCGCCTCTGAATAACACCTTTGCCTTGCTGTTACTGCGGCCATCTTGCGCCGTGATCACTGTTTGCTCTGTCTGTTTTTATTGAGGTCGTCACAATGGAATTGCTGCTGGATCCCCATATCTGGATTGGTCTGTTTACCCTGATCATTCTGGAAATCGTGCTGGGGATCGACAACCTGGTCTTTATCGCCATTCTGGTGAAAAAACTGCCCCCCGCCCAACGGGACAAGGCGCGCATCATCGGCCTGTCGCTGGCCCTGCTGATGCGACTTGGGCTTCTGAGCGTCATGTCATGGCTGGTCACCCTGACCACCCCGATTTTGCACCTGTGGGATCACCCCTTCTCCGGTCGGGATCTGATCCTGATGGGAGGCGGCCTGTTCTTGCTGTTCAAGGCCACCTCCGAGCTGCACGAGCGGCTGGAAGCCAAACCCCAGGATGATGGCCCGGTCGGCGCCTACGCCAGCTTCGGCGTGGTGATCGCCCAAATTCTGGTGCTGGATGCGGTCTTCTCGCTCGACTCCATCATCACCGCCGTCGGCATGGTGGAACACCTGGGCGTGATGATGGCCGCCGTGACCATCGCCATGGTGGTGATGGTGCTCGCCTCCAAGCCGCTGACCCGTTTCGTCAACGCCCACCCCACCGTGGTGGTGCTCTGTCTGAGCTTCCTGCTGATGATCGGCTTCAGCCTGGTGGCGGAAGGGTTCGGCTTCCACATTCCGAAGGGCTACCTCTACGCGGCCATCGGCTTCTCGGTGCTGATCGAGTTTTTCAACCAGCTGGCCCAGCGCAGCGCCATGCGTCACGAATCCAAACAGCCCCTGCGCGAGCGCACCACTGCCGCCATCTTCAAGCTGATGGGGAGCAAGGCCTATCAGGATCAGCCGGATGACGATCTGGATGCCCCGGCCGTAGCGCCGGTGAGCTTTGGCGAGGAGGAGCGCTACATGGTGACCGGTGTGCTGTCGCTGGCCGAGCGCTCCATTCGCACCATCATGACCCCGCGCTCGGAGATGGCCTGGATCGATATCAACGACTCCAGCGACGAGATCCGCTCCCTGTTGCAGCACGAGCCCCACAGCCTGTTCCCTATCTGTGACGGGGATCTGGACGAGGTGATCGGAGTGGTCAAGGCGCGCGATCTGCTGTTTGCCTTGAACGAAGGGCAATCCTTAAGCGAACTGGCCAAGCAGAACGATCCCATTATCGTGCCGCAGACCATCAACGTGATCCGCCTACTGGCGGAGCTGCGCAAAGCCAAGGGGAGCCTGATTCTGGTCTCCGACGAGTTTGGCGTGATCCAGGGTCTGGTCACCACCCACGATCTGCTGGAGGCCATCGTCGGCGAGCTGCCGGACGAGGACGAAACCCCGGATATCGTGCGCGATGGTGAAGGGTGGCTGATCAACGGCAGCACCAACATTCACCATGTGGAGCAGGTGCTGGAGCACGAGGGGCTGGTGAGCGAGAGCGATGAATACGTGACCCTGGCGGGCATGCTGCTCTCCCACTTCGGCACCCTGCCCACCCCGGGCCAGCAGTTGCAACTGCAGCAGCTCAACTTCGAGGTGATCGAGGTGAGCGAGCGGCGCATCGAGCGGGTGAAAGTGATGCCCGCCACGGCTTGAGCCTGCCACCAGCAGAATACAGAAGAGGGCCAGACGGCCCTCTTTTTTATGCCTAAACGCCTCTTTCCTAACGGTTTGTGCAGATTGCTGCATCAAGCACAATTCTCTTGTGCAATTACCCCTCTTTTTCACAACAAGATGGCGGCATAGAGTGGCCTCACTTCCACCATGAGGAACTCAAGATGAGCCACGATCACCTGTTCTGCCCGCTGCGCCTTGGCCAGCTACACCTTGCCAACCGCATCGTCATGCCCCCCATGACCCGCTCCCGTGCCAGTCAGCCGGGTGATGTGGCCAACGCCATGATGGCGAGCTACTACGCCCAGCGCACCGAGGCGGGCCTGATCATCAGCGAAGGCACCCAAATAGACCCCATGGGCAAGGGCTACGCCTGGACGCCGGGCATCTACAGCGCAGAGCAGATCGCCGGCTGGAAGCTTGTGACCGATGCCGTGCATGCCAAGGGGGGCACCATCTTCGCCCAGCTCTGGCACGTGGGCCGGGTCACCCATCCGGACAACATCGGCGGCGCCCAGCCCATCTCCGCTTCAGCCCTGCCCGCAGTAGGCGTCAAGGTGTTCGTCGATAACGGCAGCGATGCGCCGGGCTTTGTCGAGGCCGTCACCCCGCGCGCCATGACCCAGGCCGATATCGATGCGGTGGTGGGGCAGTTCCGTCAGGCGGCTCGCAACGCCATCAGCGCCGGTTTTGACGGCATCGAGCTGCACGCCGCCAACGGCTACCTCATCAACCAGTTCCTCGACTCCGAATCCAACGCCCGCACCGACAGTTATGGCGGATCGCTGGAGAACCGGTTGCGCTTCCTCAAAGAGGTGACCGAAGCGGTCTGCAGCGAGATCGGGGCTGACCGGGTCGGGGTGCGCCTTGCGCCGCTCACCACCCTCAACGGCACAGTCGATGCCAACCCGCAGGAGACCTATCTGGCGGCCGCCCGCCTGCTGGGCCAGCTCAACGTGGTCTACCTGCACATTGCCGAAGCGGACTGGGACGATGCCCCCCTGATGCCGGAGAACTTCAAGCAGGGTCTGCGGGATGCCTTCCCCAACACCCTGATCTACGCCGGCAAATATGATGGCGAGCGGGCTCGCGCCGCCCTCGACGCGGGCTGGGCCGACATGATTGGCTTTGGCCGCCCCTTCGTCGCCAACCCGGATCTGCCGAACCGGCTGCGCCACGGCTATCCGCTGGCCCCCCACGATCCGGCCACCCTGTTTGGCGGCGGCGAGAAGGGGTTGACCGACTACCCCGTCTACCAGGCCGAGGACGCAACCACCAGCTGCTGATTGCGAATGGCCAACCGGCCACGTGACGCAGGCCCCACTGGTTGGGGCCTGCCGTATTGTTGCCCATTCGCGGCAGTGGCGGTTTCACTGTCTTGCTGTTGCAATGATCTCGTTGTTCTCTCCCCTCGCTTTCACAAGGAGTCATCATGAATCACACCCAAGCCTGGTGCTGGCATGCCCCCGGTGAACCGACCCAGCTTACCCTCGCCGATCTGCCCCTGGCACCGCTCGCCCCTGACGAGGTACTGGTAGCCAACCGGGTCATCGCTTTCAACCCGGTGGACTGGAAGCTGATCGAATATGGCCACTCCAACTGGCAGGATGGTCAGGTGCCCGGTGTCGATGGCATGGGCACTATCGTGGCCCTCGGCGCCAACGTCAGCCATCTGCGTCTCGGCGCCCGGGTCGCCTATCACACCGACCTGCGCCACCACGGCAGCTTTGCCCGCCACACCCGGGTACCGGCCCGCGCCCTGCTGCCGGTGCCCGATGCCCTGAGTGACGAGGCGGCAGCCACCTTGCCCTGTCCCGGCCTCACCGCCTGGCAGGCGCTGGCCAAGCTGCCGCGCCTGCACGGGGAAGCGCTGCTCATCACAGGTGCTGGCAGCAGCGTCGGCCGCTTTGCGGTGCAGCTCGCCCTCCAGCAAGGAGCGCGGGTCTTTGCCAACGCCAGCCCACGCCACCATCAATGGCTCAAACAGATAGGTGTGCAGGGCGTAGCCGATTATCGGGATCCCGCCTGGCTGGCCACCTTGCAAGCCGCCAACGGCAACGAGCCGTTCGAGGGGATCATCGATCTGGTCTCGAGCCAACAGGCAGAGAGCCTGCTGCCCGCCCTTGGCTACTACGGTCACATGGTGACTGTGCTCGGGCGCATCCCGCACAATCCGTTGCCCGCCTTTACCCATTGCCACTCATTGCACGAGATTGCGCTGGGCGCCCAGCACGCCTTTGGCTCGGACAAACAGTGGAGCCGACTGGTCGCCGCCGGGGTCGCCATGATGGAGCAGATAGCGAGCGGCGAGCTGACCCTGCCGCCGCTGGTGGTCGGCGACTTTGAGTCACTGCCTACCCTGCTCGAGCGCTTCAAGCGCGAAGGACAGGGCGAGAAGTTTCTGGTGCGAGTGGCATAACGCTGACCTTCCCTGATAACCACACCGACCATTGAAACGAAAGAGGCCCGCCAGTGATGGCGGGCCTCTCTTTATATCTAGTGCATCTCATCTCGACTTCATTGGCGCCTGACTCAGTGCAGGATCACCCCGTGAGTCGCGGCATAACTGCGGATCTCCCGGGTCAGCCTCGCCTTGTCGGCCAAAGAGAGCCAGCTTGCCTCAACGGCATTGAGCGACAAGCGGCAGAGCTGGCTCATGGTCGCGCCGAGGCCATCGGCCAGCGCCGCAAAGTTCGCCCCCATGTAGCCGCCGAAGTAGGCGGGATCGTCGGAGTTGATGGTGACGCAGAGCCCCTGCTCCAGCAGCCGCAGCACATTGTGCTGGGCCATATTGCCAAACACCTTGAGCCGGGTGTTGGAGAGGGGGCAGACGGTGAGGGGCAACCGGGTATCGGCCAGATAGCGCAGCAGCTCGGGATCGTCTGCCGAGCGCACTCCGTGATCGATACGGCAAACGTGCAGCTCGTTGATCGCCTGCCAGATGTAGTCGGCGGGCCCCTCTTCACCTGCGTGGGCCACCACCGGCAGCCCCAGCTTGCGGCAGCGGGCAAAGACCCGGGCAAACTTGGTCGGCGGATTGCCCTTCTCCCCCGAGTCGAGCCCGATGCCATGAATGCGCGACAGGAAGGGCATAGCCTCTACCAACGTAGCGAACGCTTCATCCTCGCTCAGGTGGCGCAAAAAGCTCATGATAAGGCGCCAGCTGATGCCAAACTCCTTCTCCCCGCTCTGCAACGCCCGCTCGATACCGCCCAGCACAGTAGCAAAAGGGACTCCGCGGGCGGTGTGGGTCTGCGGGTCGAAGAAGATCTCCACATGCACCACCTTGTCGGCGGCGCAACGCTCAAGATAGGCCCAGGTGAGGTCGAAGAAGTCCTGCTCAGTCACCAGCACGCTGGCGCCGCGATAGTAGAGGTCGAGAAAGGATTGCAGGCAGTCAAAGTCATAGGCGGCGCGCACGCTGGCCACATCGGGCCAGGGCAGTGGCACATTATTGCGGCGGCCCAGCTCAAACATCAGCTCGGGTTCGAGGCTGCCCTCGATATGCAGGTGCAGCTCCAGTTTCGGCAGTCCGGCGATAAATTGCACGGCGGTGAGGTGTTCGGGTGTGACTGACTTGGAAATCGGGGTGTCCATAGCGACGGCTCCATCAGCAAAGTGATCCGGCGTCAGCCCCTCCACCAGACTGACCCGACGGCAGCTTTATTGTGCACCGAAGTGGCGAGACAGGGGAGACTTGTCATCAAACAGACTTATAATGGCGTCACAAAAATCATAAATGATTGAACATCTTAACGATTGGCGGCTCGCCTGCGCCCTGACAAGGAGTTTTCATGAAGAAGAACGTCATCTGCGATATCGACGGTGTCATCCTGCACAACAACGATCTCATCCCCGGTGCCGACCGTTTCGTCCATCGCCTGCTGGAGCAGGGCAGCAAACTCTTGTTCCTCACCAACTACCCGGCCCAGACCCAGAAAGATCTGCAAAACCGCTTCCGCTCCGCCGGGATCGAAGTGCCGGAGGAGTGCTTCTATACCTCCGCCATGGGCACCGCCGACTTCCTCAAGCGTCAGGATGGCAAGAAGGCCTATGTGATCGGTGAAGGGGCGCTGACCCACGAGCTCTACAAGGCCGGTTTCACCATCACCGATATCGACCCGGACTTCGTGGTAGTGGGCGAGACCCGCAACTACAACTGGACCATGATGCAACAGGGGGCCAAGTTCGTGGATCAGGGGGCCCGCTTTATCGCCACCAACCCCGATACCCACGGTCCCATGATGCACCCGGCCTGCGGCGCCCTGTGCGCCCCCATCGAGCGGATGACAGGCAAGAAGCCGTTCTATGTCGGCAAGCCGAGCGCCTGGATCATCCGTGCGGCGCTCAACCGGATGGAGGCCCACTCCGACGACACCATCATCATCGGCGACAACCTGCGCACCGACATTCTGGCGGGCTTTCAGGCCGGTCTCGAGACGGTGCTGGTGCTCTCCGGGGTGAGCAAGGTCGCCGATATCGACCGTATGCCGTTTCGCCCGAACCATATTTTCGACTCCGTGGTCGACATCGATATCGTCTAATCACCACCCAAGCGTTAAACAGGGCAGGTCTCTCCTGCCCTTGCAGGATCTGTTATGGAACCCATTCTGATCGCCGTGGCCTTTGGCTGCGGCATGGTAGTCAATCTGATTGGCCTGCCCCCCCTGCTCGGCTTCCTGGCCGCCGGTTTTATCCTCAACGGCATGGGATATGAAAATACCCCCGCCCTGAGCGAGGTGGCCGATCTCGGCGTCACCCTGCTGCTGTTCACCATCGGCCTCAAGCTCAATATCAAAACCCTGATGCGGCGCGATGTGTGGGGCACCACCAGCCTGCACCTGCTGCTCTCCACCCTGCTCTTTACCGTAGTTCTGCTGGTCTGCAAGGGACTGGGGCTTGAACTTGCCCTCTCGCTGGACTGGAAACTGGCGCTGCTGCTGGGTTTCGCCCTCTCCTTCTCCAGCACCGTCTTCGCAGTCAAGGTGCTGGAAGATCGCAGCGACATGAACGCCCTCTACGCCCGCATCGCCATCGGTGTGCTGGTGATGCAGGATGTGTTCGCCGTGGCCTTTTTGGCGTTTTCCAGCGGCAAGTGGCCCAGCATCTGGGCACTCTGGGTGCTGGGATTGCCGCTGCTGCGCCCGCTGCTGTTCAAGCTGCTGGAGCGGGCCGGTCACGGCGAGCTGCAGGTGCTGTTCGGGGTCTTTCTGGCACTGGTGGTCGGAGCCGCCGGTTTTGAAGTGGTTGGCCTCAAGCCGGATCTGGGAGCCCTCATCATCGGCATGCTGCTCGCCTCCCATCCTGCTGCGGCTGGGCTGGCCAAAGCGCTCTTCAACCTCAAAGACCTCTTTCTGGTCTGCTTTTTTCTCACCATCGGCCTCAACGGCCTGCCGACTCACGACACCATGCTGCTGGCACTGGCGCTGGTGCTGGCTCTGCCACTGAAAAGCGCGCTCTACTATCTGGTCTACAGCGGTGCCCACCTGAGGGTGCGCACCGCCCTGCTCTCCACCCTGGCGCTCACCAACTTCTCGGAGTTTGGCCTCATTGTCGCGGCCATCGCCGCCAAGGCGGGCTGGCTCTCCCACGAGTGGCTGGTGGCGGTCTCGCTGGCGCTGGCGGCGAGCTTTATGATCTCCGCTCCCCTCAATGCCCAAAGCGAGCGCATTTATCACCGCATCGGCCACTGGCTGCGGGGATTGCAGGCGAGCAACCTCCATCCGGAAGACAGACCCATAGAGCTGGGCGATGCCGAAGTGATCATCCTCGGTATGGGGCGGATCGGTCAGGGGGCCTACTTCGAGCTGGAGAACAAATACGGCAACGTCATCCTCGGGGTGGAGAACGACAGCGAGAAACTGCCCACCCTGCGCGCCCAGGGGATGAACGTCATCGAGGGGGATGCCACCGATACCGACTTCTGGGACAAGGTGCTGCTCTCCAATCAGGTCAATCTGGTACTGCTGGCGATGCCCCACCATTCGGGGAATCTCTACGCCATCGAGAAGCTGCGCAGCCACGGATTCAACGGCAAGATCGCCGCCATCGTCCGCTTCGAGGATGATATAGCCTCCCTGCAGGAGCAAGGGGTGGATGCGGTGTTCAACGTCTACAACGAAGCGGGCAGCGGCTTTGCCCGCCATGTGATCCGCCGCTTGCAGCCGCTTTGAGTCGTCGGCCAGCAGCCCTTGGCAAGTGAGGATGCATCGTTTAAGTTATGCATAACCTCGTTTAATAAAACGAACAAACGCGGGACCGGGATGGCCCCGCTTTCCTATCTGACGAAGCCAAGGAGGCACCATGAAGACCCTCAACGACTGGATTTTGCCGGGCCGCCACGAGGTAGCCCCTACCCCGCTGATGCCAGCCCCCGAGCGCATTAAAGCGGGCAACCCGGCGCAAACGGTGTGGAACCACTACTCCGACCCAAGCCAGCAGTTTCACGTGGGCTTCTGGGCTTGCGAGCCCGGCCGCTGGGCCATTAACTACACCGAGCACGAGTATTGCCAACTGCTGGAGGGGGATGTGGTGATCCATGACAGTCAGGGCGGCCAGCTGGCCCTCAAACCCGGCGATCAATTCGTGATTCCGGCAGGCTTTGTCGGCGAGTGGGAGACCCTCACCCCCTGTCGCAAGGTCTATGTCATCTTCGAACCCGCCTCGACTTGACGTTCACGTCACCCTGCCCCGTTGCAACAACCCTTATCCTGTTGATCTGCTTGACGCTTACGGCATGATTTTCTGCGGTTTTCCCGCTTGCAAAAGGTTTTTCCGCTAGGCATTGTGTCTGACGAGGAATGTAAATGGAATTTCGAGCCCAAACGTGGGGGGCTCATATAAAAATCAAGAGGATTACCGCCAATGTGTTCAATTTTCGGCATTCTGGATATCAAGTCCGATGCAGTTGCCCTGCGCAAATCGGCGCTGGAGATGTCCAAGCGACTTCGTCACCGCGGGCCTGACTGGTCCGGCGTCTACAGCTCCGACAAAGCCATTCTGGTGCACGAGCGTCTAGCCATCGTCGATCCGGGCAACGGTGCCCAGCCGCTCTACAACCCCGATCGCACCCATGTGCTGGCGGTCAATGGCGAGATCTACAACCACAAAGAGCTGGAGAAAACCCTCAAGGTCGACTTCCAGTTTCAGACCAAATCTGACTGTGAAGTGCTGCTGGCCCTCTACAAGGAGAAGGGCCCGGCGTTTCTCGACGATCTCAACGGCATCTTCGCCTTTATCCTCTATGACGCCGAACAGGATGCCTACCTGATTGGTCGCGACCACATGGGGATCATCCCCCTCTATACCGGCCGCGACGAGCACGGCAACTTCTATGTCGCCTCCGAGATGAAGGCGCTGGTACCGGTCTGCAAGAGCGTCGAGACCTTCCCGCCGGGACACTACCTGTGGAGCAAGGATGGCGAGCTCAAACAGTGGTACAAACGCGACTGGATGGAATACAGCGCGGTCGAGCACAATGTCAGCGACAAGGCCGAGCTGAAAGCGGCGCTGGAAGCGGCGGTCAAACGCCAGTTGATGTGCGACGTACCTTATGGCGTGCTGCTCTCCGGCGGGCTGGACTCCTCCGTTATCTCCGCCATCACCAAGCTCTATGCGGCGCGCCGCATCGAGGACGATGGCAAGAGCGAAGCCTGGTGGCCGCAACTGCACTCCTTCGCCGTCGGGCTGGAAGGCTCACCTGATCTCGCCGCCGCCCGCAAGGTGGCTGACCATCTGGGCACCATCCACCACCAGATCCACTTCACCGTGCAGGAGGGTCTGGATGCCCTGCGCGACGTCATCTATCACCTCGAGACCTATGATGTCACCACCATCCGCGCCTCCACGCCGATGTATCTGATGGCCCGCTACATCAAGGCGATGGGGATCAAGATGGTGCTCTCCGGCGAAGGCTCCGACGAGCTGTTCGGTGGCTACCTCTACTTCCACAAGGCGCCCAACGCCCGCGAGTTCCACGAAGAGAACGTGCGCAAGCTCGCCTCTTTGCACCTCTATGACTGCCTGCGCGCCAACAAGTCGATGGCCGCTTGGGGTGTGGAGGGTCGCGTGCCCTTCCTCGACAAGGAGTTCATGGACGTGGCGATGCGCCTGCAGCCAGCTGACAAGATGTGCGGCAAGGGCAAGATCGAGAAACACATCCTGCGCGAAGCGTTCGAAGATCTGCTGCCCCACGAAGTAGCGTGGCGCCAGAAGGAGCAGTTCTCCGACGGCGTAGGTTATTCGTGGATCGACAGCCTGAAAGCCATGGTGGAGCAGGAAGTGACGGATCAGATGTTCGAGGCGGCCGCATTCCGCTTCCCCATCAACACCCCGCTCACCAAGGAGGCCTACTTCTACCGCGCCATCTTCGACGAGCACTTCCCCCTGGAATCCGCCGCCCGTACCGTGCCCTACGGCAAGTCGGTCGCCTGCTCCACCCCCACAGCGCTGGAGTGGGATGCCAAGTTCAAGGAGATGGCAGATCCGTCCGGTCGCGCCGTGATGGACGTGCACCAGCAGGGCTACTAAGCCTGCACGCCAAACCGAGCGGATAAACGTCAGATAACAAAAAGCCCTTCACCATGGTGAAGGGCTTTTTCATGTCCCCGCGGACACGCCCGCCAGACCACACAGATAGTTGATTTTTCATAAATATTTAATTTTTTACCTAAGGACCATGCATTGACAGGGACCGCGTCAATTGACTATGCCTGAAGGGTGATCACCAGGATGACAACAAGGATCGGGAGGGGGCATGGACGCTAACACTCTATCAAGGATCGGCCTGCTGACAGCACTGCTCGCCAGTCAGGCTACAATGGCCAATGACAATATCGTGGTACTGCAGCTTGGCAAGGCCTTCAGCAATGAAAAGCTCGACATCAACATTGCCGACGCCAAGTTCCATCACATGTTCTGGCGCTGGGGAGACTCAGGCTGTCAATTTGGACTGGGGGTACGTGGCGGCACACTCAAGGTAGAAGATGAAGAGACCGCCAGACTGGGGGGCGGTGCCCGTATCGAATGCCAATGGGGTAACTGGGTAACCTGGCTCCCCGGCGAAATGGTATGGCTCGATCAGTACCAATTTGGCACTCTCGGCCACGGCTACAAGGATTACGGCGGCCCCTTTCAGTTCGCTCTGGGTATTGGCCTCGGTTACGCCATCACCAAGAATTGGCTGATCGGCTATCAGTATGAGCACATGTCCAACGCCTATATGTATGACAAGAACCCGGGGCTGGACAGCCATACCTTCCATATCGAGTACCGGTTCTGATTACAGGCTAATGCCTTGGTCTGTAGACTACGCAGCGGAATACAGGTGTGCATGGTCCAAAACGACCAGACCATAGCATCGTTCACCAACGGCGATACCACCGAGAAGAAGAGTATCGACGTGCAGCTAGAAGAACGCAGGAGTGATAACAGGATCCGAGAATGACCCCATAATGTGGGGCCATTCTCGTTTCTGTCTGACAGCACACCGAAACATGGCCAGGGAAAGGCGCCGCATGAAGTGCGCCGTCAGGCAGAGCGGCATCATACAAGAAGACCGTGTCACTACCATTACAAGAAGAGGTGAACCGATCAAAAAAGCGCTGTCGCCACTTTGTCGCCATTTAGGCAAAATAAAAAGGCCACTATTTCTAGTGGCCTTTCGTAACTCTTTGATTTTAATGGTGCCCGAGGCCGGAATCGAACCGGCACGACGCGAACGTCGAGGGATTTTAAATCCCTTGTGTCTACCGATTTCACCACTCGGGCACCGCAATCGGTATCAAGCTCGCGTGGCGGGCTTGTCAATATGGAGGCACGTTCCGGAGTCGAACCGGACTAAACGGATTTGCAATCCGCTGCATAACCGCTTTGCTAACGCGCCATGCAAAAGAGAGTTGGCTCTCTATTGTCTGAATTTGGAGCGGGAAACGAGACTCGAACTCGCGACCCCGACCTTGGCAAGGTCGTGCTCTACCAACTGAGCTATTCCCGCATTGGTCTGGCTGACTGCCTGACTACGAGGACGCATTCTAGCGATGTTCCTCGCCCAGTCAACCAGAAATATTTAATTACCTGATCGTTCGGGCGTTTTTTGCCCTTTTTGAACAGTTTTAGCGCCTTTGGCCGTTTCCTGCCTCAAATCAGTGGAAACATCACCTTGCGGAGCAAGCGACTCACAGGTTGGCGTGGTGGGTCAAATCGCCCCAGGCGGCCTTCATGTACTGGAACATCGACCAGAAGGTGAGCACGGTGGCGACATAGAGCATCACATAGGCGAGCCACACCATCCAGACGTTGTATTGCCAAATCAGACCGGTGAGCGACACCATCTGGATCATGGTCTTCCACTTGCCAATCCAGCTGACCGCCACCGAGGAGCGTTTGCCGAGCTCGGCCATCCATTCGCGCAGGGCGGAGATGATGATCTCGCGGCCAATCATGGTCATGGCGGGGATGGTCACCCAGATGGTGTTATAGTGTTCGACGATGACCACCAGTGCGGCAGCGACCATGATCTTGTCGGCAACCGGGTCGAGGAAGGCGCCAAAGGCGGTGGACTGATTGAGCTTGCGGGCCAGATAGCCATCAAACCAGTCGGTGGCAGCGGCCAGAATAAAGATGATGGCGGCAGCCAGATAGGACCATTGATAAGGCAGATAGAACAGGATGACGAAGACGGGAATGAGCAAAATCCGGAAAAACGTCAACAGGTTAGGTATGTTTGTCATTATTTTCAGCCACTTCTTGTACGTCGCTACATAGTGCGCCAAAGCCGATTTGCGATGCAACCGCACTGGCGCCCGTCTTGGTCTTTTTAATCCATCAATCTTCTCAAAATGCGAGGGCCATTATGGCATTTACGGCCCCCCCGCGTCACGGCTCTTGTGCATCAAGGAGTTAGCGATTTTGCCATGCGGCTAACCCTGCTCAGGCGCTGTGCAAGCCATCGTGGATGGTCTGGGCCAGCTCCTGACTGATGCCAGGTACCTTGGCCAGTTCATCCACGCTCGCCTTTTTGACCTCCTGCAGGCCGCCCAGATATTTGAGCAGCGCCTGCCGCCGCTTTGGCCCCACCCCCGGAATATCCTCCAGACTGCTGCTGGTGCGGGCCTTGGCCCGTCTAGCCCGGTGGCCGGTAATGGCAAAACGGTGGGATTCATCGCGAATATGCTGAATAAGGTGCAAAGCGGGCATATCTGCCGGCAAATGCAGCTCTTCGTGGCTCTCCCCCATGATGAGCGTTTCCAACCCGGCCTTGCGGGTGACCCCCTTGGCAATCCCCACCAGCAGCGGATATTTGCCGCCGAGGAACTCCAGCTGACGGGCCAGGATCTCTTCGGCGCGGCGCAGTTGGCCGAGGCCACCGTCAATAAACAGCACGTCCGGCACCTTGTCCGGCTCCTGCTGCTTGCCAAAGCGGCGCTCCAGCGCCTGCTCCATCGCCGCGTAGTCATCACCGCCGGTGATGCCGTCGATGTTGAAACGACGATATTCCGATGAGAGCGGCCCCTCCCGGTTGAACACCACGCAAGAGGCCACGGTGAGCTCCCCCATGGTGTGGGAGATATCGAAACACTCCATGCGGGCGATGGGGCGCTCCAGCTCCAGCAGCTCTTCCAGCTGGTCGTAGCGAGCGGTGATGGTGCTCTTGTGAGCAAGCCGCGATCGCAGCGCCGTCTCGGCGTTGATGGAGGCAAGCTTGATAAAACGGGCCCGTTCGGCACGGGTTCGGCTCACCACCCGCACCTTGTAGCCTGCGGTCTGGCTCAGGGTCTCGGCGATGACGCTCTCGTCCTCCAACGCCACATCAAGCAGCACCTCGCTCGGGATCTGCCGTCCCCCCTGCCCCGACAGATAGAACTGCAGCAGGAAGGATTGCACCACCTCATCGAGCGGGGTGTCAGCCGGCACTTTCGGGAAGTAGCTACGCGAACCGAGCACCTTGCCCTGACGGATAAAGAGCACGTGGATGCAAGCAGCACCTTGCTGGAAGGCGACCCCCACCACATCCAGCTCGTCCAGCACGTTGCCGCTCACCGACTGCTGTTCGGTGACCCGGCGCAGCGCCAGGATCTGATCCCGATAGCGAGCTGCCTCTTCAAAGCGCAGATCGCCGCTGGCGGACTCCATCTTGCCCACCAGTTCGCCAATCACCTGCTGGTTCTTGCCCGCCAGAAACAGTTTGGCCAGCTCCACCTGCTGGGCATATTCGGCCTCGCTCACCAACCCGGGTACGCAAGGGCCAGCGCAACGCTTGAGCTGATAGAGCAGACAGGGACGGGTGCGGTTGGCATAGACCGCATCCTCGCACTGGCGCACCGGAAAAATCTTCTGCATCAGATGCAAACTCTCGCGCACCGCACCGCCAGAGGGGTATGGGCCGAAGTACTCCCCCTTCACCTTGCGGGCACCGCGATGGACGCCGATGCGTGGATGCTGGTGCGCGGTGATGATGATCCAGGGGTAGGATTTGTCGTCCCGCAGCAGCACGTTGTAACGGGGCTGGTACTGCTTGATCAGGTTGTGCTCGAGGATCAGCGCCTCGGTCTCGGTGTGGGTGACGGTGACCTGGATATCGGCGATCTGTCGCACCAGGGTGCGAGTCTTGATGCTGTCGACGTTGGTGCGAAAGTAGGAGGCGAGCCGCTTTTTCAGATCCTTGGCCTTGCCCACGTAGATCACGGTGCCACCGCTGTCATACATGCGGTAGACGCCGCTCTGATGGGTGACGGCGCTCAGAAACGCCTTGCTGTCGAAGAGAGGTTCGGGAGAGAGGGTCATCAGCTACTCGGCTCACACAAAGGCAAAAATTGACGGGCAGAGCATACTGCCCCCGCCGCCTGAAAAGCAAAAAGGCGGCACGCGCCGCCTTTGTGACCACACGCCACCCGATTAGAGGGTATCGGCATCCAGCATGCCATAGCGAATGGCCAGATGGGTCAGTTCCACGTCACCGTTGATCCCCAGCTTGCTGAACAGACGATAGCGGTAGCTGTTGACCGTCTTCGGGCTCAGGTTGAGCTGCTCGGAGATATCGGTCACCTTCTGCCCCTTGGTGATCATCATCATGATCTGCAGCTCGCGCTCAGAGAGGGACTTGAAGGGGTTCTCGTCAGCGGAGGCAAACTGGCTGAGGGCCATCTGCTGGGCAATCTCCGGGGAGATGTAGCGCTGACCGGAGTGCACCAACCGGATCGCCTGGATCATCTCGTCAGGGGCAGCCCCCTTGGTCAGGTAACCGGCGGCGCCTGCCTGCATCACCTTGGTGGGGAACGGATTTTCTGAATGAATGGTCAGCACTATGATGCGCACATCGGGGCGGATCCGCAGAATTTTGCGGGTCGCTTCCAGACCACCAATACCCGGCATGTTCATGTCCATCAGGATCACGTCCGGATGGTGTTGGCGACAGAACGTAACTGCTGTCTCGCCGCTCTGCGCCTCACCCACCACCTTGATCCCGCGCACATCTTCAAGAATGCGTCTTATCCCTGTACGCACCAGCTCATGATCATCGACCAGGAATACATTTATCACCCAAACACCCCGTTTTATCTCGTTTTAGCCGCCCGGTTAGGGTTAACAGGGCGTCTTGCATCATAACCAAACTCGTCGCTTTGGCAAACCATGCACGCCAAAAGTTTGAGAAAACCCATGTTTAGCGTTTAAAATCAAATAATTATATAAATTTTCAAAACAAAAAACGGTGTCTCGCGACACCGTTTTTCATGACTTTCGTGCTGTGGCCATCACTTGGCCAAAAAGGCCCGCACCTTCTCCAGATCGGCCTGAGTATCCACCCCGACCGGTGGCGCTTCAAGGGCCTGGGCAACGTGGATCTTCTCCCCGTACCAGAGCACCCGCAGCTGCTCCAGCGCCTCGACCTGCTCCAGCACGCTCGGCGCCCAGTCGACATAACGCTGGATAAAGCCGGCGCGATAGGCGTAGATGCCGATATGACGCTGGTAGTGTTCACCAATCTGCTCATGGCTGTTGGCAAAGCGATCCCGATCCCAGGGAATGCTGGCGCGACTGAAGTAGAGGGCGTAGCCATCCTTGTCTGTCACCACTTTCACTGCGTTCGGATTGAACGCCTCTTCGGCATCCTTGATCGGCACCGACAGGGTCGCCATCGGCGCCGTGGCGGCGGCAAGATTGTCCGCTACCTGACGAATGATGGCGGGCGGAATGAGCGGCTCATCCCCCTGCACATTGACGATGATGGTATCGGCGGCAAAGCCGTAGTGACGGCACACCTCGGCCAGACGCTCGGTGCCGGACTGGTGATCCGGTGAGGTCATGCACACCTCGACGCCGGTGGTCAGCAGAGCCTGCTGTACCCGGGCATCGTCAGTGGCAACAATCACCCGATCGGCACCGGATTGCAGGGCTTTCTCCACCACATGCTGCACCATGGGCTTGCCATGAATATCCGCCAGCGGCTTGCCCGGCAGACGAGTTGACGCATAGCGGGCAGGAATAACGACGACGAAACTCATGACGGCAGCTCATCGCTGTTGAGCGGACGGGCACGGTTCTCCAGTAGTACCGGGATCCCCTCCTCCAGCGGATAGGCCAGCTTGTCGAAGCGGCAGACCAGCTCATGAACCGCTTTGTTGTAGTGCAGCTTACCCTTGCAGACCGGGCAGGCGATGATGTCGAGCAACTTGATGTCCAAAGCCAAAACGATACTCCTTCAACGATGTCGCGCTGGCGGCTTCATCACGCCAGCGATGGATGTCGAGCAACCAGATATTCCATACGGGACCGCTATTGGTCCACTTCTCCCCCATTCAGGCGAGAGAGATTAATCTTGTGCCTTGGTTACGCCTTGCGCCTTTCCACTCGTGCTCAGCTTGTGCAGCAGGGTATCGAGCAAGGAGGCGGGCAACTCGGCACTGACCGGCAGATACCACCAGTTTTCGAGGGCAAACGGACGACACTTGACCGCATCCTTCTCGGTCATCAGCAGCGGCTTGCGGGCAAAGCGGCCCACCAGCTCATCCCGATCGAAGGGGTGATGATCGCCGTAGGCGGCCTGCTGATCCAGCTGATAGCCGAGCCCTTCCAGGGTGGCAAAGAAGCGGGGCGGATGACCAATCCCCGCCAGCGCATCGACAGGTCCCGACAAGGGGGCCGCCAGCGGGGCATCGTCGCGCACCCGGCGCGGGGTGTCGGCGACCAGTTGCATGGGATACTCCCCCTTGCCCGGCTCGCCGCCGTTGCAGATGATGGCGTCCACCCGTTTGAGACGAGTGACTGGCTCGCGCAGCGGCCCCATGGGCAGCAGGCAGGCGTTGCCGAAACGGCGCGCTCCGTCCACCACCACCAGCTCGATGTCACGGGCCAGCCCGTAGTGCTGCAGGCCGTCGTCGGTGATGATGATATCCACCTCACCGCTCTGCTCCAGCAGTCGTACCGCATCGGCCCGTTTCGGGGCAACCACCACCGGACAGCCGCAGCGCCGGGCAATCAGCACAGGCTCATCTCCGGCCTGCGCCGTAGTGCTGGTCTCATCCAGCCGATAGGGGTAATGGGGCGCCTTGCCACCATAACCACGGCTCACCACCCCGGGTCGATAGCCACGAGCTTGCAACTGCTCCACAAGCCAGACCACCACCGGCGTCTTGCCGTTGCCCCCCACCGAAATATTGCCCACCACGATCACCGGCAAGGAGGCGCGATACCCCTTGCGCCAGCCGTGACGATAGGCGTAGCGGCGGGTGCCGCTGATGATGGCAAACAGCAGGGCAAAGGGGGCCAGCAACCAGCGCCAGCCACTTTTGCGATACCAGAGCCGTTCCAGCATCAGGCCTTGCTTCCCGCGTTGCCAAACTGAATAGCGCGCAGCTGGGCATAGGTGCCGCGCTGCTCCATCAATGCTTCGTGGTTCCCGCGCTCGACGATATGGCCTTCGTCGATCACCAGGATCTCGTCCGCCTTCTCGATGGTGGAGAGACGGTGGGCGATCACCAGCGAGGTACGCGCTTTGCAAAGCTCGTCGATAGCCGCCTGAATGTGGCGCTCGGATTCGGTATCGAGGGCCGAGGTGGCCTCATCCAGCAGCAGAACCGGCGCATCGCGCAGCAGGGCGCGCGCAATGGCAACACGCTGACGCTGACCACCGGAGAGGGATGCACCGTTCTCGCCAACCACAGTGTCATACCCGTTGCTCATCTTGCTGACGAATTCGTCGGCATGAGCGATGCGGGCAGCCTGCACGATCTGGTCGCGGCTGTATTTGTCTTCTGCCGCGTAGGCGATGTTGTTGGCCACCGAGTCGTTGAACAGGTGGACATGCTGGGAGACCAGCGCGTACTGCTTGCGCAGCTCGCTCAACTTGTATTCGCGGATGTTGATGCCGTCCAGCAGGATCTCGCCCTGATCGATGTCGTAGAAGCGGGTCAGCAGGCTGGCAATGGTACTCTTGCCAGAGCCGGAACGGCCCACCAGCGCCACCGACTTACCCGCCTCCACCTTGAAGCTGACGTTGTGCAGCGCCGGAGTATCCTTGGTCGGGTAGGTGAAGGTGACGTTGCGAAACTCGATCTCGCCGCGGGCACGCTCCAGAATACGGGTGCCGGTATCCTGCTCCGGCTCGGTGTCGAGCAGGCCAAACAGGCTATGGCAGGCGGTGATGGCGCGCTGGAACTGGTTGTTGACGTCGGTCAGGCTTTTCAGCGGCTTGAGCAGCATCATCATGGAGGTGATCATGACGGTAAACGTACCGGCAGTCAGCTCGCTGCGCACACTGTCGATGGTAGCTACATAGAGGAAGGCAGCCAGCGCGATGGAGGCAACCATCTGCACCACCGGGCTGCCGATGGCATCGGCGGCGACCATCTTCATGGTTTGCTGGCGCATGTTGTTGCTGACCTGGAAGAAGCGTTTCTCTTCCACCTTCTGGCCACCAAACATCAGCACCTCTTTGTGCCCTTTGAGCATCTGCTCGGTGGAGGTGGTGATATCCCCTACCGCCTGCTGGATGTGACGGCTGATCTGGCGGAAACGGCGGCTGATAAGGCCAATGATGACCCCCACCAGCGGGCCAACCACCAGGAAAATCACCGACAGCTGCCAGGAGTGCCAGAACATCAGGCCGAGCAGACCGGCCACGGTCGCCCCTTCCCGCACCAGGGTCACCAAGGTGGTGCTCGCCGCCGAGGAGACCTGACTGGCGTCATAGGTCACCTTGGAGAGCAGGTGGCCGGTGTTCTGGCGATCGAAGAAGCTCATCGGCATCGCCACCATGTGATTGAACACCTGCTGTTGCAGACGCATCACGACATGGTTGCCGACCCAGGCCATGCAGTAGTTGGAGAGAAAGTTGGCGACACCGCGCAGGGCCACGATGCCGAGGACGAAGAAAGGCATCCATTTCAAAACGGTGCTGTCGTTGCCATTGATGCCCTGATCGATCAGCGGCTTGATGGAGTAGACAAAGGTGGTATCCACGGCGGCGTAGCCCAGCATCCCGATGATGCCACCGACCAGGCCCAGCTTGCGATCACGGACATAACCGAGCAGGCGTTTGAATACTGGCCAGCTCTCTTGTGAGGTTTCTTGTTGCATGAATAGCCGTTAGTAATGGAAATGACGGGCTATTCTAGCCAAAGCGCAGGCTTACACCAAGCGCCGCCACCTATATCGCATCCCTACACGGCAGAAATGGCCGATTATTGCTCAAACCACACTCGCGGTCGCCACCACTCGCCACTGCGCCGGTACCAGGGCCCCAGATCTCGCTCGGCGGTGATGCTCAAGCCCGCTGCGGTGGGTTCAACCAGCATCGCCCCTTGCTGACCGGTGATCCACTGGCGGGCATCCCGATAGCGGGCCACCACATCGGGACGGGGAAAGCCCCACTGATTCATAAAACCGGCGCTGTGGATCACCTCCTGCGCCGCTACCGCCGCGACAAACGGGGGCGTGGAAGAGGTGCGACTGCCATGATGGGGGCTCACCAGCAAGGTGCTGGCCAACCCCTCTCCCTCCAGCGCCACCAGCCGTTGCTCGGCCTGCCGCTCGATATCGGCACTGAGCAGCACGCTGCGCTGCCCATCGCTGATACGCACCACGCAGCCATCGTTATTGCGCCCGCCACCGGGGCGTTCTGGCCAGAGCACTGCAAACGAGAGCCCCTGCCAACGCCACTGTTGCCCACGCTGGCAGAGCGTCGTTCTCTCACTAAAAGGGTAAGAGGAGAGCTCGTAGCGCACCGGCATGGCGCTGAGCAGTCGCTTGCGATTGCCGGCATGGTCCCGATCCTTGTGGCTGATGATGAGGCGATCGATGACCCGGATCCCCAGATGGCTTAGCTGGGGCAGGATCACAGCGTCCGCCATGTTGTAACCTCCGGGATAACGATCGCCGGTGTCATAGAGGATGGCTCGCTCCCCCTTGCTGATCAGCACCGCTAGCCCTTGCCCCACGTCCAGCACCCGCAGTTGCCAGCGGACTGGCGTTGGCCAGAGCGCCAACAACAGCGCACACAGACCCGGTAGCCAGAGCCAGCGTGCCGGGCGCCACTGTGCGGCGAACCAGAGCAGCAACAGCAGGGTGCAAAGCGGCAGCCACCAGCTGGGCAGTGGCCACCACAGTTGCAGTTGATCGGAAAGCCAGCTCAGGATCGTCAGCACCCACCCGAGCGCAAAATCCGCCAGCCAGAACAGGCCGTAGGCAAGCAAGGTGGATAGCGGCGCCAGCAGCACCCCGATCAGGGCCAGCGGGATGATGGCGATACAAAAGAGCGGCACCGCCAACAGGTTGATCACCATGGCGAGGGGCGCTATCCCCTCGAACAACGCCAGTTGCAGCGGCAGCAGACCGAGCAGCAGCCAGAGCTGGATCTGCCAGAGCCCCGGCTTGTCGTGGACATATCCCACCAGCAGCAAGATGGCCACCGCCAGAAACGAGAGCCAGAAGCCGGCCGAATAGAGGGCGAAGGGATCCCAGAGGGTCAATACCACAAAGGCCCACAGCCAGATGCGCCAGGCCGGCCACTCTCGCCGGCTCCAGCGCAATACACTCCACACCAGCACCATGATCAGGGCCCGCTCGGTCGCCACCGCAAACCCGGCCAACGCGCTGTAGACGGCGGCAAACAGCAGGGAGGTGATGATGGCGCCACGCAGGCCAAACAACCTGCCCAGCCACCACCCAAGCACCGCCACCAGCGCAATGTGCTGCCCTGAAATGGCGATGATGTGAGTCAGGCCGCTGCCACGAAACAGCTCCCACTGGGCATCCGTGATGCCGCTCTGCTCGCCAAAAGTGAGCGCCGCCAGCAAGGGGGCATGATCAAGTGGGCGCCAACTCTCGGTCGCGGCCCCCAACCAACGTTCGCGCCAACCCGCAGGTGCCTGTTGAATATCTATCACCCGACGCAAATTGCCGGTGGCGGTGATCCCCTTGCCCAGCAGCAGACGCCGCCCATCCAGTCCCGCCTCGTTGGCCAGACCGTGAGCCGGTTTCAACGAGGTCACCAGGGTGATCCGGCTGCCCACTGTCATGGCGGGTAATGCCTGATAGGCATTGACCCGGATCAGGGGCTCAGGTGTCACCGGTTGCTCGTCTAGGGTGCTCACCCGCAGCAGCAGCCGGACAAATTTATCCCCCTCGGGCTCTGCACTTTGCAGCTGTGCGGTTATCATGTGGCTCGTCTGATCGCCCAACCGCTCCAGCCAGGCCAGCCGATAGGCAAGATTGGCCTGCATCCAGAGGATGCCGAGCAGGAGAAACAGCCACCGCCAGGCACGGCAATATGCAAGGGGGATCAGCAGGGACAGCAACAGGCCCCCCCATGCGAGTGAAGGTAACCATGGCCAGAGCAGTGAGGAGCTTGCCCCCAGGGCAAACGACAACAGACGCAGATCCATGGAGCAAGTATTTAGCAAGGTTTCAATATGCCCAAACAACTCATTAAACGCTGGATGCCCGATCAGCAAACCCTGAAAGAACACAAGCACCTGCGGCTGTTCGGCAAACTGCTGCTCGATGCCAACCTCTGGCACCTCAACCGCCGCTCGGCCGCCGGGGCCTTTGCGGTGGGCCTCTTCATGGCCTGGGTGCCGCTCCCCTGCCAGATGCTGCTGGCCGCCGGTGGCGCCATCCTGTGCCGGGTCAATCTGCCGCTCTCGGTGGCGCTGGTCTGGCTCTCCAACCCCTTTACCATGCCGCCCCTGCTCTATGGCGCCTATCTGGTAGGTTGCCAGTTGCTGGGACATTCGGCGCAGCAGATAGAGATTGAGTTCACCTGGGAGTGGCTGGTCTCGGTACTGGGCACAGTGGCACCGCCGCTGTTGCTGGGCTCGCTGATCCTGGCCCTGCTCAGTTCCCTTATCGGCTACACCCTGATCCGCACCTTCTGGCGGATCAGCACGGTGCGCCAGTGGCAAAAACGCAAGATGGCCCGCCCATGCTGAGTCGCTGGTTTGCCCGCTTCAAGCTCGATCCCGACACCCTGCGCCAGCAGAAGTGGTTTGCCCTGTTTGGTGAACGGCTGCTTGCCCCCGCCCTCTGGCAAGGGGGCACCCGCGCCCTGAGCGGCGCCGTAGCGGCCGGGATCTTCGCCTGCTGGTTCCCCATCCCGATGCATTCGCTCATCGCAGTCGGTCTGGCGCTGGCATTCAGCCTCAACCTGCCACTGGCGCTGCTGGCGGTCTGGTTCAACAATCCGCTGACCCTGCCGTTCATGTATCTCTACGCCTATCGCACCGGTTGTCTGGTACTGCACCAGACGCCGGAGCCTTTCCACCTCAGCTGGACCCTCCACTGGCTGGAGCAGGAGGCGGCCACTCTGGTGCCCCCCTTCCTGCTCGGCAGCCTGCTGCTGGCGGTACTCACCGCCCTGAGCGGCGGCGCCCTCACCTTGCTGGTGCTTCAGCTGCGCCGCTGGTTGCAAGGCGCTCGCTGAACAGCTCACCCGGCTGGATCAAAAAAGCCCGTCACTGGTGTGACGGGCTTTTTCTGTAGTGCGGTTAACGGCTGGAGTTACAGCACCTTGGCGATCGCCTCGCACAGAGGATCGATGTTGGCGCGGGTAATACCGGCTACGCTGATCCGGCCTGAGCCGACGATGTAGATGGCAAATTCGCTCTTGAGGCGCTCCACCTGCTCCTTGGAGAGGCCGGAGAAGGAGAACATGCCGTTCTGCTCGCGGATAAAGCTGAAATCCTGGCTCACGCCGAGGGCCACCAGCTTCTCTACCAGCAGCTCGCGCATCTCGCGAATGCGCACCCGCATGGCCGCCACTTCTTCGACCCACTCGGCATAGAGAACCGGATCGCTCACCACGGCGGTGACCACAGCGGCGCCATGTGACGGCGGGTTGGAGTAGTTGGCACGGATCACTGTCTTGACTTGGGTGAAGGCCACATCGGCGATCTCCTTGGTCGCGCTGACCAGCGTGAAGGCGCCGACCCGCTCGTTATAGAGGCCGAAGTTCTTGGAGAAAGAGCTCGCCACCAGCAGCTCGTCATGGCACTCGGCGAAGATACGCAGGCCTTCGGCATCCTCTTCGATACCACGGGCAAAACCCTGATAGGCGAAGTCAAACAGCGGCAACCAGCCGGCAGCAGCACTCTGCTTGGCCAGCGCACGCCACTGATCGCTAGTGGGGTCGATACCGGTCGGGTTGTGGCAGCAACCATGCAACAGCACCAGCTCACCCGGCTGCACTTCGGCCAGCGAGGCCTGCATGGCAGCAAAGTCGAGCCCCTTGGTCGCGGCGTCGTAGTACTTGTACCACTTGACGGTCAGGCCCGCGGCCTGGAATACGCTGACGTGGTTGGCCCAGGTGGGATCGGAGATCCAGATGGTCTTGGCCAGCCCGTTGCGCACCACGAATTCGGCCGCGATACGCAGGGCACCGGTACCGCCCGGCGCTTGCGCGGTCTTGGCGCGGCCGCTGGCAACCAGCGCAGAGTGCTGCCCGAACAGCAGTTGCTGCACGATGCGGCCATATTCGATATTGCCTTCAATACCGAGGTAGTTCTTGGTCTTCTCGTCGGTCAGCAGCTTCTGCTCGGCTTTCTTGACGCAGTGAAGAATGGGGGTGGCACCGGACTCGTCCTTGTAGATCCCTACGCCCAGATTGATCTTGTGGCTGCGAGAGTCAGCGCGGAAGGCTTCGGTCAGGCCCAGGATCGGATCCGCTGGGGCGGCAACAACCTTTTCAAACATGGTATTCCCTGTATTCCGTTGAGTTCGTTGGGTGGCAAAGCGGCTTGATAAACAAAAGCGCTCATCTGGCGAGCGCTTCGTCAACTCTTTATATCACCGCGTTCAATGAGGGAAAACCGCTTTTTGGCTCGCTTTCAGACCAATTTCAACCAACGGCATGCCACGCTGGCGCCAGTGCGCACACCTCGGCCGACAAGCCACCATTGGACTCAACCAAACCGCTACAAACTGCTAACAATGACTTGGGGATCCGGCTCGGTTCCCACGGCCTAGCCTCGGTCAAAGGTTGGGCATACGCACTGAGAATGGGGGCCAGATCACGGGGCAACCACCAGCTGGCCGGACGCCCCAAGCGCTGGGCCAGCGCCTGCAGCCGATCCACCCCGGCGGGGTCGAGAGCGGTGAGATGACTCCACAGCACATTGGGAGGCAAGGCGGCCACCACCTGCTGCAAGGCAAGGGGAGCCGATGGAGGAGCCCACACCAGCAAGGCGCCAGCATCAAGGGGCAACTCGGCAAAGGCGCCGACGCTGTCTGTGGTGATCACCCGCTCGATACTCCCCTCCCCCCACAGGATCTTGCCAAGACCCGCCAGGGTGCGCTCGGGTAGCGCCACCTCCCCCAGCGCCTGCAACCAGGGGGCTGCGTCGATCAGGGTGCCGCCGCTGAAAAAGAGGCTGAACGGCTGGGTGGCGCGCAAGCGCAACAGCTGATCGGCACAGAGCCGGATCCCCTTGTCCTCGAAATCGATCTGCTCGTTGGGGGTGAAGTTCACCTCGCTCTTGCGATAGAGCGCCGCCAGCACCCGTTCGTTGATCTGCTCCCCCAATTGCCAGCCCTGAGCATGCAACCACTCCTCGGGCTCAGGAGGAGCGATGGCGATCTCGGCCAGCATCAGCTCGCGGGTGAGATAGCGCCGTCCGGCCGGGGTGAGCTCATAGCTGTGGCTACCATGGGCAAGCAGCAGCTGGTTATCCTTGAGCAGCCCCACCAGCGGTTGCCACTGGCGGCCACGGATCACCACAGGTGAGTGGCTCAGCAACTGCTGCGCCAGTGCCCGCCATTCGGGGTGACTAAAGTCGATCAATTACAATCCATCCCTGTCAGTGCTCAATCGGATAAACAGCCTGAAAAGGTACCGTTACAGACCGATGACGCCAAGCCTCCCGCGCCAATTACGTGACTTCGCTCCCTGCAATTTTCCCCCAACAGAAGAGCCCACCGTGGGGTGGGCTCTTTCTTGGATAACACTCGACGCTTATTCGACGTTGAGGCGCAGTTCGGCATCGTGCCAACCCAGTGGCAGGGTCAGCAGCTGATCGATCAGCTCCCGGCGATCGGATTTATCCAGATAGGCGAGATAGAGCGGACGGCTCAGCGGCTGGCCCCCCTCCACCAGATGGAGCGCCCCCTTTTCGAGGAAGGGGCTGACCATCCGCCGTGGCAGATAGGCGGCACCGCCGTTGGCCAGCACAAATTGCAGCGCCATGCTGGCAGAGCTGGAGTGCAGCACCGGGGTCTTTTGCAGGCTCTGCAAGCGGCTGGGTTGCGGCTCGAAACTGGTGCCCCAGTCGAGGTGGATGTGCGGCATCTGCATCAGGTTGTCGGCATTGGCGGCCGGATCCCGACTCACCAGCTCGAACACCAGCTCACCGATGGGATGCAGGGCGATCTCGTCGATCTTGGTGGGCTCGGAGAGCAGGGCCAGATCGAGGGAGCGCTCCAGCAACTGGCGGCAGAGATGCTCGCGGGAAGCTGTTTCCAGCCGCACCGCCAAACCGGGCGCCAGCGCATAGATGTGATTGAGCCAGTCGTTGAAATCGAGCTCCCAGAACACAGCGGGCGCGCCGATGGCCAACTGCTGGCTGAATCCCGGCGAGAGTGCCACATCCTGCTTGGCACGACCAAGGGTGTGCAAGATGGCGTCTGCGTAGGGCAGCAGACGCTCACCGGAGGCGGTCAGGCGGATGTTGTTGCGATGACGGGCAAACAGACTGACACCCAGTTGCTGCTCTAGCTGGCGGATCCGGAAACTCACCGCCGACTGGGTCAGGTAGAGATTTTCAGCAGCCCGGCCAAAGTGCCGGGTCTTGCTCACCTCGATAAAGGTCCGAAGCAGCTCGGTATCCATTAATCGATGGACTCGTCACTGCCACCGCCGCTGCCACCACCGACATCAAAGCTGCCGCCACCGCTGCTCTCTTCGCTGGCGCCGCCAACGACGGTGCAGAGGCGATGAACGCGCTTGGGACCGATCACCTTAAGGTACTTGAACCACACCTTGGCATGGGGGTTGGCACCGGCTTCGCCGGATTTGACCTGCTCGACGAAGGCGGACTCGACATCGTCACGGGGTGCCAGATTACCCTGGTAGAGTGCCAGCATGGCGGTACCATACTTTTCCAGACTGTCCGCTTCGGCCACAGTGAATTCGCCACTGCGACGCAGGCCACGGGGAAAATGTTTGAAGTCGTTGAAACGCTTGTCTGATTCGAAGCTCATAGTGCTCTTTTTTCTGGTTAGTTTGACCTTTGCGGGCAAGTATCATCAGGCCATCGCCGAGTGCAAAATCAATTTTCTCACTATGTTAATAAATATCTTTTATCGAAGTCAGTTTGCCCCATCGTTGACGCCGATTTTGTGGCATAACACACAAAAAACGTTGATAAATAATAAACTTATGTAAACGTGCAGCCAATTTGCACGTCACTTTCTGGACTGTGCAGGCAAAAATAAAGCGCCATACGGCGCTTTATTTGTCACATCAGGTGAACCAGCTGAACCTTTGGTTCAAACATGCTTACTCAATCATGGCCGGTTGGGCCAGGTTGTCGGCACGCCACAGACGGTAGCGCACTTCATACTCCTGCGGCACGTAGATCACGAACGGCAGTTTTGAGTTGTAGTTCACGAAGAAGCCCTGACCGTAGATCTGGACGAAGGTCTCTTTCTGCTGGTTATCCGGGCACATCATCAGGGTGCTGATGGGGTCGGAGACTTTGCCCAGTTTCAGGTAGTTGTAGCCCCAGCCTTTGACGCTGTGCTGTTCCAGGTTGCCTGCAAAACGCGGTACGTTGCAATCAACCATCATCTTTTTGCCGACCTGCAGCTCGACCATCATGTCGGCTTCTTTCTCGACTTCAGGCAGGCGGATCACCACACGTTCCTGATTCACGTCAGCGGCTGGGAACATGCTGATATCAAATTTTTTCGGCTCGGCGGCGAAGGCATGGCCACCCAGCAACAAGGCGCCCAGCAGGCTAAAACGCAATACGGTTTTCATCTGTACCTCATGGGGTTGGTTCAACGCCGCTAGACTAACCGCTCTGCCGATTTCATGCCAGCGATCTGCTACGTAAAAACTGCGTAAAATGATGCAGATCCGGCACACCATGACGTGATCTGGCTATTTTCTGACAGGGCGCACACTCCCGTTGCGGGAACCTGAAACAAAAAGCGAGGCCAATTGGCCTCGCTTTGCATCCAAATGGCGCCAGAGTGCTATTTGGCCGCCTCTTGATGGGCCTTGATGACGGCCACCGCCTTGTCGGGGAAGTCGCTGAACACCCCGTCCACATCGGCCTGATAGAGGAAGATATTAAGTAGATCGGTGAAGTCCTTGGCATAGGCCGGGATCTGCCCCTCATCCTGACGGAAGGTATAGGGGTGAACTTTCAGGCCCGCCGCATGGGCTTCTTTTACCATGCCGGTGAAGACCGGTTTGCCCAAAGTGCCCGGCTCGATGACGATCATCGGTTTCCACGGGCCAATCCCTTCGGCATAGCTGGCGATGGTTTTCATCGCTCCCGGCTTGAACATCCAGTCATAGTTGTAGGGGGTCGCCTTACCCTTGGCGTCGTAGACCATGGTCTCGTTCCAGTCGGTCTCGGCCATCAGCTGCACCAGTTTCAGATCCATACCCATGGCGGGCATCAGCTCGCTGTTGATGCGCTTGAGTTCATCGGCATCGAAGCACTGCAGATAGACCTTGTCATCCTTCCCGGTGTAGCCGTACTCCTTGAGCACCTTCAGCACCGCCTTGGAGATATCCTTGCCTTCGTGACGGAACAGCCAGGGCGCTTTGATCTCCGGATAGATCCCGATGTTCTTGCCGGTGCTCTTGTTGAGCCCCTGGATCATCTCGATCTCCTCCTGGAAGGTGTGGATCTTGAAGTCTGACTTCCAGAGCGGGAAGCGGGCCGGATAGACCGGCACCTGCTTGCCATCCACCAGCTGGAACGGTTCGGTCATACGCAGGGAGCGCACCTCATCCAGGGTGAAATCCACCACATAATAACGGCCGTCCGGACGGGCACGGCCGGGGAAGCGCGCCGCCACATCGGTGATACCATCGAGGAAGTGATCGTGCATCACCACCAGCTGGTCATCCTTGGTCATCACCAGATCCTGCTCCAGATAGTCAGCCCCCATGCCATAGGCCAGCGCCTTGGACTCCAGGGTATGCTCGGGCAGGTAGCCGGAAGCGCCACGGTGGGCGATCACCACCTTGCCTTCATCGGCAGCCAACACGGGTAATGAGAGGGATGCCCCAAGGCTCAAGGCGATGAGGGAAACGGCGAGTTTTTTCATATGTGATGCTCTTTATTATTGTGTGTAGGTAATTGTTCTATCAGTGGTTTGTTGCATATTTACGGTGGAAAACGGTGGGCAGCAGAGCACTGCCCACCGTCACTCATCAGCTCGCCTTGCGCAGAGCCTGATGGTATTGGTCGAGCCAGATCTGCAGCATCTGCTGCTCTGAGTCGTTCAGGCGCAGCCCCAGCTTGCTGCGGCGCCAGAGGATATCGTCCAGTGAACAGGCCCACTCCCGCTCGATGAGATAGCGCACTTCCGACTCGTAGAGACCGCCACCGAAGTGAATGCCGCGATCCTCTTTCAGCCAGAGACGGGCATGGGCGCCATAAGCTTCGGCAATGCGCAGGGCGCTGCGATCATCGAGCCAGTCAAACTCCAGCGCAAAGGCGCGGGCCAGCTCGCGTACCGAGCAGTCAAACTCGCCGCCGGGCAGCCGGCTGGTCGCAGTCCAGTCATCCCCCATCTGGCTAAACCAGGGCTTGAGCTTGTTGCAGGCAGCCTGCGCCAGCTTGCGATAGGTGGTGAGCTTGCCGCCAAACACCGACAAGAGCGGCGCACCGTCAGACTCGCCAGAAAGTTCAAGGGTGTAGTCACGGGTCACCGCCTGCGGTGAATCTGACTCGTCATCACAGAGCGGACGCACCCCGGCATAGGTCCAGATCACATCTTGCGGCGCAATTTGGCGAGTGAAGTGAGCGTTGACCACCTTGCACAGGTAGGTAATTTCGGCCTCGCTGATCTTCGCTTCCCGCGGGCTGCCGTGGTGCTCCACATCGGTGGTGCCGATAAGGGAGTAGTCCTGCTGATAAGGGATGACGAAGACGATACGGTTATCTTCGTTTTGCAGGATATAGGCCTCTTCGCGCTCATGGATGCGCGGCACTATCATGTGGCTGCCTTTAATAAGGCGAATGCCGCGGGGTGATTTCTCGTGCAGGCTCTCGTCGTAGAAGGTCTTGACCCAGGGGCCCGCCGCATTGACCAAACCACGGCAGGTGACGGTGAACTGCTCGCCCCCTTCCCGCTCCAAAGTAAGCGTCCAGTGTTTGGATCCACGCACCGCCTTGATGCAGCGAGTGCGGGTCTGCACATCGGCCCCCTTGTCACGGGCCATCATGGCGTTGAGTACCACCAGCCGGGCGTCGTCGACCCAGGCATCGGAATATTCAAACCCCTTATTGATCCCCGCGCTCAAACCATCTTGTGGCAGGAAGCGCACGCCACAGCTCCCCTTGAGCTTGTCGCGCTTGGCCAGATTGTCATAGAGGAACAGACCGGCGCGGATCATCCAGGCCGGACGCAGGTGCGGGCGGTGCGGCAGGCGAAAACGCATGGGACGGGCGATGTGAGGCGCCATACCGAGCAGCACCTCACGCTCCGCCAACGCCTCTTTCACCAGCCGGAATTCGTAATGCTCGAGATAGCGCAAACCGCCGTGGATCAGCTTGCTGGAGTTGGACGAGGTGGCAGAGGCGAGATCTTGCGCCTCAAACAGGGCAACCTTCAGACCCCGTCCTGCCGCATCGGCTGCGATGCCGACCCCGTTGATGCCGCCACCGACGACGACCAGATCATAATGTTCGCTCATGTTCACCTACTTTCATTTTTATGATTGCTATAACAGCAATGTTTGATTTCGCTCATTTTAGAACATGAAAATACAACAAACGAACATTTTATGATGAAAGTGTGATCGCCACAGCCCGCCAGAGGTGGCAAAGGGGACAGGTCAGCGGAGCAAATGGCGTCGGGCCAACATCGGCGAGTTAATAGCCAAAAAAACCAGATTGAATAGTGGTTTTGGCAATACCTATAAAGGGGTGAGATGGGTGCAGGGATGGGGGAGAGAAAGGAGGCCGCCCTGACGGGCGACCGGCACAGCCTTGGCGTGTTTCGCCGTCAGCAGATGTGGCAGGCGATCTGGTGTTGCGCCATCAATCGCGTCAGCTTTTCCGGTGGCTCCTGATCGGTAAAGAGGGCGTGGATCTGGCTGAGATTGCCCAGATTGACCATGGCATTGCGACCGAACTTGGTGTGGTCGGCGGCCAGGAACACCTGACGGGAGTGGGCGATGATGGCCTGGGCAATCTTCACCTCGTGATAGTCGAAATCGAGCAGGGAGCCGTCGTTGTCGATCCCCGAAATCCCGATGACGCCATAGTCCATGCGAAACTGACCGATAAAGTCGCGGGTCGCCTCCCCCACGATGCCGCCATCGCGGTTGCGGATCTCGCCACCGGCAATGATGACGGTGAAGTCATCCTTCGCCGTCAAAATGCTGGCCACGTTGAGGTTGTTGGTGACGATGCGCAGCTCGCGGTGATCGAGCAGGGCGCGGGCAATGGCTTCGGTGGTGGTACCTATGTCGATAAAGAGCGATGAGCCGTCGGGAATATTGGCCGCTACCTCGCGGGCGATGCGCTCTTTCTCCTTGAGTTGCATCACTTTACGGGCGCTGTAGGCGGTATTGACGGTACTCGAATGCAGGGAGGCACCGCCATGATGGCGCCGGATCTTGTTCTGTTCGGCGAGATCGTTCAGATCCCGGCGAATGGTCTGGGGGCTGACGTCAAAGTGGGTCACCAGATCGTCGGTCGAGACAAATCCCTGCCGCGTCAGGACGTCCAGGATCTCCAGATGTCGTTGGGTTTGCTTCACGCTTGCACTCCGATGATGAGACAAAAAAAGGCCCCGGCAGATGCGGGGCCTTTTGGCAGTTTACCTGATCCCCTTTGGGATCAATAAGCTGAGGATCACGTTTTATGCCTTATGGGCAGCCGCTTTCTTGGCCGCAACGGCAATGTTCTCATGCTTGAGGGTCATCGCCAGCAGGATGATGGAGAGCACGCAGGAGACGGTCAGCACCATGAAGCCGCCATCCCAACCGAAGTGGTCAACGGTATAACCCAGCATGGCGTTGGCTGCCACGGCGCCGCCCAGATAACCGAACAGACCGGTGAAACCTGCCGCAGTACCGGCAGCTTTCTTCGGTGCCAGCTCAAGAGCATAGAGGCCGATCAGCATGACAGGGCCGTAGATCAGGAAGCCGATAGCCACCAGTGCCATCATGTCGATGGTCGGGTTGCCGGCCGGGTTGAACCAGTAAACCAGCACAGCCAGGGTCACCAGCACCATGAACAGGATACCGGCCGGTGCACGGCGGCCCTGGAACATCTTGTCAGAGATCCAGCCACACAGCAGGGTACCCGGAATACCGGCCCACTCGTAGAGGAAGTAAGCCCAGGAGGAGTTGTCGACGGTGAAGTGCTTGGCCTCTTTCAGGTAGGTTGGCGCCCAGTCCAGCACACCGTAACGAATGAGGTAAACGAAAGCGTTGGCGATCGCGATGTACCACAGCAGTTTGTTGTGCAGCACGTACTTGACGAAGATCTCCTTGGCGGAGAACTCCTGCTCGTGGCTCTCGTTGTAATCCTTCGGATAGTCGTTCTTGTACTCCTCGATGGGAGGCAGACCGACTGATTGCGGGGTATCACGCATCACGAAGAAGGCGATCACCGCGATGGCGGCCGCCGCTGCCGCAGGCACATAGAAGGCGCTGCGCCAGTCGTTGAACCAGCCCATCCCGAGGATAAACAGCGGGCCAATCATGCCGCCGCCCACGTTGTGCGCCACGTTCCAGACCGCAACCACTTCACCGCGCTCTTTCTGTGACCACCAGTGCACCATGGTGCGACCGCAGGGCGGCCAGCCCATGCCCTGTGCCCAACCGTTCAGGAACAACAGCACAAACATGATGGCAATGCTGGAGGTGGCCCAGTGCATGGTACCCATCATGAACATGATGGCAGCCGAGAGCAGCAGACCGGCGGAGAGGAAGTAACGGGCGTTGGAACGGTCAGAGACGTTCCCCATCAGGAACTTGGACAAACCGTAAGCGATGGAGACCCCGGAGAGCGCGAAACCGAGATCACCACGGGAGAAGCCCTGCTCGATCAGATAGGGCATCGCCAGACTGAAGTTTTTCCGTACCAGGTAGTAGCCGGCGTAACCGAAGAAGATCCCGAAAAACACCTGCCAACGCATGCGTTTGTAGAAGGGGTCGACCTTGTCAGCCGGGAGCCTGTCGATGTGCGCCGCAGGCCTGAAGAGACTAAGCATGTTCTGCTTCCTTATTGTTGTTATGGGCGGTTGAGGATGCCCTGACCATTCCAACGAATCATGTGAGTCCGCTGATTCGTAAGCGAGCCTATTGTGCTCATATGCGCTCATTTAATCTGTGATGCATGCTCAAATATTGCAGTTTTATTACAAATAAAAGCTCCAAATGAGAAATCACTCAGCAAGCGCCAACCCTTGTGTGGCAAGGGTTGCAAGCTACCCCCTAAGTGGTAACTGGCGGTTATCAAGATGCTTTACGTCACATTTTCTTAGCAATGAGTGGGATCTTGTCCACATTTCCTATGGAGGGGGGATGGTGAAATTATTGGGAAGGGTTATTTTCTGTCACGACCGATAACGAGCGCAAACGAGCATAACGTTTGCGCAAGACGCAAAAACAACAAGGAAACGTTTTCGGCGGCAACGGATAGACACAAAAAGATAAAACGGAACATCAAACCTCTACGGGTGGATATAAGGAACAAAAGTATGAGCATACAAAGACCCAATACCCTGCTTGGCGAGTGCATCGCCGAGTTTATCGGAACCGGCCTGCTGATATTTTTCGGCGTCGGATGTGTGGCGGCACTGGTGCTGGCAGGTGCCAACTTCGGGCAGTGGGAAATCTCCATTACCTGGGGTCTGGGTGTGGCCATCGCCATCTATGTGACCGGCGGCATTTCAGGCGCCCACCTGAACCCGGCCGTCACCCTGGCGCTGATGACCTTCTGCGGGTTCGACAAGCGCAAGGTGGTCCCCTACATCATCGCCCAGATGGCTGGTGCCTTCTGCTTCGCCGCCCTTGTCTACTTCCTTTATGGTAACCTTTTCACCCAGTGGGAAGTGACCCATAACGTGGTGCGCGGCAGCGTCGAGAGCCTCGGCACCGCCGGGATCTTCTCCACCTATCCCAATGCCCTGCTGACCAACATGCAAGCTTTCGCCGTCGAGCTGGTGATCACCGCCGTCCTGATGCTGGGCATCATGGCGCTGGGTGACAACAACAACGGCGCCCCCAAAGGTTTCGCGGCCGCCCTGCTGATCGGTATCCTGATCGCGGTGATCGGTGCCTCCCTTGGCCCGTTAACCGGTTTTGCCATGAACCCGGCTCGTGACTTTGGTCCGAAACTGTTCGCGTTCTTTGCTGGCTGGGGTGATGTGGCCCTGACCGGTGGTCGTGACAACCCCTACTTCTGGGTTCCGATCCTTGGCCCCATCGTTGGTGCCCAGATTGGTACCGCTCTGTATGTCAAAGTGCTGGCTCCCTGCGTCCCGGGCAACCGTGTCGTCACCACCGAGCAAGCGACCCAAACCGCCAAAGAAGAGGCTGCCGCATAAGAGCGGCCCCTCCAACGTATAAAAACGTGGAAAATAGAAACGTGGAGAACATCATGTCTGCTGAAAAGAAATATGTCGTCGCTCTGGACCAGGGAACCACCTCTTCCCGCGCCATCGTGTTTGATCAGGATGCCAACATTGTCGGTACCTCCCAGCGCGAATTCACCCAGCACTACCCGAAAGCGGGCTGGGTAGAGCACGACCCGATGGAGATCTGGGCGACCCAATCCTCCGTCTTTACCGAAGTGCTGGCCAAGACCGGCCTGCGCAGCGAAGAGATCGCCGCCATCGGTATCACCAACCAGCGTGAAACCACCGTTGTCTGGGAAAAGGCCACCGGCAAGCCCATCTACAACGCCATCGTCTGGCAGTGCCGCCGCACCGCAGCCATCTGCGAAGAGCTCAAAGCTCGCGGTCTGGAAGAGTATGTTCGCGAGAACACCGGTTTGGTGCTGGATGCCTACTTCTCCGGTACCAAGGTGAAGTGGATCCTCGACAACGTGGAAGGTGCCCGCGAGAAAGCGATGAACGGCGAGCTGCTGTTCGGCACCATCGATACTTGGCTGGTCTGGAAGATGACCAATGGCGAAGTACACGTCACCGACCCGACCAACGCCTCCCGTACCATGCTCTACAACATCCGCGAGCTGAAGTGGGACGAGAAGATGCTGGACGAGCTGGGCATCCCCATGTCCATGCTGCCGGAAGTGAAACCCTCTTCCGAAGTGTACGGCTACACCACCCGTGGCGGCGGCTCCCGCATCCCCATCGCCGGTATCGCCGGTGACCAGCAGTCTGCCCTGTTCGGCCAGCTCTGCTTTGAAAAAGGGATGGCCAAGAACACCTACGGCACCGGCTGCTTCATGCTGATGAACACCGGCACCGAGCCGGTTCGCTCCAGCAACGGCCTGCTGACTACCGTTGCCATCGGCCCGAAAGGGGAAGTGAACTACGCGCTGGAAGGTGCAGTGTTCATGGGCGGCGCCACCATCCAGTGGCTGCGTGACGAGCTGAAGATCATTCACGATGCCCGCGATACCGACTACTTCGCCTCCAAGGTGGGTGACACCAACGGCGTCTATCTGGTGCCGGCCTTCGTCGGTCTGGGCGCCCCCTACTGGGATCCGTATGCTCGCGGCACCATGGTCGGTCTGACCCGTGGTGCCAACCGCAACCACATCATCCGCGCCGCGCTGGAATCCATCGCCTATCAGAGCCGCGATGTGCTGGATGCCATGCAGCAGGACTCCGGTATCAAGCTGGCAGCGCTGAAAGTAGACGGCGGCGCCGTAGCCAACGACTTCCTGATGCAGTTCCAGGCTGACATGATGCACACCCCGGTGGTACGTCCGACCCGCATCGAGACTACCGCCATGGGCGCCGCCTTCCTGGCAGGTCTGGCCGTCGGTTTCTGGAAGAGCTCGGACGAGCTGGAAGACAAGTTCAGCGTGGACCGCGAGTTCATCCCGCAGATGGACAGAGACGATCGCGCCAAACGTTACAGCGGCTGGCAGAAAGCGGTTGAGCGTTCACGCCGTTGGGCTGAAGAGGATTGATCGGGCACCCGACATTCCGTTGAGATAAACACCAAAGAGGCCGACCGCAATGTCGGCCTCTCTTTTTATGCTTTCCCTTGCCGCTTTCTGCCCCCTTCCCGCTCATTGCTCCCTCCTGTTTTTCTGCCACCCTCTGTTGTCATCATCCGCCACAACACAATTGAGTTCTCTATCTATAATCATCATCTGGGTCGCATATGCGACCTTATTTATGAGGAGAGCGATATGGAGAGGGCGATACACCGTTTTACACTGCACTCACTCTGGTCAGGGCTCGGGATCCGCACCCGGATCCTCGCTGGCGTGGCGATACTGATGGCCATCGCCATCAGCTGCATCACCTTGATCCTCGAGCAGATATCCCACAGTCAGGCCCAGCAGCGAGTCGAACGCTACGAGCTGCCAAGCAGCGTGGATCGCATTGCCAACCAGCTGACAGCGCAGCTTATCCAGCACCTGACCGAAGCGCAGGCGCTGGCCAGCAACCGTTTTGTCATCGACTGGCTGACCGCTGGCATGCCAGAGCAAGAGTGGCCCGCCATGGAGCGTTACTTTCAGGATCTGCAACGGCGGATCGGCGGCAACGTCTTTATCGCACCCCGCCAGAGCAACACCCTGATCAACTTCAGCGGCGGCCCAACAGCCCAAAAATCGCTGAGCGAATCAGACCCGAAAGATGGGTGGTTTTTCGGCTTTCTCAAACGCAGCAAACCCTATGAGCTGAACCTCGACATCTCCGATTTTGACAAGCGCGCCTCCCTCTATATCAACACCGCCGTCACCCACGAGGGCAAGACCCTAGCGGTGGCTGGCACCTCCATCGATATGAGCGCCCTGAGCAAACTCATCAGCGGCTACCGGATCGGCAAGAGCGGTCAGGTCTATCTGGCGGACATGGAGGGCAATATCGAGATCCACCCCGAGCAGGAGGTAGAGGGAGCCGCCCACCACCAGCAATCCTTCCTCGATACCGTCAAGCGGCTTATTCCCAATGCCCGGGAACAGGTGGCCGTAGAGGCGCTAACGCTGGAGGGACAAACCTATCTCATCGCGGTGCGTTACATCCCCACCCTCAACCGGCTGCTGATTGGCGAGATCAACAGCGCCGAGCTGGAAGAGGGACTGCAGGAATCCCGCCAGCTCATCATCATGGTGTCGCTCGCCATCGGCGGGATCGCCATGCTGGCCTCCGCCTGGCTGGCTCACTCCATCAGTCGCCCCATTCGTCAGGCTGCCGATGGCATGCACCACATCACCGCCGATCGGGATCTGGCGACACGCCTCGACTTCTCTGACGAGTCGGAGCTGGGGCTGATGGCCCAAAGCTTCAATCGGCTGATCCAGAGCCTGAACCAGAGCTTCTCCCGATTCCAGCAGTCAGGCAGCGCCCTCTCCGCCCAGTCGTCCCAATCCATGCAGCAGGCCCAGGCACTGGCAGGAGAAGCGTGCCAGCAGGCCCAGAGCATTCAGGAGCTGACCACTGTGGTCACCACCATCGGTGACAACGCCGAGCAGATCGCCAGCCGCTCTGAAGGGGTCAACGACGTGACCCAACGCATCGCCAACCATATGCTCAGCATCGAGCAGGATGTGACCCAGAGCGCCGCGCAACTCGACAGCTTGCGCAGCAGCATCGGCAGCTCCTCGGCCCTGCTCGATGAGGTGGTGAAAGACAGCAACAACATCACCCAGATCATGAATCTCATCCGCGATGTCTCGAACCAGACCAACCTGCTCGCCCTCAATGCGGCAATCGAAGCGGCCCGGGCAGGGGATATGGGACGGGGCTTTGCGGTGGTGGCCGACGAGGTACGCCAACTGGCGGTGCGTACCCAGACCGCCACCAAGGATGTGCAGGATCTTATCTTGCGCCTGCAGGAGGGAACCCGGCAGGCCAGCAGCTCGATGGCAGACTCCCGCAACCTGAGCGAAGAGGGATACAACCGGATGAATCAGGCCAGAGAGGTGCTGGTTGATGCCACCAGCCAGATAAACCAGACCGCCCTCGAGATCAACGAGATCAGCGCGCTGGCGCAGGCGCAGAATCAACAGATGGGGCAAGCCAGAACGGCGCTCGACGAGTTGGCCATGGTGGCCGAACACCAGCGGGAACACGCGCAGGAGAGCAATGCCGCCAGCCGCGAACTGTTCGAACTGGCCAAGGCCATCGACGAGCAGATCCGCCAATACCGGATTGGCTAGGCCCGGCGCTTCCCCCTCTCCCTCTCAATAACCAAGACGCCACCGCAGGGTGGCGTTTTCATTTTGCAAATCATTTTGCCTGCGATCTCGAAACGGGAATGACGACAAAACTCGCAACCAGTTGATAATTAACATGAAAAAATGTGGAACGGCCATTGCTTAGTGATATCAGACTCAACAGAGGGATGTCGCCATGAAACCGACCACCAATCAAGCGCCCGTAGCCCACGTCGCCACTCAAAAAGAGACCCTGACCCCCCGCGAAGGCACCTTCCTGATGATGGTGGCCCAACTGGTGGTGCTCACCTGCATCGTACTGGCCGCCACCGTCGGCGGCCTCTCCTGGCAGTGGACCCTGCTGCTGGCCATTCCGCCGGTGATCGGCGGCGCCCTGCTCAGCCGGGTATGGGGCAAACTGCCCCGCTAACTGCGCTTCAACTCACACACCTTCCCGAACCGGCGGCCGACCCTCAAGTCGGCCGTCTGTTTATCTGCCGCCAGGCTCATGCTGATGGGCCGCAACGAAGGCGCGGCTTGTTTTTCGTTAAGCAAACCGCAGCGACGAACCGTTCAAACAAACCGCACAAACCAACCTGAACTACAGGGTATAGCTGCCAAGCTGCTCTTTAAGAAAATCGAGCCAGACCCGCAGTCGGATATCCCGCTGGGCATCGGAGTAGAAGACTGCATTGATGGGGCGCGAGGCGCCGCTGTTACTGCGGGCCAACACCTCCACCAGCGCGCCGCTCTCCCGATCCGGCCCGGTCATGAAATCCGACAGACAGACGATCCCCTGCCCCGCCAGCGCGAGCTGACGCAAAGTTTCGCCGCTGCTGGCACGCAGGCTGGGGGTAATGGCAAAGCGATCCCCCTGCTCGGCACTGAGCAGCGGCCAGTGGTTGAGGTGATCGGGATGCAAAAAACCGAGCAGCTCGTGACCGCTCAACAGATCATCCGGTTGGCGCGGGGTGCCACGCTCGCTCAAGTAAGCAGGAGAGGCCAGCAGCCGCAACCGCGAACGACCAAGGGGCAGCGCACGCAGGGAGGAGTCGGTCAGCTCGCCGATGCGGATGGCCATGTCCACCCGCCGCTCCATCAGATTGATAAAGCCTTCCGAGCTGTGCAGCTGTAGCTCGATGGCAGGGTAGCGGCGGCGAAACTCGCCGATGATCGGCACCAGCCGGTGCAGGATAAAGGGGGTGGCCGCATCGACTCTCAACACCCCTTCGGGTTGTTCCCGGCGCATCAGCAGATGCCCCTCCGCCTCGCTCATCTCGGTCAGGATCTTCACCGCCCGCTGATAGAACCAGCTCCCCTCCTCGGTCAGACTGACTCGGCGGGTGGTGCGATTGAGCAGCACGGTGGAAAGCTTCTCCTCCAGCCGCTTGATGCCACGGCTCACCACCGAGTTGTCCATACCGAGGTTCTCCGCCGCCTGGCGAAAACTGCCCGCCTCCACCACCGCCACAAACAGGGCCAGTTCATCAGAATGGGTCTTCATTGCTGTTATCCGGACAAGAGTAATGGGCCTTTATAGGCGCAGCCGCTGTGGATTGGCAAGCGTGCGGTGAGGCCAGTTCTTTTTTTCTACAGAGAAAGAACGTGACCGCGAGCCCACATCATGCCCGCGATTTGTCAGTACAATGCAGCCTGAAAAGCACCGTATGGCACCACTTGTTTCACAAGGATGAATACTATGACATTTGAAGAACGGCTGGCCGCCGCCCATCAGGAACTGGCAAGCAAAGGGGTATGGCACGCCAACTACAATCCCCCGCTGTGGAGGCTGCTGCGCAGGTTCGGTTATCCAGTTAAACCGCCTCACTATGAGGGCTGGCTAACCAATGTTCTGGTATTCGGGGTAGGCATTGGTCTGGTATGGGGCATGGCGATGTGGTTTTTCAGTTGGCACCCCATGGGGATAGATCCACTGTTTGCTCTGCGCCAAACAGCCCTGTTTGCGGGATTCTTCGGCCTGATCATGGCATCTTGGCTCTGGCTGCGGCGCAAGCAGCTTAAACTGACCCCGTGGGAGCAACTGGAACAAAAACCACACCAACGGTAACAAGAACAAGCTGAGCGAAAATGAATCCCCATACGGGTCTAGACATGACGAATCCATACCTGTACAACCCACCTTTTACCTGAATGGGGTCTTCAATTGCTGGAATTTCTTGTCATTTTTACTCTGACTGTTTTCATCCATAGTCTACTGCTCGGCTACCGTATAATTCGCCACCACAACTGTAGTTGGCGCACTTACCAGCGCAGCAAGGATCCGGTTCCACTTATTTTTTTTATTCCCTTCAGCACATCCGCAGCCTTGTTGCTCAAGCCCCATATCGTAGCAGCGCTCTCGTGAGAAGCAGACCAGAAAAAACGTAAGAGGTGTCAGTAGGTTGGCGCAGCTATCTCTGCCATCATGCCCAATGCATCAGCAGGGAGCATCACTTTATGAACGTCCATGAAAAACTGAACTATGTAGAGTTTGCAGCACGAGATCTTTCCGCAACTAAAGCCTTCTTTCAGGCCGTATTTGGCTGGCAGTTTGTTGATTACGGCCCCGACTACTGCGCCTTTGCCGATGAGGGGCTGGATGGCGGATTCTATCGGGCTGATCAGTGCAACCAGACAGCTCAGGGTGGCGCACTGCTGGTGTTCTATAGCGCCGATATTGAAGCAACTCAAGCCAAGGTGAGCCAACACGGTGGCACAATCAGTCGCCCACTGTTCGACTTCCCTGGTGGCCGCCGTTTCCACTTCGTTGAGCCCAGCGGCAATGAATTTGCAGTCTGGTCAGAACCTTCCCACGCCTGATGATACAGGGCGGTACGTCCGCCCCTTTCTCTTTGATTCCATGCCACCATGGCACTTGCGCCATGTATTTCTGGCTACAGGATTGCTGCTCTCCCCTCAATACTGTTTTGCGACCAGCGCCCTGTTTCCTGCAAGTCACGGCAGGCATACTGACCCTTTGTTTTTGCCAAGGAGGTTCAGATGTCATCACCCGTGATTGTGATTGCCCAGCTTGAAGCCAAACCCGAATTCGCCGCCCAGTTTCGCGCCGCCCTTGAGCCGCTGATTGCGGCCACCTTGCAAGAGGCGGGCTGCCAGCGCTATCAGCTGCACCAAGACTTGGACAATCCACACAGCTGGATGCTCTACGAAGTGTGGGAGAGCGAAGCGGCCCTCATCGCCCATCAGGGTCAGCCCCACTTTACCGAATTTGTCGCCAAGGCCGAGCCCTGGTTTGCCAGCAGCACCATTCGCCGCTATCAGCCGCTGGGCGCCTGACTGGCCCTTGCGCCGCTTACCATTCAGCCCATCAAGGGCCAACCACCACCCCATTGAGGAACGAGATGATCAATATGCCCCCCATGGGTCTGGGCACCTTCCGCCTGAAGGGCGAGCCGCTGCTTGCCACCCTGACCAACGGCCTGGAGCTGGGCTATCGCCATATCGATACCGCCCAGATCTATGACAACGAAGCCGAGGTCGGCGCCGTGCTGACCCGCAGCACTGTTGCCCGCCACGAGATCTACCTGACCACCAAGGTGTGGACCAGCGAGTTTGGCCCGGGCAAGGTCATCCCGAGCCTTGAGGTGAGCCTGGAAAAACTGGGCACTGACTATCTGGATCTGGCGCTGATCCACTGGCCCTCCCCCAAGGATGAGGTGCCGATGGCAGTCTATCTGGAGCAGCTGGCCGAGGCCAAAGCACAAGGCCTGACACGGGAGATCGGGGTCTCCAACTTCACCGTGGCCCAACTCAAACAGGCCATCGAGATTTTGGGGCCGGGGGCCATCGCCCACCAGCAGATCGAGGTTCATCCCCTGCTGCAAAACCGCAAGGTGGTCGAGTTCTGCAAAGCTCACGGTATCGCCATCACCGCCTATATGCCGCTCGCCTATGGCAAGGTGCTCGCCGAGCCGCTCTTGATGGAGATTGGCAAGCGCCACGGGGTATCGGCGGCGCAGGTGTCGCTGGCCTGGCTGCTGGCGCAGGAGATGACAGTGATCCCGAGCTCCACCAAGCGGGAGAATCAGGCCGCCAATCTGGCCGCTCTCGATATCACCTTGAGCAGCGAGGAGATGGCCGCCATCGCCACGCTGGATAGGGGCGAGCGCTGCGCCAATCCCGACTTTGCCCCTGCATGGGACTAACGCGAAAGGCGTGAGACTAACGCGAAAGAAAGGCTGGCTCGCCAGCAAGCCAGATAAAACAGGGAGAGCATCATGCTCTCCCTGTCTCTTTTCTTGCCTCACGCTTTGCCGCGCTTGCTGAACGTCCAGTCGCCATATTGATGCCAGATACAGCCCCGCAATCAGGGCGCGTTCTGGCAAAGGGCGGGATCGAACACTTGCTTCCAGTCTGATTTCATATCGACCACCGCCCAACCCCGTGCTTTTGCCTGCGCCAGCCCATCGATCAGTTTGCCACTGGCTGGCGGATGGCTGTCGTAGGCGTATTCGCGCTTGGCATCGGTGTGGTGCACCAGCAGGCCGAAGGTGTGGTAATCCGGGTTGGTCGAGGTGTATTGCAGCATGGGCACGTCGCCATCGCTGTTACCAAAGGCGCCGACCGGACGCTGCCCCATAAAGAGGTGAATGGCGGCCGGTTTCGCCTTGCTGTCATCGAAATAGGCGCCGTTCATGGTCTTGCGGATCTCGCTGCCCTCCCCGGTCAGGGCAAACTCGCCGAGGGTAAAGGAGCCAATCACCTGCTGGGGCGGGATGCCATACATCTGCTCGGACATCACCCGCATAAAATCGACGCCGCCGCCGGAGACAATCCAGGTCTGGAAGCCATTATCCCGCAGATACCCCAGCAGCTGCTTCATCGGCAGATAACCGAGCTGATCGTAGTGGCAGCCAAAACGGGGATCCTTGCTGCTGTTGACCCAGCGAGTGACCCGCTCGGCAAACTCGGTGGTGGTCATGCCGCTGTGGCTCAGTCCCACCAGCTTGGCGAGCCCCTTCTCCCCCGATTTGGCCACGGCCTTGAGGTCGTTGTTCAGCACTGCCGCGACGATGGGGTCGGCCTTCCACTCCGGGTGTTCCGGCGCCAGGCGCTTGATCTCGTCCATCGCAAACTGCAGCTGATAGGTCATGAGCGCTTCAGGCCAGAGGGTGCCGTCATTGTCAAACACCACATGGCGCTTCTCTGGCGGAATAAAAGTGGCCTGCTGCTGATCGGTGGCATTGGTTACCCAGCGGGTGATCGCCTGCTTGGCTGCCGTGTCATTCCAGGCAGAGAGGGGATCGCTCTGGCCAGCCTGTACCGCAAAGGCGCCGCACAGCAGCAAAAGAGAGGAGAGTCGATTCAATGTCATCATGTTACCTGTCAGCTGGATATTGCCTGTCTATTGCCTGTAGATGAAAGCGCACGGCCATCACAACACCGGCGCACATGGGTTCAACACACACGGGTTTCACAGGGAAAATCCTATGGCGGCCAGCTTGTACTGGAGCTTAAGCAAGCTCAGAAAAGGAGCAGCGTTCATCCCGTTCTGCGAGGCAGATCACTGCGTTGCGCTCACGCCGCGAGCAACACAATCCCCTCCCACTCAGCGTTATTGCTGCTTATTTGGCAAAAGTAATTTGCTGTCACCGTCATTTTTGCCAACAAACTGTCTCGGCATACTGGCGCCATTCTCCCGTCGGGAGTCCTCAACCAAGGAGTTGTTATGCCACTGGCGTTATTTGCCCTTACCCTGAGTGCCTTTGCGATCGGCACCACTGAATTTGTGATCGTGGGGCTTATCCCTACCATCGCCGAGCAGCTCAGTGTCTCGCTCCCCTCCGCGGGCCTGCTGGTCAGCCTCTATGCCCTTGGCGTAGCCATCGGCGCCCCCGTGCTCACGGCGCTCACCGGCAAGGTGCCGCGCAAGTGGCTGCTGGTAGGGCTGATGGCGCTCTTTACCGCCGGCAACCTGCTGGCCTGGCAGGCCCCCGGTTACGAGAGCCTGATTGTGGCCCGCATCCTGACTGGATTGGCCCACGGGGTCTTCTTCTCGGTGGGCAGCACCATCGCCACAGGTCTTGTGGCCAAAGAGAAGGCGGCGAGCGCCATCGCCATCATGTTCAGCGGCCTCACCGTGGCGCTGGTAACCGGCGTACCGCTCGGCACCTGGATTGGTCAGGTCTTTGGCTGGCGTGAAACCTTTCTGGTGGTAAGCCTGCTCGGCCTCGTCGCCATGGTGGGTAGCCTGCTGCTGATCCCGAGCAACCTGCCCAAGGGGGCAGCCTCGACCATCCGCGAACAGCTCTCGGTACTGACCAAAAAGCCGCTGCTGCTGGTCTACGCCAAGACCGCCCTCGGTTATGGCGGCGCCTTCACGGCGTTTACCTTCCTCGCCCCCATCCTGCAGCAGGTGAGCGGCTTTAGCGCCGGTGCTGTGAGCCTGATCCTGCTGGTGTACGGGGTATCGGTCGCCGTCGGCAATATCTGGGGTGGCAAGCTGGCCGACAAGATGGGTCCCCTGCCGGCGCTCAAGCTGCTGTTTGCCGGTCTGGCGCTGGTGCTGCTGGCCCTCACCTTCACCGCCCCCCATCCGGCGCTGGCGGTGCTCACCGTGCTGGTGTGGGGCGCCTTTGCCTTCGGCAACGTGCCGGGTCTGCAGGTACTGGTGGTGAAGCAGGCCGAGCTGCACACCCCCAAGGCGGTGGATGTGGCATCGGGCCTCAATATTGCCGCCTTCAACGTCGGCATTGCGCTGGGATCTGTGGTCGGTGGTTTTGTGGTAGAGCACCTCGGCCTGATGCACACCCCCTGGATCGGCGCCCTTATCGTACTGCTGGCCTACGGGCTGACCCATGTCAGCGAGCGACGCGAAGCCCTCCGGCTCGCCGCCTGTCAGGCATAAGCTGCGCCAGCAGGCGTCACGCAAGGGCGTGGCGCCTGCTGCAATCGGCGCGGCAGGCTTCTATGCTGTGACACAGCGCCAACCCGTCAACTGTTTCAGCAACTTTTTCAGCAACCAAGCCTGTCACCCTCGCATCATTTGCCACGGAGTCTGTTATGAAGGTGCTTATTGTCTATGCCCATCCCGAACCCAAAAGCTTCAACGGTGCCCTCTTCTGCCTCGCCATCAGGGCGCTGGAGCAGGCGGGCCACACAGTGATGACCAGCGATCTCTATGCCATGGGCTTTGATCCCGTCTCGGATCGTCGCAACTTCACTGCCGCCAGCGATCCCGATTTTCTCAAGCTGCAACTCGAAGAGCTGGCTGCCACCGAGCAGGACAGCTTTGCCCCGCAGCTGGAGCAGGAAATGCAAAAGCTGGAGGCGGCCGATCTGCTGATCTTCCAGTTCCCGCTCTGGTGGTTTGGCCTGCCCGCCATCCTCAAGGGGTGGGTGGATAGGGTCTTTGCCATGGGGCGGGTCTACGGTCAGGGCCATATCTACGAGAGCGGCAAGTTTCGCGGCAAGCGGGCGCTGCTGAGCCTCACCACCGGCGGCCCTGCCGAGACCTATCTGCCCGATGGCTTCAACGGTGATATCGACGGGGTGCTGCGCCCCATCCAGCGCGGGATCCTGCAATTTGTCGGCTTCGACGTGCTGCGCCCCCATATCTGTTATGCCCCGGTGCGGGTCTCGCAAGAAGAGCGGGAAGCCTGGCTTGCCCAATGGGCCGAGCGCCTTGGCCAGATTGAGCAAGAGTCCCCCATCGCGGTCGGCCGCTACCAGTAACAGCGGCCCCCCAAAAAAGCACAAAAACAGCGAGCGGCACCCGGCCGCTCGCTGTTTTTCACGCTCTGTCATTATGGTTTTTGTTATCCGTGGGCAAGCCTTATGCCGCCTGTTGCACGCCTGCTTTGCCGGTCACCGCCCGCTTGAGCCAGTAGTCGAGGCTGACGTAACGGCCACCGCCATTAACCAGCAGCACCAGCAGCATCACGAAGTAGGTGGCGGCAAACTCCATCCCGTTGTTGAGCATCACGGGATCCCCGAGCTCGGTGATGTAGTTGTAGCGGCCGGGGAAGTTGGCGGCCAGCCACTCGATAAAGCCGTTGAGGCGTAAGGTGGCCTCCATGCTGCCGGTGGCGATGGCGTCCCAGCCGTGCTTCCAGTGCACCATGGCACTCGCCACGCTCATCAGAAAGATGGTGGGAATGGCCATGATGCGGGTAAAGAGGCCAAGGGCGATGCAGATGCAGCCCAGCACCTCGGTGCCCGCCGCCAGAAAGGCGAGCAGGGTCGGGAACGGCAGGTTGAGTCCCCCTTCCGAGACTGGCGCACCAAACCAGGCGACCGTGCCAGCAAAGCCCATCACCTTGGAGTGGGCCCCCACATAGATGACCGGAATGAGATAGAGGCGAATGGCCAGCAGGGCCAGAAAATCAAGCCGCTTGCACTGGGCCACCGCCCGCTCGTACCACTGGATCAGGGTGTTGTTCATGGGAATTCTCCTTGGTGTTTGCTAAATGGGAGCAAGGGGGCGCCGGTCTGGCGCTCGCCGACGGGCAGGGTAAGCAGACCCAGCCGGTGAAAATGGCGCGCCCACTCGATCAGATCAAAGTCACTGCGAACCTGCTGCACCTGTTGCTGGAACGCCGCTTGGGTGATCCCCGGCTGCTGTTGCAGCAGCTGGATCAGCGCGACATCCCATTCGCGTAACCGCTGGGTCACCACCTGATGATCCGGACTGCGAAACAGGCCATAGAAGTGATTGCCCTGCCGGGTCGGCACCACGCCGCTGCGACGAATGGCAAAGGGGAGCTCTAGCAGTTGCAGGGTGGGATTGAGCACAAGCGGACTCTCCGCCGTCACCTCAACCCCCGATATAACTTGCGGCACTACCCCTTCATCAATCTCGACACAGAGGCAGGCCCACTCGTACTCCAGCAGCGCCAGCCGCTGCTTGGGCCAGTTGAGAGTGCCCTCACTGTGGCGATGCTGCACATAGCGGACAAACTCGGTGGCGATATGGTGAAACTCGGGGGCCTCGGCGCCGTGCGCGATAACAAAGCCCTCCACCAGTTGCCACCTGTCCACCGGCGCCCAGTGAGCGTGGGTGAGCGGAAAAGCGCTCTCCAGCACCGACTCCACATTGGCGCGCACGCTGCGGGCATAGTGGCTGGCGATGCCATCCTGCGGTAGCCGCACCCGGCTCGCCAGCCAGGCGGTCTGCTGCTGCATCCGCTGTGGCGCCGTTTTGGGCGCAGTGATCAGAGATAACCGTCTATCCATAGCGCACCTCCCGCACCTGATGGTCGAACGCCTCGCAACAGGCGCCGTGCACCCGCGCCAGCTCGGCCTCCAGCTCGGCCAGCGGTGGCAGATGGTGATCCCGCTCCAGCAGCAGGGGGCGCAGGCCATGGGTCTGCACCGTATAACGGGCCAGCGCCACTACCTCCTCGCACACCGGTTTGCCATGGGTATCCAATAAAGTGCCATCCGCCTCTTCCAGATGACCGGCGATATGGAAGTAGCGGATCGCATTGCCCGGCAGCCCGGCGATCATCCGCTTGGGGCAGTAACCGTGATTGCGGCTGTTGACGAAGACGTTGTTGATATCGAGCAGCAGCTCGCAGCCGCTGCGCGCCACCAGCTCGGCGAGAAAATCCTCCTCCGGCATCTCATGGTCATAGCCGTGGTAGTAGGAGATATTTTCCAGCACCAGCGGGCGGGCCAGCGCCTCCTGCACCTGCGCGATCCGCTCTGCCAGATAGGGGATGTTCTCCCACTGGCGCGGCACCGGCAGCAGTTCGTAGAGATAACCCTGCTGGTCGCGGGAAAAGCTCAAATGCTCGCTGTAGATCTCGATGCCGAACTCATCCAGAAAGGTGCGGATCTGGTTGAGCAGGGTGCGATTGAGGGGCTGGCAATCGCCGAGGGAGAGGCTGAGGCCGTGGGCCACCAGCGGGTAACGCTCGGCCAGCTGATGCAACTGCGCCCACCTGGCGCCGCCGATGGCCATCCAGTTTTCCGGCGCCAGCTCGAAAAAGTCGATGCCGGGGCGGACGGGGCCGGAGCAGAGCGCATCCAGATGCTCCTGGCGCAGTCCGATCCCCCGACTGCGGGAGCTTATTGGCCGCATACCCCCTCCGTCATCTTGCTGCCGTTGTTGGAACCGGAACTATCGCCATCAATCCCCTCTCCCGCCACGCCACACTTGCCATCGCGGGCTCGCACCAGCCGCCCCTGCGGATCACTGTCGAGGGCTTGCTTTTCAAAGCGCTTCTCGGTGCCGCACTTGCCCGCCGCACACTTGCCGCCGTGCTGTTCGCTGGGGGCCGCTTTCACCGGCGCATCGCTCGGGGTGGCCGCCAGCGCCAGCCCCGGAGTCAGGGCAATCAGGCTGGTCATGGCGATGGAGAGGGTCAGTTTGTTGGTCTTGTTGCTGCTTGGATTACTCATGGGCGGACTCCTTGACGGATGAAACGGGGTAACTGGAGAGATCGCGGGCGGCCACGATCTGGCCGTGGAACTGCTGTTTGACGATGGCCATCGCCTCTTTCTTGTGATTTAGGCCGACCCCCATCCAGTGATTCAGCACCAGCAGCTTGGGGTTCACCTCGGCGGCAATCTTGGCCACCACCGACGGCTTGGCATGAAGCGAAGCCGAAACCGGGTCGGCCCCCTCGTGGATGGCAAGTGGCATCACCAGAATGTCGGCGCCGCGGGCAAAATCGAGGAAGGCGGGGTTGGAACCGTTCTGATCCGCCGAGATGACGATGCTCCCCTCGGCACTCTGGATCCGGTAGGCCAGACAGGGCACGTCACCGTGGGGGATGCCGAGCGCGGTGATGGTCAAGCCATCCTGCTGATAGACGGTGTGGGGTTTTGGCCCCCGATAGGGAACATCAATCAGGGTGATGGGGAAGAGACCATCGGTGCCATCCTTGAAGCCGCTCAGGTAGGCATAGGCGCCCTTGTCTTTGTTGAAGAGGGCATCAAAGTAGCCGCTCATGCTGGGAAAGGCCGAGCCTGCCTCTGGCCCCGCCAGATCCAGCGGATCGCTGCGCTCGAAGAAGTAGGCCCCCTTGAGCAGGGCGGGCAGGTCGGTCACATGGTCGGTGTGAAAGTGGGTGATGCCGATAAAATCGACCTCTTCGAGCTTGGCCCCCGCCTGGCCGAAGCGCAGGTAGACGCCGCCACCGGCATCGATCAGGATGCGGGATTTCCCCTTCCACCAGATCACCTCGCTGGAGGAGGCACGCAGGTCGTCGGAGATGGGGCCACCACTGCCGAGCACCTGCAGGGTGAAGGTTTTATCCAGTGGCGTCAGTTGTACCGGTTCGGCACAGGCCGGGGCGACGGTGAGCGCGCACCCGATGGCCAGCGCCACCGCTTTCAATCTCTGTTTCATCACAATTACCTGTCGGTTGGTTGTCGGTTGAAAGTGTGTCGTTTGTGTCGTTTAAAGAGGGGGAGAGAGGGGCCGACGGCGACGTATGAACGCCAACCACCGGCCGTGGCGGGGCGCGAGCCCCGCCGTCAGTTACCGTCTCGTTCGTCCGCCTGCCAGCGCGCTTCCAGCCAGAGCAGGTTGCACAGGCCCAGCAGCAGGGCGAATCCGAGGCCCAAAATCCAGGTGAAGTACCACATAGCAGATCCTTGAGGTCAGTAGAGTTGATGGCTGTCGCGCTTGATGCGGGCACGGTCGAGCTTGCCGCGCACCACTCGATAGACCCAGCCGGTGTAGCCCAGGTTGACCGGCATCAGCACCAGCACGAGGCCGAACATGATGGCCAGGGTCTTGTAGCTGGAGGTACTGTCCCACAAGGTCAGGCTGCTGACCGCATCAAGGGATGAAGGCAGCACGAAGGGGAACAGGGCGATGGCCACCGAGCAGAGCATGGCGGCGCAGGCGATGGCGCTGGCCAGCAGCGCAATCCGGCCCCTCTCCAGCCAGGAGGCAATCCCGCTCACCAGCGGCGCCAGCGTCCCGATGATCGGCACCAGCCACAGCAGCGGATAGTCAAAGTAGTTGCGCAGCCAGCCTCCGGCGTGGGGGATCACCCCTTTCATCAGCGGGCTGATGGCGACATTCGGGTCAAAGGGTTGTGTGCCGACACCGGTCAGCTGAAACCCTTGCAGATCCACCAGATGCCAACCAGCCAGCAGGTAGCAGAGGCTCACCAGCGGGGCCAGCAGGATGGCGATCCCCCGTGCGCGCAGCGCAGGGGTGCCGGTGACCTTGGCTTGCAGAAAACCGGCGCCGTGCAGCAGCAACAGGCTGATGGCAGTGGCGAGCACCGAGAGCAACCAGCCCCAGTGGAAGTCGAACGCGCCATAGTGCAGACGCAGCGCCGTGTCGAAGCGAAACGGCAGCCCCTCCATCACCAGACCGATAGCCGCACCAAGGATAAGCGCCGGTATCAGGCCACCGGCCACCAGCGCCCGATCCCACCAGCGGCGCCACACCGGATCGGCCAGCTTGCTGCGATAGTCAAAACCGACCGGACGCAAAAATAGCCCGAGCAGCAGCACCACCATGGGGATGTAGAGCCCCGAGAAGGCGGCGGCATAAACCAGCGGCCAGGCGGCGAACAGGGCACCGGCACCGGCAATCAGCCACACCTGATTACCCTCCCACACCGGCCCCACGCTGTTGATCACCAGACGGCGGTCGTCGTCATCTTTCGACACCACCGGCAGCAGCATGGCGATGCCGAGATCGAAGCCATCCATCACGATAAAACCGACCATCATGAAGAGCACCAGCGCCCACCAGATGAGTTTCAGGGTTGCGTAATCCATCAGGCGATCCTCGCAAGTTCGGGTTGTTCACCGCTGTAGCGGCCGGTATGGAGAATGGCGGGCCCCTTGCGGATCACATGGCGCAACAGGAACAGCTCCACCACCAGCAGCAGGGTGTAGATGGAACAGATAGCGATGAGGCTGAACCAGAGTTGGCCCGGCTGAAGCAAAGAGACCGAGGCCGAGACCGGCAGCACATCGCTGATGGTCCAGGGTTGACGGCCGAGCTCGGCCACCAGCCAGCCCGCCTCGATGGCAATCCAGGGCAGCGGAATGCTCCAGAGCAGGGTCTTGAGTAGCCGTGGCGAGTCTTGCAGCCGGTTGCGGCAGAGCTGGACAAAGCTCACCACCATCAGCCCCAGCATGGTGACGCCAAGCCCCACCATCACCCGAAAGCCCCAGAAGAGCGGCGCCACTGGCGGGATGGAGTCATCGACCGCTTTGGCGATCTCCGCCTCCCCCGCCTTGGCGATATTGCTGGCATAGGGGGTGAGCAGCATGCCGTAGCCGAGATCCTTGCCGTGCTGCTCGAAGCGGGCGCGGTTGGCCGGGCTGTCATCACCCTGCCGGATCTGGTCGAGGGCCTCGGCCGCCACCATGCCGCTGCGAATGCGCGCCTCGTTCTGCACCTTGATATCCTTGAGGCCGGTCACCGCCTCGTCGATGGAGCGGGTGGCGATGATCCCCATCAGATACGGGATCTTGATGGCGGCGTGAGTGGTCTCGGCAGTCTGATCCGGGAAGCCGAACAGGGTAAAGGAAGCTGGCGCCGGCTCGGTCTCCCACTCCGCCTCGATGGCGGCGAGCTTCACCTTCTGCACCTCGCCGGTGCGATAGCCAGACTCATCCCCGAGCACAATGACCGAAAGAATGGCCGCCAGCCCGAAGCCGGAGGCGATGGCGAAGGAGCGCAGGGCAAACTGCACCTCGGTCTTGCGCAGCAGATACCAGCTGCTCACCCCCATCACGAACATGGAGGCGGCCACATAGCCTGCCGCGACGGTGTGAACAAACTTCACCTGCGCCACCGGGTTAAACAGCACGGCGGCGATATCCACCAGCTCCATGCGCTGGGTCAGCAGGTTGAACTCGGCCCCCACCGGGTTTTGCATCCAGCCGTTGCCGATCAGGATCCAGAGCGCCGAGAGGTTGGAGCCGAGCGCCACCAGCATGGTCACCAGCAGGTGCTTGCCGCGGGAGAGCTTGTCCCAGCCGAAGAAGAAGAGCCCCACCAGGGTCGATTCGAGGAAGAAGGCCATCAGCCCCTCGATGGCCAGCGGGGTACCGAAGATGTCCCCCACATAGTGGGAGTAGTAAGCCCAGTTGGTGCCGAACTGAAACTCCATGGTGATCCCCGTGGTGACCCCCATGACGAAGTTGATGCCAAACAGTTTGCCCCAGAAGCGGGTGATGTCCTGATAGATCACCTTGCCGGTCATCACATAAGCCGACTCGGCGATCACCAGGATCCAGGACAGCCCCAGCGTGAGGGGCACAAACAGGAAGTGGAACAGGGCCGTGGCGCCAAATTGCAGGCGCGACAGGCTGACCACGTCATCCGGATTGATCATGCGTCACTCTCTTTTGTTGTATTTGCCTTGCACGTTTCGTGCATGACAAGTACATCACGGAGCATGACACCTATAACAGATGCAGTTATATTGAATTACACCTATAACAGTTGATCCAGATCATGTCCCTTTACCAGCAGTTGGCCGACCGCCTGCAAAGCCAGATCGACGATGGCATCTGGCAACCGGGGGAGCGTATCCCCTCCATTCGCCAGAGCTGCAAGACCCACGGGCTCAGTCCCATGACGGTGTTGCAGGCCTATCAACTGCTCGAAAGTCAGGGGCGGATCCTCGCCCGCCCCCAGTCCGGCTACTACGTCAAAGCCACCTCACCACAGCTCGTGCAGCACACGCCGAGCCAGACCCACTACAGCGGCTCGGTGGATATCAACGATCTGGTGTTCGAGGTGTTGCAGGCGAGTAAATCGCGGGATCTGGTGCCCCTTGGCATGTCGGTAGCAGACCCGACCCTGTTCCCCCACCCCCAGCTCGGGCGGGCCCTGGCCAGCTGCATGCGCAAGCTCGATCCCTTCAGCACGGTGGCCGACCTGCCCCCCGGCAACGAAGCGCTGCGCCGCGCCATCGCCCAGCGCTACGCCAGCGACGGGGTGGCGGTCAATCCGCAGGAGATCATCATCACCACAGGCGCCATGGAGGCACTCTCCCTCAGCCTGCAGGTGCTGACCGAGCCCGGTGACTGGGTGGTGGTGGAGTCCCCCACCTTCTATGGCGCCCTGCAGGCCATCGAGCGGCTGAAACTCAAGGCGGTGGAGATCCCGGTGATCCCGGGGGTGGGTATCGATCTGGCACTGTTGGAAGACGCTCTCAACCAGATGCCAATCAAGGCGTGCTGGCTGATGGGCAATGTACAGCACCCGCTGGGCCACACCATGCCGGATAGTCACAAAGCGCAGCTGATGGAACTACTCAACAGCCATGGGGTGCCGCTGGTGGAGGATGACGTCTATGCGGAGGTCTACTTTGGCCGCGAGCGCCCCAAGCCGATCCGTCACTGGGATCAGCGTGGCGACAGCCTGCTCTGCAGCTCCTTTTCCAAATGCCTGGCGCCGGGCTTTCGGGTCGGCTGGGTGGTGGCGGGGCCCCATGCCGAGCGGGTGCAGCGGCTGCAGCTGATGTCCACCCTCTCCACCAATGTACCGAGCCAGCTGGCGCTGGCCGAGATGCTGCGCCAGGGCGGGATCGATGCCCACTTTCGCCGCCTGCGCCACACCTTGGCCCAGCGCCAGCAGCAGATGCGGGCGGCCCTGCAGCGCTTGCTTCCGGACGAGGTGCGGATCTCCTCCCCCGATGGCGGCTACTTTCTCTGGCTGGCACTGCCTGCCCATTTCGACAGCCGCGCCCTGCACGCCAAGGCTCTGGGCAGCGGTTTTTCAGTGGCTCCCGGCGCCCTCTTTTCCAGTCAGGGACAACACAACCACTGCCTGCGCCTCAACAGCTCCCATCCCTGGAGCGAACAGCTGGAGCGGGCCCTATTCAAACTTGCCGAGCTTATCAATCGCCAAATTGCCCAAGGCACGTAAGATGACGCCAATAATTCCGCTCATGAAACAGGAACCCAAGTGCGGCTGTAATTACCTCTTCAATGGTCTGCGTAACCAGCCATATTCTCGAGGGGCAATCCTCAATAGCTCTGCAATAGTCGCATGACGCTTATCTTCACTCATGCGCAAAAGCAGAGAACGCAATTCGTACTCGATACTATCCCGCTTAGCACCACGGGCTTCCGCCATGAGATACCAATTATGCCCCTCTTCAATATTCCCCTGCTCAATATTGAGCGCACCTAACAGTGTGCATGGTCTGAAATTATTCGGTTGCAATGCATGAGCCTCAGCCCCCATTTTCAGAGCATCTGTACGCTTTCCTAAGTCACGCAACGCCCCACCATGGGTTGTTCTAATCGCAGATTTGAGCTTCGCATGCTCTTGGTCTTTAACTGGAATAGCCGAGAGCAATTCAACAGCAGATGCGGCGGCTGCACATTTTCGAAGATGCGCACTGGCATTGACTGCTTGCCATGGATCGCAGGTTTTCTTGTACTCTGAAATATAAAAATCAGCTTCTATTCGATGATATGCATGCCATATCTTATCTGTTTGATACTCTCGCCCCTCAACTTTTAGCCATATAGAATCAAGTTCAGAAAGTCGTGACTTGGCATCCAGCGTACGCAAAATCTGCATCAGTTGCTTGAAATGATGTTTTTCCACAAAGAATTCAATTCCAAACTTCCGACGAAGCTCTTGGTTTTTTCTCCTCGCAATAAACTTTGGATCGTTCTCACGTTTTATACGTTCAGCTTCATATTGAGCCTGGAGCATTTCATACCTCAAGGTGGCAGCTTTCTGCTCGGCTATTTTAATGGCTTCAAGTTCAAGCTGCCGCTTTTTAGCGATTACGATACGCTGTTCTCGCTCTAATAAGGCTCGTCTATAAAACTCCTCTTTGGATAACGACCCGGTAAGAAAACCGAGCAAGGCATTAAGTCCTTTAGACTCAAGGTATTGCTGACTCCAAATAGATAGTGGCAAGCCTTTTTGAACTGATAAAAGCAGGTTATTGAGCCTGCCTCCCCCCGTTGTTGCACTGGTTAAATCATCAACACTGTAATATTTGGCCAGCTCGGCTGGGGAAGTTGACATTACGCACGCTCCTTGTGCAAACGTTGATATTGTTCTTTGACATTAACATGATGTGGAGTTCAGTTAATAAACGAGTGTCGCATTTCCCACTACTGCTCCTTGCAAAAAGGGGGATGATCCTGCGCCATCTTAGGGGCTGTACCCCGTAATCCAAATAGGCTCCTCCGCATCTTTTGGCGGGCAGCAGAAACAACAACGCCCCTTGAGCGGGGCGTTATCGGCAATCCATGGCGATGAGGGCTATCAGGCAGGGGCGTTAAGCTGGGCCACCTGCCGCTCGATGCTGCCCTTGAGGTTATCATCGAGTTTGAGGGCCCGAGCCAGTTCGTCGAGATAACCGCGCTCCATAAAGTGATCCACCTCGATGGCGAGCAGGGAGGCGAGATAGACCTCGGTGGCCAGCTCCATGTCAGTCACTTCCCGTGCCAGCGCGTGGGGATCGAGAGGGCGGGCCAGCTCGGCGTCAATCCAGCGGGCGACATCGCTCTGGCCCTGTTCGGTCAGGTACTCCTGAATTTTCTGGCGCTCGGCGCCGTCGATATGGCCATCGGCCCGGGCCGCGGCCACCATGGCGCGCACCAAGAGGGCCGCACGGGCATCCAGCGCATTGCCTTCCAGCCCACTGATGGGATGGGTGGGCTGGGCGGGTGCCGCCTGCTGGGCCTGCCAATCCTGATAGAGCTTGTAGGCCAGCCCGCCAAGGGCCGCCGCGCCGCCCACGGCCGCGGCCTTGCCGCCATATTTGCGCACTTTTTTATTGCCCAGCAGCAGACCGAGCGCACCACCGGCAAGCGCTCCCTGCATCTGCCCCTTGCGCTTGTCTCCGCCTTCGTTGAGCCAGCCTTTGCCAGCCCCCAGCAACTGTTCCAGCATCTGTTTCATGGTGTCACTCCTGCGGCTATGTTCCCGTCGATAGAGCAAGATAGTGACCCCGCCCCCCTGAATCGGGGATGAACCCTTGACCGGGCAAGCCGATGGGGCAAAGCTCAGGGAAACCCTTCAGGCAATAAGGATGTAACTGTGCCAAATCGCGAACTGACCCTGCAATTTCTGGCCGAACCCTCCGACGTCAATTTCGGCGGCAAGGTACACGGCGGCATGGTGATGAAGTGGATCGATCAGGCGGGCTATGCCTGCGCCGCCGGCTGGTGCGGCGGCTATGCGGTGACCGTCTATGTGGGGGGGATCCGCTTTTTGCGCCCCATCCAGATTGGCCAGCTGGTGGAGGTTCACGCTCAGGTGATCCACACCGGCACCACCAGCATGCATCTGGCGGTGGATGTCTACAGCCGCCACCCCACCGAGACCGAGCGCCACAAGACCACCCACTGCATCATCATCTTTGTGGCGATGGATGAGCAGGGCAAGCCGACCCCGGTGCCCCAGTGGCAGCCGGTGAGCGAGAGCGATCTGCAGTTGCAGCAGTACGCCAAAAAGCTGATTGCCCTGCGCGAGGAGATCGACAAGGAGATGCGCCAGCACCTCTGACCTTCATGCCTCACAGCCCGATACAGCGGGGCGCTTTCGGCCAACGGCGGCGCCCCTGTATAATCCCCCCTCTACCCGCAACCGGATCCCTGCCCATGTCACTGGAAACTGCCCCACCCGAGGTGAAACTCGCGGTGGATTTGATTGAACTGCTGGAAACCAACCAGCTGGCCCCCGAGCTGGTACTGGCGGCGCTGGCCATCGTGAAACAAGATTACGAGCGCAAGCTGGCGGAGGGGAAGGATCTCTGATCGGCCCTCACACATTGTTGCGCTTTTTCAGACTTCAACTTTTCCCCATACCGCAAATTACTGCGGCCCCATCACCTCGTCACAAAGGGCGATCAGGGCCGAACTCAAGCGGGTGAGCGGCTCGCTCCCGCGTCCCCCGGCATGGAGCGCCAGCTCCACCGGCGCCACCCTGGGCCACTGGATCAGGGCCAGCTGATCGGCGGGCATCAGCCGTTTGGGCAGCAAGCTCACCCCGATCCCCGCGCTCACAGCCCCCTGCAAGCTGGCAAGGCTGGCGCTGACATAGGCAATACGCCAACGCCGACCGAGGCCATCGAGCGCATCGGTCATCTGCCGCCGATAGAGCCCTTCGCTCGGGAATACCACCAGCGGCAGGGGATCCCGTTCCCGTGCGGGCCAGTCGCGACTGTCGACCCACACCAGCGGCTCGCGCCAGCTGGCAAGGGGCGAACCCTGCCCGCGAGTCTGCTTGACCAGCGCCAGATCCAGCTCCCCCGCCTCGAAGCGCTGCCAGATCTCGTGGCTCAGGCCGCTTTGTACCTCCAGCCGCACCTCGGGGTAATCGCGGGCAAAGGCGGCCAGCACCGGGGTAATGGCGCCTGCGGCGAAATCCTCCGGCACCCCGAGGCTAAGCGCCACGCTCCCCTCGGTCACCTGCTCCTCGGCCTGTGCCAGCAGCGCCAGAATGCGGCGGGCCAGCCCCAGCAATTTTTCTCCCTCCGCCGTCGCCACCACCTGACGACCGGAGCGATCCAGCAGTGGACAGCCAAGCTGCTGCTCAAGGCGGCGGATCTGCTGGCTGATGGTGGATTGGGTCAGATGGACCCGTTCACCGGCGCGGGTGAAGCTACCGGTATCGATAATGGCGACAAAACTGCGCAGTAACAGGGGATCCAGCATGGGGCACTCCATTTACAAAACCACTGAACCCCATTCTATCATTTAATTTCCAAATGACTTTTGACCCCGTTAGGCTGGCGTTTTTGCCTCCTTTGACGGTGATCTGCCATGTTCAGCCCCGATGACTCCGCGTCCCGAATGCCCCCTGCCTCTCCCAGAACCGGAAACTGCACCCGATGAATCAACGAAATGCGGATCAACCCGCAGGCCAGACTGCCCTGCTGGTGCTGGTGATCCTGATTGGCCTTAATCTGCGCCCCTTTCTTACCGCCATCGGCCCGCTGAGCGGCGAGATTGGCCGCGCCCTGTCGCTCGGGATGGATACCCTGGCCTGGCTCACCCTGTTGCCGCTCTGGCTCATCGGGATTGGCGTGCTGCTCACTCCCAGCCTGCGTAGACGCGCCAGTGCGTGCCAACTATTGGGGGCGGCCCTGCTGCTGCTCGGCATTGGCAGCGCCATGCGCTTCGATGCCCAGAGCGGCGCCTTGCTGATCGCCAGCGCCACGCTCTGCGGCCTTGGGTCGGCACTGGTGCAGGGAGTTCTGCCCGCCCTTATCAAGCAGGCCTTCGCTCGCAAGGTGCCGCTGGTGATGGGGATCTTCTCCGCCTGCATGATGGGGGGCGGGGCATTGGGGGCCAGTCTCACCCCACGGCTGACAGTCAGCCTCGACTGGTCGCAGGCACTGGCGCTCTGGAGCCTGCCGCTGCTGCTGGCCCTCGTCTGGCTAGGGTGGAAAGTGCGTCTGCCAAGCACCGCGGAGGTAGCGATTCCCGACGGCGAACAGCGGCTGATCACCCTGCCCCGCAGCTGGTTGCTGATCGTCTGCTTTGGCATCATCAACAGTGGCTACGGCATCGTAGTGGCATGGCTGGCCCCCGCCTATATGGCGCAAGGGTGGAGCGCCGCACAGGCGGGCGAACTGGTCGCCTGGCTGGCACTGGTGCAGACCGCCAGCGGCCTCGGCCTGCCGCTGCTGGCGACGCGCAGACTGGATCGGCGGCCATGGATGGGGCTTGCCATCGCCATGCAACTGGCGGGATTCGGCGGCCTCTGGCTGGCGCCAGCCAGCGCCCCCATTCTCTGGTGCATGCTGTGCGGCGCCGGTCTGGGCGGCAGTTTTTCGCTCATCATGGTGATTGCGCTCGATCACCTGCCAGACCCGCGCCGCGCGGGCACCCTGAGTGCCCTGATGCAGGGATTCGGCTTTATGCTGGCGGCCACCGGCCCCTGGGTGGCGGCACGGCTCTATCACTATGTGGGCGACTTTGCGGCCGCCTGGCCGTGGCAACTGGGAGGATTGCTGCTGATGAGCCTGCTGGTAGTGCGCCTCGACCCGCGCCACTACCCTCGCGTCATGGGGTTACCGACCGCCAGCGAGCCGTCCCTTTCGGCGCCCCTCCCAACCAGCTCTGCTGCCCAAAACAACACACCGGCCTGAGGCCGGTGTGTTGGAGATAATAGTGTTGGGGATGACTGGCGGCTGACGCCACTCAGAGGGACAACTCAGCGCCCCTTCTTCTGCCGTCCGGCGTTAGCGGTGCGCGGCTTGCCAGCGGCCGGTTTGCCACCCTTGGGTGCCCCTTTGCCAGCACCGCCCTTGTTGGCGGCACCTTTGCCCGCGCCACCCTTGCCCACCGGCAGCTTCTTCTCGAAGGCTTCCGGGCCCGGCACATTGGGACGCCCGCCAATCTCGTGATCGTCATCGCGGCGCGGCTTCTTGCCCTGCCCCGGCTTGGCGCTTTGCGCCGCAGGGGCCTTGGCCGCCTTGGGCTTGTCGCCTTTGGCCGGTTTCACCTCGGAGGAGGAGTCCTCAATCAGCTTGAACAGATCGATCAGCTCGTCGTCGGTGAGATCGCGCCACTCGCCCACCGGCAGCCCCTTGAGGCTGACATTCATGATGCGGATGCGCTCCAGCTTGGTCACTTCAAAACCGAAGTGCTCGCACATGCGGCGGATCTGGCGATTCAGCCCCTGCACTAGCGTGATGCGAAAGACGAACGGTGCCTCTTTCTTCACCTTGCACTTCTTGGTCACAGTACCGAGGATCGGCACCCCGGCCGCCATGCCGCGCACAAACTCGTCGGTCACCGGCTTGTCGACGGTCACCAGATACTCTTTCTCGTGATCGTTGCCCGCCCGCAGGATCTTGTTGACCAGATCGCCGTGGTTGGTGAGGAAGATTAGCCCCTGCGAATCCTTGTCGAGCCGCCCGATGGGAAAGACCCGGGTGCTGTGGTTGACGAAATCGACGATGTTGTCCTTCTCGCCCGCCTCCGTGGTACTGACGATACCCACCGGCTTGTTGAGGGCGATCAGCACCAGACTGTCCGCCTCACGCGGTTCGATCACCTGACCGTTCACCTTGACCAGATCGCCAACCTGCACCTGATCGCCAATCCCGGCCCGCTTGCCGTTGATAAAGACGTGGCCCTGCTCGATAAAGCGGTCGGCCTCGCGGCGCGAGCAGATACCGCTCTCGCTGATGTATTTGTTCAGGCGCATGGATTCGTTAGCCAGCATGGATCACCTGCCACAGGTTCTGGGCCGCGCCCGGTTGTGCCATCGCCTGTTCCGGCTGAGCCGGGGAGGCTGTTTGCTGCATCAGCCAATTCACTACGTCAAAGTTCTGCATACCATTCCATCTTCAAAAAAGGCCAATGCCAGCTTATCCATCAAAAAACGCCGCTACAGTAGCATAATTGCCCCCTTTCAGGGGCAGATAGTTGCAAGGTCGCAGCGCCCAAGCGGGCATCCGCGAACAAGTTCACGCCACCAGATGGCCCGCGATGCAGCCTTCGAACGGCCAGCCTGATGCCAACGGCAGGATCAGGCGCCCACAGCCAGCGCAGACGAACGCCATCAACTATACATATCACCTTGTTTCCATTAGGCTTTAAGCCGGTTGGCAGAGCCCAATGTGCTGTGCCAAACTTGCCCGCCCAGAGGCGGCTCCACCTCTATTGCCAAGGATTGCACCATGCTGGCTCACACTCGTCGCCTTGTTCGCCGTGCTCTGCTGACCCTGTTGCTGCTGTTGCTGACCGCATGGGCGGTGATCGCCTACTTCGCCTGGCAGGCAGCGCCGCTGCAGCTGTGGCACACAGTGGTGCCCCCCGAACTCAGCGCCGATGAGCTCGACAGCAGCGACTGGCAAGCCTATCTGGCCCGCGAAGCAGAGCTGTTCGAACTGGTAGCCACCGAGGTAGTCGCCAAGACGCCGCCGGAGCAGCAACTGGCCAGCAATCGCTACTATCAGGACGCCCCCATCAATCCCACCCGCTTTCAGCAGAACTGGAACCGCTCCTACCTGCTGCGCCCCGAGGGGGAAGCCAAAGGGGTAGCGGTGCTGCTGCACGGCCTGACCGACTCCCCCTACAGCCTGCGCCATCTGGCCAGACGCTATCAGCAGCAGGGCTTTATCGCGCTGGGGCTGAGGATCCCCGGCCACGGCACTGTGCCCGCAGGCCTCGTGGATGTGGATTGGGAGACCTGGCTGGCCGCCACCCGATTGGCGGTGCGGGAGGCCAGATTGCTGGTGCCGGGCAAGCGGCCGCTGCATCTGGTGGGCTTTTCCAACGGCGGCGCGCTGGCGGTGAAATATGCGCTCGATGCGCTGGCCGACCCGAGCGGCACGCTGGCAAAACCGGATCGGCTGGTACTGATCTCCCCGATGATCGGGGTGACCCGCTTTGCCCGCTTCGCCGGGCTCAAGGCCGTGCCTGCCCTGCTGCCCGCCTTTGCCAACGCAGCCTGGCTCGACACCATGCCGGAGTTCAACCCGTTCAAGTACAACTCGTTTCCGGTCAACGGCGCGCGCCAGTCCTATCGCCTGACTCACGCCATCCAGCAGCAGGTGCGCCAGCTGGCCGCCAGTGGCGAGCTGGCGGCGTTTCCCCCCACCCTCACCTTCCAGTCGGTGATGGACTACACCGTCAGCACTCGCTCCATCATTGCCGATCTCTACCACTACCTGCCGGCCAACGGCAGCGAACTGGTGCTGTTTGATATCAACCGCAGCACCCTGTTTGGCCCGCTGATGAGCTCGGCCTCAGAGCTGGCGCTGCAACGCTTGCTGCCAAACGCACCCGGGCACTATCGCCTCACCGTGGTGGGCAATGTCGAGCCAACCGCCCCCGCAACCCAGGCCAGAACGCTGGCCAGCGCAGACCAGCCTGAGCAGGTCCGCCCGCTGGGCATCGACTATCCCAAGGAGATCTACTCCCTCTCCCATGTGGCGCTCCCCTTCCCGATGGACGACCCCCTTTATGGCATGGCGGCGCGCCCGGAGCAGCGGGAGCAATACGGCATCAATCTCGGCGGTCTGGCCCTGCGTGGCGAGCGCGGTGTGCTGATCGTCAACCCCGGCGCCCTCACCCGCACCTCTTCCAACCCCTTCTACCCCTATCTGCAGCAGCGGGTGATGGAGACCCTCACCGCCCCTCCTGTCGTCCGGCCTGCCGCCGTAACCCCAGCCAGCAGCAGTCAACCTGATGCGGCCTATCAGGCAGAAGTGGAGCAGTTTTTACAGGAGAGCGACGAGAGCAGCGCGCCTTTCTAGGGTGTTTCTGGAGTATCGGCAAAGAGCCACTGGCGCTGGGTCGATGGTGATACAAGAAAGGGGCCGTCAATTGACGGCCCCTTTCTATTGATGATGACGATGGGACTGATGACTTGGTGGGCTCAGGGATAGATGCTCACTTCTATCAGGTTCTGATCCGGGTCGAGGAAGTAGATGGATTCTATCGGCCCGCAGGCGCCACTTTTGGTCACCGGCCCCTCGACAATCTCCACCCCGTGGCAGGCAAGCTGGGCCATCACCTGCTCCAGCGGCCAGCGGGTGATAAGGCAGACATCCCCCGATCCCACCTGCGCCCGGTTGCGCGGCTCCTGCCCCAGCAGTTGCAGATTGATCTTCTGGTTGCCAAACCCTACCGCCCGGCGCCCCGCACCGAAGGTAATGGCCTCCATATTGAGCACCGAACTGTAAAACGCCACGGCCCGTTCGATATCACTGACCGTCAATACCAGATGGTCGATATGGCTGATCATGGTTACCTCCTGGTGGTGATCTGGCTGATGTGACCGACATATGCCCGCAAGCATCCGACTGTCGTCGCCACAGCGGGCAACCCCATCTTACCCGGCAAGAGAGAGCCCATGTGTGCCGTGACGCGCAAAGCGAGCGCAAATGAACTGGTCAAATAAATTCGCATTACTGCACCGCGGCGCACGCTCTGTCACGCTGGGCCAGCAGGGCTTCATCGTCACTGTCCATTGCTGCCAGAATCGCCTGATTGCAGGCGCGCTCCGCCAGCTTGGCCGGACTCTGTTTGGCATTCCCAATCTCGGCAATCATCGGCCTGTAGCTGACGGCGGCCGAACAATACATGGCGCGATATTTGGGCAGTTGCCAACTGCTGTCATCCTGCCGGGTCAAGTCATCACACAGCTTGTGAAACAGGGTGGACGCCTTGACCGTGCACTGGCTAAAACGCCGAACATCCTGCTGGTAGGAACGACAAACGCTCGGCTGCTGGATCTGCCACAGCTGAAAAGAGAACGGGACCGACTCCCCCTCATACTGCACCACCAGCGTCTTGGCCTCGGTGCCATAGATATCCGCAACCTGCTGCTGTACCAGATTGAGATAAGCCGAAAAAAGATAGGAAACCGGATCCATCACCACCTCCCTGTGGTTGTCACTGCCGGGCTCTATTACCGAAAACCGGGGCGATTTTCAAACGAGTAACAGGCGACAACAGCTTACTGATTTGGTTGGAAAAAATGATACTCTTCTCGCCACCCTCATGTACAACGTTCAAGGCTAAAGTGCGATGCAACAATGCGGTATTTATGAACAGCTCATTACTCAACTGCTGACATCTCGACTCGACCGCGAGCGCTTTTACGTAGGGGAACGCCAGCTTGAACCTGCCGAAGCGGCAGTTTGGTTATCCAGATTTCTGAGCCGGGTTTTGGAATATGCTGTGGGTTCGGTAACTGGAGAGGATCAGCTGCAACGGCAGATTGAGCTGGCTAACCAGTTATTGCTTTGGCTAAAGGATCGCACCCAAGACCCAGACTTCATTGGCGAGAACCTCATCGATAGTCAGGGAAAAATTCTGACAGCGCTCTACCAGTTGGATAACCCCATCTCCGCCAATTTAAAGCAATATGCCGAGGATATTTTCCCTCTGACCGGTCTAACGCAAAGTGAGCTGTTCTGCGGCAGCAATGCGGGTTTGTCGATGGAGTCGGAGATTAAACGGGAAATATTATCGGCAGATAGCATCTGCTGGCTGGTCTCATTTATCAAATGGGCAGGTATCCGGATTTTCCGTCATGAGCTGGAAGAGTTCACTCGCAGCGGCCGCCAATTAAAAGTAATTACTACCTCTTATATGGGGGCGACCGATGCCAAGGCAGTTGAATTTTTAGCCAGCCTCCCCAATACCGAAGTCAAGCTTAGCTATAACACCCAGCGCGAACGGTTGCATGCCAAGAGTTATCTCTTTTGCCGAAATACTGGCTTTCATACCGGCTATATAGGTTCATCCAACCTCTCTCATTCTGCCCTCACCAGTGGCTTGGAGTGGAACCTAAAAATCACCTCGCAAGAGATCCCTCATATTATCGAGAAATCCCTGAGTACCTTTGAAACCTATTGGGAGTCCGATGATTTTGAGCTGTTCGATGGCAAGCTCGAAAGCCGCACGAAATTAAAGCATGCGCTGCAAGAGGCCCGTGGGGATGGTGACAAAAATAGTCCTGCCTATTTCTTTGATATCACGCCGTTTCCCCATCAACAGGAGATCCTTGAGCAATTGGCGATGGAGCGCTCTTTACACCAGCGCTTTCGTAACTTGGTGGTTGCGGCCACCGGTACAGGGAAAACCCTGATCTCCGCCTTTGATTTTGCACGTTTTCTGAAAACCAAACCCGACGCCAAGTTTCTGTTTGTCGCCCACAAAGAAGAGATCTTGCGCCAAGCATTGGCCTCGTACCGCGGTGTGCTCAAGCAATCCAATTTTGGCGAACTCTTGGTCGGCGGCGCCGTGCCAACCCACTACCGTCAGCTATTTGCCTCGGTGCAATCCTTGAATAACCAGCTGGCTACGTTGCGCCTTAGCCCAGACTATTTCGATTACATCGTCATCGATGAGGTTCACCATATTGCGGCGGCCATTTATCGTGGTTTGCTCGCAGCCTTTGATCCTCACATTCTGTTGGGATTGACCGCAACGCCAGAGCGCCATGATGGCGGTGATATTCTTGCGGACTTTTGTGGTGTGATCGCAGCAGAAATCCGCTTGCCCGAGGCCATCAATCGTCGCCTTCTCTGCCCATTCCAATATTTTGGTATCGATGATGATACTGACTTGCGCCAAGTCGCTTGGAAAAATGGTCGTTATGACATCACTGAGCTCACCAATATCTATACCCACAATCAGCAGCGGGTACAGAAGATAGTCCAGAGCCTCGCTGAGATCGTCACCGATATTACCAAGATCAAAGCGCTGGCATTTTGTGTGAGCCGCGAACATGCCGATTTTATGTGCAAGGCATTTTTATTGAAGGGCATCAAGGCTGACATCCTCACCAGCGATAACCGAGACGAGCGCCATAGTAAACAACAGGATTTGCGTACCGGCGTTATCAATATTTTCTGCGTGGTGGACATCTTTAACGAAGGGGTCGATATCCCAGAAGTCGATACCTTGCTGTTTTTACGACCAACGGAAAGCCTCACCATCTTCTTGCAGCAATTAGGGCGGGGCCTGCGGCTGGCGAGCAATAAAGAGTGCTGCACCGTGTTGGACTTTGTTGGCAATGCCCATGCGGAGTATGACTTTGCTCAGAAATTTCGGGCACTGGTGGGTAAAACCAATAAGGCGATCAGCCACGAAATCAAACAGGGCTTCCCTCACGCGCCCTTGGGCTGCCGCATCGAGCTCTCAAAACAGACCCAAGAGTTAATTCTGAGCAATATCAAGAAGGCGACCCTCAATACCTCGCGACTCATGGGCCTGATCAGCCGTTTCTCGCAGGACTGTGATTTACCGCTGACGCTGGCGAACTTTTTGAAGTTCTACCCTCACATTAGCCTTGAGGAGATCTACAAGCGCGGCAATTGGAGCGCCTTGGTCAAACAGGCCCACAACCATACCATTTCTGAAATGAGCGATGAGAAGCTGTCGACCCTCTACACCCGTGCCATCAAAACCCGGCTATTGGGCTGCGATGCGCTCCATTACTTGAACTTCTTACAAACCTTGGTGGCAGACGCATTTACCTTAACGGCCGAGCACGATGCACGCATGGCCTTGATGTGCCATTACGACTTCTGGCAACAGAGCGGCCCCACTGCTGGCTTTAGCTCCTTGGCGCACAGCCTGAAACAACTCAATCAACCTGAATTAAGGGCCGAGCTGGCAGATCTGTTGCCCATGCTGATCAACCGGGTGCAACACGAACAAAGCGCCATGCCAAACCTTCCCGGTAATCCACTGCAACTGCATGCACGTTATGCCAGAGAGCAGGTGCTGGTTGGCTTTGGCGCGACCACCTTCGCGCAGCAACCCACGGCTCGCGAAGGGGTCTATGTCATCGCAGAGCAAAATATCGAGTTGCTGTTCGTGACCTTGAACAAAACGGAACAGCACTTCTCCCCCACTACCCGTTATCACGACTACGCCATCAACGAGTCGCTGTTTCATTGGCAGAGCCAAAACAGCGCTCGCCCAGAACGGGGTAAGGGGCTGAGTTACATCAACCACAGAGCAGAAGGTAAGCGCTTGTTTCTGTTCGTCCGCGAGCAGAGCAAAGATGAATTTGGCCGTACCCTTGGCTTTGTGAACTTTGGTGAGGTGGAGTACGTATCCCACACTGGCAGCCAACCGATGAACATTAAATGGCATCTCACTACTCCGATGCCGCCATTTATGTGGAAAGAGGCCGCCAAACTGGCTGTTGGTTAGTAAGGCTTCTCACCCGGTGGGGATATGGCGCAAAACCCACCGGATTCTGGCCCAAAACCCCGGCTAAATTATCCAGTTGCATAATAACCATGCGGCCTTGCGGTTGTTTAACTGGCCCTAACGTCAGATAATACCGCCCGCCTTCAAACCCCGATAACCCGACTTTCAGTGACGGTAATTGATGACTGAGTACCTGCTTTTATTGATCGGCACAGTGCTGGTTAACAACTTCGTGCTGGTGAAATTCCTCGGCCTCTGCCCCTTTATGGGGGTCTCCGGCAAGCTGGAAACCGCCATCGGCATGGGGCTGGCGACCACCTTCGTGATGACCCTCGCCAGTGCCAGCTCCTATCTGGTGGAACACTACATTCTGGTGCCGCTGGATATCGCCTATCTGCGTACCCTCGCCTTTATTCTGGTGATCGCCGTGGTGGTGCAGTTTACCGAGATGGTGGTGCGCAAGAGCAGCCCGACCCTCTATCGCCTGCTGGGGATCTTCCTGCCCCTCATCACCACCAACTGCGCGGTGCTCGGGGTTGCGCTGCTCAGCATCAATGAGCGACACGACTTTATCCAGAGCGTGATCTATGGCTTTGGCGCCGCTACCGGCTTCTCGCTGGTGCTGATCCTGTTTGCCGCCATGCGCGAGCGTCTGGTCGCCGCCGATGTGCCCGCGCCGTTTCGCGGGGTCTCCATTGCCATGATCACCGCCGGTTTGATGTCTCTGGCCTTTATGGGCTTTACCGGCCTTATCAAGATATAACCATGATCCATATTCTCTTTGCCATTCTGGTGCTGACCCTGCTGGCGCTGGCGTTCGGGATTATCCTGGGCTTTGCCGCCGTCAAGTTTCATGTGGAAGCAGACCCCATCGTCGACCAGCTCGATGCCCTGCTGCCCCAGACCCAGTGTGGCCAGTGCGGCTATCCCGGCTGCAAACCCTACGCCGAGGCGGTTGCGGGCGGCGATCAGATCAACAAGTGCGTACCCGGTGGCGAGGCCACCATGCGCAAGATTGCCGACCTGATGGGGGTCGAACCCCAGCCGCTGGGCGGCAATGACGAGGCCGCAGTGCCGGTCAAAAAGGTCGCCTTTATCCACGAAGATCAGTGCATCGGCTGCACCAAGTGCATTCAGGCCTGTCCGGTGGACGCCATCGTCGGCGCCACCAAGGCGATGCATACCGTGATTGCCAGCGAGTGCACCGGTTGCGATCTCTGTGTCGATCCCTGCCCGACCGACTGCATCGAGATGATCCCGGTGCCCACCACGGTCGATAACTGGAAGTGGGATCTCAATAACGTGCAGGTTCCGGGCAAGATTCCGGTCAGGTTGGTGGAGTAACCATGCAGTCTTTACTTGAACGCATCAAAGCCGGGAATATCTGGGACTTTCACGGTGGTATTCACCCCGCCGACAACAAACTGCAATCGAGTCAGACGCCGGTCGAGCAGGCCGGTCTGCCGCCGCGCCTGATCATTCCGGTGCGCCAGCACGCAGGCACCGCCGGCGACCTGCTGGTGCAGGTGGGTGACAAGGTCAAGAAGGGTCAACCGCTGACCCGTTATGCCAGAGGGCGGGTGGTGCCGGTGCACGCCTCCACCTCGGGCACCATCACCGAGATTGCCAACCACACGGTCGCTCACCCTTCGGGGCTTGACGATCTCTGCGTCATCCTCACCCCCGATGGCGAAGATGAGTGGGGCGAGCTCGACGGCAAGCCCGATTACTGGAATCTGGAGCGGGGCGAACTGCTCGAGCGCATCCAGCAGGCGGGCATTGCCGGTCTTGGCGGCGCCGTGTTCCCCACTCACAGCAAGCTCGACGGCCGTGGCCAGCTCACCGAGATCCTGATCGTCAACGGGCTGGAGTGCGAACCCTATATCACCACCGACGATCGGCTGATGCAGCAGTATGCCGACGAGATCATGGATGGCATTCGGGTGCTCAAGCACCTGCTCAAACCGAAACTCACCCTGATCGGGGTGGAAGACAACAAGCCCGAGGCGATCACCGAGCTGACCCGTCACGCCACCGACGAAGATGTGCTGGTCAAGACGGTGCCGACCAAGTACCCCTCGGGCGGTGCCAAGCAGACCATCGAGCTGCTGACCGGCCGTCAGGTTCCCAAGGGGGGCCGCGCGGTCGATATCGGCATCATGGTGCTCAACGTAGCCACCGTGTTTGCCATCAAGCGCGCCATCATCGACGGCGAGCCGCTGATCGAGCGGATCGTTACCCTCACCGGTGACAGCTTCAAGAAGCCCGGCAATGCCTGGGTGCGCCTCGGTACGCCGGTGCGCTGGCTACTGCAGCGTTTCGAGCTGCAACCGGAAGCGGATCAGCGGGTGATCATGGGGGGCCCCATGATGGGCTTTACCCTGCCCCACGCCATGGTGCCTGTGGTCAAGGCGACCAACTGTCTGCTCGCGCCGACGCAAGCCGAACTGCCCGCTCCCGGCCCGGAGCAGGCCTGCATCCGTTGCAGCGCCTGTGCCGATGCCTGCCCGGCCAGCCTGCTGCCACAAGAGCTCTACTGGTACAGCAAGGCCAAAGAGTATGACAAGGCCGAGAAGCTCAACCTGATGGACTGCATCGAGTGCGGTGCCTGCGCCTGGGTCTGCCCGAGCGAGATCCCGCTGGTGCAGTACTACAAGATCGCCAAGGATGACATTCGCGAAGCCCGCGCCGAGGCCGAAAAAGCCGAGCGCGCCAAGCAGCGTTTCGAAGCCAAGCAGGCCCGTTTCGAGCGGGAGAAAGCGGCCCGCGAAGCGCGCCACGCCGAAGCCGCCGCCCAGCGCCGGCAGGCGATGACTGCCGCAGGTGGAGAAGACCCGGTGGCAGCGGCTCTCGCCCGTATCAAGGCCAAGCAGGATGCGCCCATCACCGCCATTGCAGCCACCGGCGAAGGCGTGCCCGACAACAGCGCCGTGATTGCCGCCCGCGAAGCGCGCAAACGGGAAGCGGAAGCGCGCCGCGCTGCCAAGCTGGCGGAGAGCGCAAACAGCGAAACAGCCGCTGCGCCGCAATCCGCCGAGGCGGTTGACCCCGCTAGCGATCCCAAGAAAGCAGCCATCGCCGCGGCTCTTGCTCGTGCCAAGGCCAAGAAAGCGGCTCAGGCTGGCGAGAGCGCCGAGCCTGCTACAGCCGAAACCGCTGTTGCGCCTGCGGTAGATGTTGATCAGCAAAAGGCAGAGGCCGATCCGAAAAAAGCGGCGATTGCCGCCGCCATCGCCCGTGCCAAGGCCAAAAAGGCCGAGGCGAATGGTGAACCGGTAAGCGCTGCCAACGGCACGACAGCCGAGGTCAACACGCAAAATGATCCCCCTGTCGATCCCAAGAAAGCGGCAATTGCTGCCGCTATCGCGCGGGCCAAGGCTAAGAAGCTGGCCCAGCAGAGTGACAGCGCTGAGGGCTCTCTGACTGCAACCGCCGGCACCAGCGAAACGGCTGCAACCCAAAGCGATGCGCCATCTGCGGCCAGCAAAGCGGTTGATCCCAAGAAAGCTGCCATCGCCGCTGCCATTGCCCGTGCCAAGGCCAAAAAGCTGGCGCAGCAAGGTGAAAGCACCGGAGCGGTGAACGTAGAGAGCGAGCCAGCGGCAAGTGCGGAGACCCGCGACGTGGCGGTAGCCAAGGGCGAAGTAACCACCAGCCAAAGCGATACGGCTGCAAGTGAAGCGGTCGATCCCAAGAAAGCCGCTATCGCCGCAGCCATCGCCCGTGCCAAGGCCAAAAAGCTGGCCCAGCAGAGCGCAAGTACCAGTGCTGAGGTAGAAAGTGCCGGTACTCAGGTAGAGAGTGCCGGAGCTGAGGGTGAGCGCGCACCGGCTGAGCCGATGCAAACCGATGCAGCCAGCAGTGAGCAACCACTTGCCGTCACTGCCGCGCCTGAAGCGAGCGCCCCTGCGGCTGACGCCCCGGTTGATCCGAAAAAAGCGGCCATTGCAGCCGCCGTGGCCCGCGCCAAGGCGAAGAAGCTGGCGGCAGAGGCGGCCAGAGCCGCCGGGACCGCCGCTGAAGATGCCCCGTCAGCCGACCGAACAACCACAAGGTAATCGACAGACTCATGTTCAATATTGCGACTGCGCCGTTTGCCCATAACCGCAAACAGACCCGAACCCTGATGCTGCTGGTGATCCTGGCCTGCGTGCCGGGCTTGCTGGCCCAGACCTGGTTCTTCGGCTGGGGCTCCTTTATCCAGATCCTGATTGCGCTGGTAATCGCGCTGGTGAGTGAGGCGCTGGTGCTCAAGCTGCGGGGCCGCCCCGTCAAACCGGCCCTGATGGATGGCAGCGCCGCCCTCACCGCCGTGCTGATCGGTCTCTCCCTGCCACCGCTGCTGCCGTGGTGGATGATGGTAGTGGGCACTGCCTTCGCCATCATCATCGCCAAGCAGCTCTACGGCGGGCTGGGTCAGAACCTGTTCAACCCGGCCATGGTGGCCTATGTGCTGCTGCTGGTCTCCTTCCCGGTGCAGATGACCAGCTGGCTGCCGCCAGAGAGCGTGCGCGCCTACAGCCTCGGCTTTGGTGATGCGGCGTCGGTGATCTTCACCGGCTTTAGTCTCGACGGCTACAGCATGGCCCAGCTCAAGCAGGGGGTGGATGGCCTCACCATGGCGACCCCCCTCGATACCCTTAAAACCGGCCTGACTCAGGGGCTCACCACCGGCGAGATCCTGAGCGGCCCGCTGTTCGAGGATTGGGGCGGCATCGGCTGGAGCTGGGTCAACCTCGGCTATCTGCTGGGCGGCCTGTTCCTGCTGCAGCAGAAGGTGATCAACTGGCGCATTCCGACCGCGATTCTCGGTGCCCTGCTGCTGGCCTCCACCATCGGCTATCTGGTGAGCCCGGATGCGACTGCCACGCCCATGTTCCATCTCTTTAGCGGCGCGACTATGCTGGGAGCCTTCTTTATCGCCACCGATCCGGTCAGCGCCTGCACCACGCCGCGCGGCCGACTGGTCTATGGCGTGCTGATCGGCGTGCTGGTCTACATCATTCGCCGCTTTGGCGGCTATCCCGATGCGTTCGCCTTTGCCGTGCTGCTGGCCAACCTTTGCGTGCCGTTTATCGACAGCCTGACTCGTCCGAAGGTATACGGAGCCCGTCGCCAATGACCAAGACGATAACGCCGAAACGTATCGAGTGCTGCTGGCCAACCTCTGCGTTGCCCATTTTTATCGACACGCTGACTCGCCCGAAAGTGTATGGAGCCCGTCGCCAATGATGTTTCTGCCCTTTTTCCCCATCACAGCTGACGGAGCCCGGACATGTTAAAGAGCATGCGCAAGAACGGCCTTATTCTGGCGATGTTCGCGCTGGGCTGTACCGCGCTGGTGGTACTGACCAACGAGCTGACCAAGGATAAAATCGCCCACCAGCAGCAGCTGGAGAAGCAGCAGACCCTCTCGGTATTGCTGCCGGAGGGGAGCTATGACAACGATCTGGTGGCCAGCTGCAAGCAGGTGACCAGCAGGAAGTATCTGGGCAGCGATCAGCCGCAGGCCCTCTATACCGCCAGCAAGAATGGCGTGGTGACCGGCTATGCATTGGAGGCGATTGCGCCGGATGGCTACAGCGGGGCGATCCGCATCGTGGCGGGTTTTGATGCCAAGGGCACCATCACTGCCGTGCGCGTGCTCGCTCACAACGAGACCCCGGGCCTTGGTGACAAGATCGAGCTGAAGAAATCGGACTGGATCAACAGCTTTGCCGGAAAATTCCTGACCCATGACAACGAGCCCCAGTGGGCGGTGAAGAAGGATGGCGGCGAGTTCGATGCCTTTACCGGCGCCACCATCACCCCGCGAGCCGTGGTCAAGGCGGTGAAGAACCTGCTGAAACTGCAGCAGGAGCAACCCGAACTGCTCAGCAACGCCCCGGCTTGTCCGGCGGCGAACTAACGGAGTCGAGCCATCATGAACCAGATGGAACAGATTGAAACGAGCGCTGCCCCGATCGCCGAGCTGGAAAGCCGCAAGGGCGAGCTCAAGGAGCTGATGAGTCAGGGGCTGTGGAAGAACAACCCCTCGCTGGTGCAGGTGCTGGGGCTCTGCCCGACCCTCGCCGTCTCCTCCACCTTTACCAATGCGCTGGGGCTCGGCCTTGCCACCATGGCGGTGCTGGTCTGCTCAAACCTCGCCGTCTCGCTGGTGCGCAACTGGGTGCCGAAGGATATTCGCATTCCGGTCTATGTGATGATCATCGCCTCGCTGGTGACCAGCGTGCAGCTGCTGATGAACGCCTACACCTATGGCCTCTATCAGGCGCTCGGCATCTTTATCGCCCTGATCGTCACCAACTGCGTCATCATCGGCCGTGCCGAGGCCTATGCCTCCAAGAACCCGCCGCTGCTGGCGGCCCTCGACGGCCTGATGATGGGCCTTGGTTTTACCCTGGTGCTGCTGGTACTGGGCGGCATGCGCGAGATCATCGGCATGGGCACCCTGTTTGATGGCGCCGAGCTGCTGCTGGGCGAGTGGGCCAAGTCCCTGCGCATCGAGCTGTTCCACGCCGATGCCAGTCTGCTGCTGGCGATTTTGCCGCCGGGCGGTTTTATCGGGCTGGGACTGCTGATCGCCGCCAAGAACGCCATCAACGACTGGCGGGACCGCAAACAGGCCGCTACCGTAGCCCACTGCAACGTTGCCCCGGCCCGCGTCCGGGCGACCGAGCTATGATCGGACGCAAGGCATGAACAACCAGAAACGCAGAGAGATCCTCGAGCGGCTGCGGGAAAACAACCCCCACCCCACCACAGAGCTCAACTTCAACTCGCCGTTCGAGCTGCTGATCGCCGTGCTGCTCTCGGCGCAGGCGACCGATGTCAGCGTCAACAAGGCGACCGACAAGCTCTATCCGGTGGCCAACACCCCGCAAGGGATGCTGGAGCTCGGGGTGGACGGGCTCAAGGAGTACATCAAGACCATTGGCCTCTTCAACACCAAGGCCGAGAACGTCATCAAGACCTGCGCCATCCTGCTGGAGCGCCACGGTGGCGAGGTGCCGGAGAACCGCGAGGCGCTGGAGGCCCTGCCCGGCGTCGGCCGCAAGACCGCCAACGTGGTGCTCAACACCGCCTTTGGCTGGCCCACCATCGCCGTCGATACCCATATCTTCCGGGTATCGAACCGCACCGGCTTTGCGGTAGGCAAGAACGTGGATCAGGTGGAGGAGAAGCTGCTCAAGGTAGTGCCCGCCGAGTTCAAGCTGGATGTCCACCACTGGCTGATCCTGCACGGGCGTTACACCTGTCTGGCTCGCAAGCCCCGTTGTGGTTCCTGTATCATCGAGGACTTGTGCGAATACAAAGAGAAGGTCTATCCCGACAGCTGATGGCCTCGCAACCGAGATTGAAAGCAGTACACATCACCAACCCGGAGAACTGAGCAATGAGAATTCTGCATACCATGCTGCGTGTCGGCGATCTGCAACGCTCCATCGACTTCTACACCCGCGTCCTCGGCATGAAGCTGCTGCGCAAGAGCGAGAATAGCGAGTACAAGTACACCCTGGCCTTCGTCGGTTACGGTGACGAGAAGGATGAAGCAGTGATCGAGCTGACCTACAACTGGGGGGTGAGCGAGTACGAGCTGGGCTCTGCCTACGGCCACATCGCGCTGGAAGCGGACGACATCTATGCCACCTGCGACGCCCTGCGTGCCGCCGGTGCCAAGATCACCCGCGAGCCGGGCCCGGTTAAAGGCGGCACCACCGTGATCGCCTTCGTCGAAGATCCGGACGGTTACAAGATTGAACTGATCGCCAAGAAAGATGCCGGTACTGGCCTGGGTGACAGCTTCTAAGCTGCCCTAATCCCACTGCCTAATGGCAGGATCAAAAAAGAGCGCAGATGCGCTCTTTTTTATGCTTCTCTGACCGGGGACGGCGCTAGATCTCGCCATTGCGCCCCATGCTGATCACCACCCGCCGGTTCTTGGCACGACCCTGTTCGGTTTCGTTGGAGGCGACGTGCTGCTTCTCGCCATGCCCCTCCACCGAGATCTTGCCAGGATCGATCCCCAGATCGACAAACACCTTCTTGATGGCATCGGCCCGCTTCTCGGAGAGTTTCAGGTTCGGCCAGCGGCCGCCGTAGCTGTCGCTGTAAGCATCGATCACCACCACGTCGATACTCTTGTCCGCCTTGATAAACTCGCTGATCATCGCCAGCCGCCGCTTGGAGGGGATGGAGAGCTGATCGCTGTTCTTGTCGTAGGTGAGCACGCTAAAGGCGATGTCGTTGAAGCTGTAGGGCAACAGCCCGCTCAGACAGTCGATAAAGGCCTGATATTTCACCCGAAAGTTGACCGACGAGAGAGACACCCGCACCGCACGGTTCTGGCGATACCAGTCCCGATACTGGAAAGTGGGCATTCGCCCCCCCTCCAGCTCGTCGAGCATGGTCCAGGCGGTTTGCCCCTCTACCAGTCCATCGAACTGCTGATAGAAGCGCAGTTGACTCACTTCTCGCCCGGCTATCCCCGGGCGCCATACCGGCGGCATGATGCCAAGGCTCACCGTCTGGGTCTGGGCCTGTGGCCGCTTGCCCTTGAGCTCGAAGTCGAGGTTGATCTTGCGCCCGGCGCGGCTGACAAAGGCCCCCGTTCCCCAGTTGGGAATAGGGTGCTCGAGGCGACACTCAATCTGGGTATCGGAGGTCAAACGCCAGACGGATTGATCCAGACCGGCACCAAATTCGGTGACCCCAGCCTGTAACTGCATACTCACGGATATGCTGACCAACCCCAACACCCAAGCGTTCAATTGCTTGTCCTCCACACGATCTCACAAGAGATATCGGCGGCAAGAGGCCAAGCTTTAGCGACAAACTGCAAAGGCGTGCCGTTGGTGTGGCAAAGGCTTGCCCCTCAGCGGCAACCGACCGCAAGCGGCGCTCACTCTCCCCCTCTTTGCTCCGTGCCAACCGGCGGGAAGCTCGCTACAGTAAAGCCAGGGCAATCAGACGCCGCTTATCGGGAACCAAACTCATGCACCGCTCTTGCTTCTCTTTATTGCAGATGTTGTTGCCAATGCTGCTGGCGCTATCCGGCTGCGCCGTCAAGGCCGCAACACAGGATCAGGAGTGGGCACAGGAGCGCGCCAATGCGGTGCTCTCGCTGATGACCTTCACCGTGGTGCCCGACATCACCGCCAGCAACCTCGATATCGGCAGCGGCACCAATCAATCTGCCGCCCTCAACATGACCCAGATCGGCGGCGGCGCCACCATGAGTGAAGCCGTGCCCATCTATCTGGAAGGGGCTATCGGCTTTAGCCGCTACGATCCCCAGTTTGTGGTGAGCAACGGCACCGAGAGCCGCACCCTCCCGACCAAATGGAACAGCCTGACCGCCTCTGGCGGAGTCGGCTGGGATATCGCCCTCCATAAAAACCCGCGCGGTGGCCACTGGGTGTTGCGCCCCATCGTCAACGTCTCGCTCGGTACCATGGCCAGCGATCTGCGGATCGGCAACTGGCTGCTGGAGCGCACCAAGGGCTACTCGCTGGATTTTCTCGATGGTGGACAGCTCAATATGTACGGACTGGGAGGCTCGCTGATGCTCGACTACGAGCTCTTTTCAAAGACGCAGGATATCGATGTCGAAGTGCGCTACTCCTACCAGCACCTGCAGAGCTTTGGCGGTACCTCAACCAGCGTCCGTGGTCACGCCGAGGCGGAGAACCTCGGTCTCTATCTGCGCCGCCGGGCCCCGGTATTTGACTGGACCCTGCTCGACAGACCGGTGCGCTATGTACTGGAGGGGGCCCATACTGCATATCTGGGGGAACAGCGGGGGTTGCTTGGCTTTGACTCCCTCAACTCTATCGGCGCCGGTCTGGAGCTGGACAGCAGCAAATACGACATCATAGTCACCCGTACCCGGCTGGTTGCCCGCTATATGTTCAGCCACAATACCAGCGGTTATTCCATCGGGTTGGCCATGAGTTTCTAAGTCGTTATTTTGTGCCTGGCAATCGATGGCAATCAGGTCGAACCAAGCCACAGCGCCGTATCCTGTACGATTGATAAT